>NZ_JBKJTG010000165.1:0-15421 GCF_046590535.1 Phenylobacterium sp. | reverse complement strand
GGAAGAAGGCAAGCCGGAAGCCATGATCGCCAAGATCGTGGAAGGCCAGATCAACAAGTTCCAGAAGGACGTGGTGCTGACCAAGCAGCCGTTCGTCATGAACCCGGACGTGACCATCGAGCAACTGGTCGCCGACGCCGGCAAGGAACTGGGCGCGCCCGGCCTGCACCTGGCCGGCTTCGTGCGCCTGGCTCTGGGCGAAGGCGTCGAGAAGGTCGAAGGTCCCGACTTTGCGTCGGAAGTCGCGTCGATGATGGCCTCGCAAGCCTGACAACAGATACTGCGTGACTATCGGGGCGCGTTCGGCTTTGAAGCCGGACGCGCCCTTCGTCTATGATGGCCCTGCCCGATTCCGCGAAACGAGACCTCACATGTCCACTGACAGCACCAAGCGCCGCTACAAGAAGGTGCTGCTCAAGGTCTCGGGCGAGGTCCTGATGGGCGAGCAGGGCTATGGCATCGACATGCATACGGTCGACACCGTGGCCGCGGCCATCGCCCGGGTGGCCAAGAGCGGCACCGAGATCTGCCTGGTGATAGGCGGCGGCAACATCTTCCGTGGCCTGTCGACGGCCGCGGCGGGAATGGAACGGGCCAGCGCCGACTATATGGGCATGCTGGCCACCGTGATGAACGCCCTGGCCATGCAGAACGCGCTTGAGAAGCTGGGCGTGGACACCCGGGTGCAGAGCGCCATCCCGATGTCGGCCATCGCCGAACCCTATATCCGCCGTCGCGCCGTGCGGCATCTGGCCAAGGGGCGGGTGGTGATCTTCGCCGCCGGCACCGGCAACCCCTATTTCACCACCGACACCGCCGCCGCCCTGCGCGCCGCCGAGATGAATTGCGACGCCCTGCTGAAGGGCACCAGCGTCGACGGGGTCTATTCGGCCGATCCCAAGAAGGACAAGGCCGCGACGCGCTACGATCACCTGACCTATCAGGACGTGCTGTCGCAAAATCTGAAGGTCATGGACGCCGCCGCCATCGCCTTGATGCGCGAGAGCGGCATCCCGATCGTGGTGTTCTCGATCCGCGAGGAAGATTCCCTACGCAAGGTGCTGAACGGCAAGGGCACCTTCACCGTTATCAGCGACACTCCGCCGACCGCCGCCTAACGACAAGAGACGAGGAGAAACGCCATGGCCAAGCCTGATCTGAAGACCTACCGCGAGCGGATGGACAAGGCTGTTTCCTCGCTGAAGGAGGAGTTCTCCGGCCTGCGCACCGGCCGCGCCAACGCCGGCCTGCTGGATCCGGTTCAGGTCCAGGCCTATGGCTCGACCTCGCCGCTGAACGCGGTGGCGGCGATCAGCGTGCCCGAGCCGCGCATGATTTCGGTCAATGTCTGGGACAAGACCATGGTCGGACCGGTCGAGAAGGCCATTCGCGCCGCCGGCCTGGGGCTGAACCCGATCGTCGATGGCATGACCCTGCGCATCCCGGTGCCGCCGCTGACCGAGGAACGCCGCAAGGACCTGGCCAAACTGGCCTCCAAATACGCCGAGCAGCAGAAGATATCTGTCCGCAACGTGCGCCGCGACGCCAACGACGACCTGAAGAAGGCGGAGAAGGACGGCGCCATCAATCAGGACGAACACAAGCGCATGGAAGCCGAGGTGCAGAAGCACACCGACGAGGCTGTCCGGCACGTGGACGAAGCCTTGAAAACCAAAGAACAAGAGATCATGCACGTCTAGTCGTGCGGGCGCCCGCGCCCCATAGGATCAATTTCGACGCCCATGCCAGCCCCTGAAACCCCCTCGTCCGCGGGCGCGCCGGCTACGACGCTGGGCCAGCCGCTGCATGTGGCGGTGGTCATGGACGGCAACGGGCGCTGGGCAAAACAGCGCGGGTTGCCGAGGTCGCTGGGGCACCGGGCGGGGGTGGAGGCGCTGAAGCGCACCGTTTCCGCCGCGCCGGATCTGAACATCCGCTGGCTGACGGTGTTCGGCTTCTCCACCGAGAACTGGAGCCGCCCCGCCGCCGAAGTGGCCGAACTCATGGCCCTGCCCAAGCGTTACTTCGAAAGCGACATCGGGAGATTGGAACGCGAAGGCGTCCGTGTGCGGGTCATCGGCCGCCGCGAAGGTCTCTCCGCGGATCTGGTGAAGATCATCGAAGACGCCCAGGCGCGCACCGCGCACAACGACCGCTTCTTCCTCAATGTGGCGTTCAACTACGGCGGCCAAGCCGACATCGCCGACGCGGCGCGGGCCTTCGCCGAGGAAGTGGCCGCCGGCCGCGCCAGGCCTTGCGACCTCGACGACCGGGCTTTCGGCGGCCGCCTGGCCACCGCTGGCTCACCCCCGCCCGATGTGATCATTCGGCCCTCCGGAGAGCAGCGGCTCTCCAACTTCCTGCTCTGGGAAGCGGCCTATGCGGAACTGGTGTTCCAGGACGTACTCTGGCCCGACTATGGGGCCGAACACCTGCAGGCCGCCCTCGAAACCTTCGCCTCGCGAGACCGACGCTATGGCGCGGTCGTGGCCGATGACGTCCTTGCCGCAGGCTAAACGCTTCAATTGGTCCAATCTCGGCCTGCGCGTCGCCTCCGCTGCGGTGATGGGCCCCGCGGTGCTGGTCGCCGCGTGGTTCGGCGGCTGGCCGTTCCTGGTGCTGATCGCGGTGGGCGTGGCCCTCCTGTCGATCGAGTGGGGCGGGATGAGCGCGCCCCGGGCCCCGACGCGGATTTCCGGCGCGGTCACCGTCGCGGTGCTGGCCGCGGTGTTCCTGAGCTACCAGGGCCATGACCTGCTGGCCTGGGGCGCTGTTGTCGCCGGCGCGCTGGCCGCCGCCCTGGTGGCGCGCGGGGTGGCCGAGCGGCCCGCGGACGCCGCGTTCGGGGTCGCCTACATCGCGCCGGCCTGTGTCTGCCTGATCTGGCTGCGCTCCACCAACCAGGGGGAGTGGTGGACTCTGATGCTATTCCTGGTCACCTGGTCCGCCGACATCGGCGCGTTCGCGGTGGGCAGCGCGCTGAAGGGCCCCAAGCTCTGGCCGCGCTTCTCGCCCAACAAGACTTGGTCGGGTTTCGTCGGCGGCCTCGGCTGCGCGGCGCTGATGGGCGCCCTGATCGCCCTGCCGTCCGCCCTGGACATCCCGCTGCCGCAGGCGGTGATGCCGGGCTTCCAGCTCAACCTATGGGCCGCGGCCCTCATCGGCCTGGCCGTGGGTCTAGCCACCATGGCTGGCGACCTGTGGGAATCGGCGCTGAAGCGACGCTTCGGCGTGAAGGACTCCGGCGACCTGATCCCGGGCCACGGCGGCCTGCTGGACCGGGTGGACGGCCTGATGTTCGCTGTGGTGGTGATGGCCATCGCGCGCCTGGCGAACCAATGGGGATGGGGCCATTGAACCTGCCGCGCAGTGTCAGCGTGCTCGGCTCCACCGGATCGATCGGCGTCTCGACGCTGGACCTCTTCGAGCAGGCGGGCGTCGAGGTGGAGGTGGTGGCGCTCACCGCCGGCCGCAACGCCGACCGGCTGGCCGATCAGGCCTTGCGCTGGCGTCCGCGGATCGCCGTGGTGCAGGATGAGGCCGCGCTGCCCCGGCTGCGGGAGCGGCTGAAGGGCTCGGGGATCGAGACCGCGGCTGGTTCGGCGGCGGTGGCCGACGTGGCCGCGGCCGAGGCGCAATGGGTGATGTCGGCGATCGTCGGCTTCGCGGGCCTTGCGCCCACCCTGGCCGCCGCCAAGGCCGGCGCGGTCATCGCGCTCGCCAACAAGGAGAGCCTGGTCTGCGCCGGCCCCTCGCTGCTGCGCATGGCCAAGCTGGCCGGCGGCGCGGTCGTGCCGGTGGACTCCGAGCACTCGGCGATCTTCCAGGTCCTCGATCCGCAGAGCGCGGCGCATGTCACGCGCCTGATCCTCACTGCTTCGGGTGGGCCATTCCGCACCTGGAGCCGGCAGCAGATGTCCGGCGCCACGCCCGACCAAGCGCTGGCCCATCCCAACTGGAGCATGGGCGCCAAAATTTCGGTGGATTCGGCGACCATGATGAACAAAGGCCTGGAGGTGATCGAGGCCTCCTACCTGTTCGCCATGCCGCCGGAGCGCATCGAGGTGCTGATCCACCCGCAGTCCATCATCCACAGCCTGGTGGAGTACGCCGACGGCTCCACCCTGGCCCAGCTCGGCCCGCCGGACATGCGCGCGCCTATCGCCTGCGCCTTCGCCTGGCCCGACCGCCTCCCGTGGCCGGCGCCGAGGCTCGACCTGGTGAAGTCCGGGCCGCTCACCTTCGAAGAGCCGGACCCCGAGCGGTTCCCGGCCCTGGCCATCGCCAAGCAGGCCCTGGCGGCAGGGGGCCGCGCGCCGGCGGCGATGAACGCGGCGAACGAGCGCGCCGTGTCCGCTTTCCTTGACCGAAAGATAGGGTTTCTCGATATTGCCGGCGTTGTGGCCGATACGCTGGAGCGCATGGAACGCCAGGGTCTGGCGGCGGGCGCCGACGACGACGCCGTCGAGGGGGCCCGGGTGACTGACGCTGCGGCGCGCCGCGTGGCGGATGAGGTCGTGATCCGCCGAAACAGCTTGGCCCTGGAGTAGCCCTCAAGATGCTGTCCTTCCTGCAGAACGTGCTCGTCTACATCATCCCCTTCCTGGTGGTGCTGGGGATCGTGGTGACGGTGCACGAGCTGGGCCACTTCCTGGCCGCCAAGTCCCTGGGCACGGCCATCGACAAGTTTTCCATCGGCTTTGGCCGGGCCATCGCCCAGTGGCGCGACAAGGCGGGCGTCGAGTGGCGGATCGGTTGGCTGCCCCTGGGCGGCTATGTGAGTTTCGCCGGCGACGACAACGCCGCCAGCATTCCCGACGCCGACGATCTGAAGACCCTGCGACGCGACCTGGTGGCCCGGGAAGGGGAGGCGGCGCTGTCGCGCTACTTCCATTTCAAGCCCCTGTGGCAGCGGGCCGTCATCGTCGCTGCCGGCCCACTGGCCAATTTCGCCCTGGCCATCGTGATCTTCGCTGGCCTGCTGATGGCGCTGGGTGAGCCGCTGACACCCGCCCGGGTGGACGGAGTCAAGGCTGGCAGCCCCGCCGAACGCGGCGGCTTCCAGACCGGCGACGTGGTGGTGCGGGCCGACGGCAAGCGGATCGACAGTTTCCCCACCCTGCAGACCATCGTCTTCCTGCGCTCTGGCACGGCCATCGACTTCGTGGTCGAGCGCGGCGGGCGCCAGGTGGCGCTGACCGCGACGCCTGAGCGCGGGGTGATCGTCGACCGCCTGGGCAACGAGCAGCGCCTGGGGGTGCTGGGCCTTGAATATAAGCAGCGGCCCGGCGACCTGACCATCAAGCGCTATGGCCCGATCGAGGCGCTGGGCGGCGGAGTGGCGCGCACCTGGAACGTGGTCGAGACCACCGTTCTCTACCTGGGCCGCATGTTCACCGGCCGGGAGAACGCCGACCAACTGTCAGGCCCGCTCGGCATGGCGCAGCTTTCCGGCGACATCGCCAAGAAGACGGTCGAGGCCTCCGCCGGCCCCGGGGCCCTGGCGCTGAACGCCCTGATCACCACCCTGGAACTGGTGGCGAACATCTCCGTGGGCATCGGATTTCTCAACCTGTTGCCGATACCTGTGCTCGACGGGGGACACCTGCTCTTCTATGCCTACGAAGCGGTCGCCCGGCGCCCTCTTGCCGCCAAGGTTCAGGCGGCAGGGTACCGCGTAGGCCTTGCACTGGTTCTCGGATTGATGTTGTTCGCCACCTGGAACGATCTGCAGCGCCTGCGTGTGTTCAATCTCTTCGGCGGGCTATTCTCCTAACCTGCCCCTTTCCCAAACGGCTGATTCGATGCACAGACACCGCGCCCGCAGCGCCGCGCTAGCCTCCGGTATTGCCCTGCTTTTCGGGACGACCGCGATCGTCGTGCCAAGCCTCGCCATGGCCCAGGTGCAGCAGCAGTCCGGGGTGGTCCAGAGGATCATCGTCAAGGGCAACGAGCGGATCGAACAATCGACCGTGGTCTCCTACCTGCCGGTGCAACTCGGCGAGACGGTGGATCCGGCGAAGATCGACCTGGCGCTGAAGGCGCTGTTCCGCACGGACCTGTTCGCCGACGTGAAGATCGACTTCAACGCTGGCGACCTGACGATCACCGTGCTGGAGAACCCGATCATCAACCGGGTGATTTTCGAGGGGAATTCGGGCCTGAAGGAAGACAAGCTGCGCGACGAGGTCAGCGTGCGGCCCCGCGGCATCTTCACCCGCTCGCGCGTGCAACAGGACGTGCAGCGCATCGTCGAGCTCTACCGGCGCTCGGGCCGGATCTCGGCGACCGTGACGCCGCAGATCGTCGAACTGCCGCAAAAGCGCGTCGACCTGATCTTCAAGATCGACGAGGGCGCCAAGAGCGGGGTCCTGCGGGTCAATTTTCTGGGCAACAAGGCGTTCTCCGACAACGACCTGCGTGACGTGGTCGTGACCGAGCAGAGCCGTTGGTACAAATTCTTCTCCACCAACGCCAACTACGACCCCGACCGGCTGGAATATGACCGCGAGCAGCTGCGCAAGCACTACCGCAACCGCGGCTACTATGATTTCCGGGTGTCTTCTGCGGTCGCCGAGCTGGCGCCCGACAAGAACGGCTTCGTCATCAACTACACCCTGGACGAGGGGCCGGAGTACAAGTTCGGCAAGATCACCGTCGAGACCGAGCTGCAGAAGCTCGACAAAACCATCCTCGAAGCCCTGGTGCCGATCCGCTCGGGCGAGACCTACGAGGACGAGAGCATCGAGCAAGCCACCGACGCCCTGACCTTCGCGGCCGGCGCGGCGGGCTTCGCCTTCGTGGATGTTCGGCCGCGCTACACCGCCAACCGCGAAGCCGGGTTGGTGGACGTGATCTTCTCGGTCCGCGAGGGCCCCAGGGTCTACGTCGATCGCATCGATGTGGTGGGCAACACCCAGACCCTCGACTACGTGATCCGGCGCGAACTGAACCTTACGGAAGGCGACGCCTACAACCGTGCCCTGGTGGACCGGTCCCGCAACCAGGTCCGCTCGCTGGGCTTCTTCAAGGAAGTCGAGATCACCGAGGTGGCGGGCTCGGCGCCAGACCGCACCGGCCTGCAGGTCAAGGTCGAGGAACAGCCCACCGGCGAACTCTCGTTCAGCGCTGGCTATTCGTCCGTCGACCAACTGGTGGTCGACCTGGGCATCACCCAGCGCAACTTCCGCGGCCGTGGCCAGAACGTCCGCGCGCGGGTGTCCCTGGGCTCGCTTCGCCAGCAGGTCGACCTGTCGTTCACCGAGCCGCGCTTCCTGGGCCGGGAGCTGGCCGCCGGCCTCGACGTCTATTCCTACCGCTACGACCTGTCGGAATACTCGGCGTACAAGACCACCTCGCTGGGCACGACGGCGCGGCTGAACTTCCCGCTCAGCCTGAATTCCCGGGGCCAGACGCGTTACACCCTGCGCCAGGACCGGGTGGAGATCGACGACTCGCTGTGCGTCAGCGGCCTGATCTCGTCCACGCTCTGCGACCAGCGTGGCTCGTTCCTCACCTCGCTGTTCGGCTATGGCCTGCGGCTGGACCGGCGCAACGATCCGATCAACGCCACCCGCGGCTTCTATGTGGCCCTCAACCAGGACCTCGCGGGCGTCGGCGGTGACGTGAACTACATCCGCACCGAGGGTGACGGCGGCTGGTACTACGGCTTCACCCGCGACTTCATCCTGAGCGTCACCGGCTCGGCGGGCTTCGTCGGCGGCTGGGCGGGGGACAACGTCCGGATCAACGACCGCTTCTACAAGGGTGGCAACACCTTCCCCGGCTTCGAGACCGCGGGCCTCGGTCCGCGCGACACCAGCTTCGGACGCGAGGACGCGCTGGGGGCCAAGGCCTACGCCATCGGGGCGGTGGAACTCACCGTGCCGACCTTCCTGCCCGAGCAGTACGGGATCAAGGCGGCCCTGTTCACCTACGTCGGCACCGCCGGCCTGCTGGACGACGTCGACAAGCGCGGGCCGCGCCTGGTGGACACCAACGACCTCACCAAGGGATTCGTGCTGGACGCCAACGGCCGCACGGCTCTGTTCCCTGATCCGAATATCCGGGACGACTTGTCGCTGCGCGCATCGGCCGGCTTGAGCATCTTCTGGCGATCGCCCATGGGTCCGATCCGCTTCGACTTCAGCCAGATTTTGGCCAAGGAAAGCTACGACAAGACCGAGACTTTCAAGTTCTCCACCTCAACCAGGTTCTAACAAACACATGACTTTCAAACCCTTCGTCGCTGCGGCCTGTGTCGCGGCTATCTCCATGGCCACGGCTCCGTCCGCGTTGGCGCAAGCCGCGGCCCCCGCGGTCACCCACGGCCCGGCCCTGGCCGGTGTCTGCATCATCTCCATCGAAGGCGCCATCGCCACCTCGACGGTGGGCAAGTACGTCGACACCCGCATGCAGCAGATCGTCGCCCAGGTGAACGCCGAGCTGAACGGCGAAAAGACCGGCATCGACAATGAGGCCAAGACCCTGGAGGGCCAGCGCGCCACCTTGGACCGCACGGTGCTCGAGCAGCGCGCCTCGGCCCTGCAGGTCCGCGCCAACGCCCTGCAGCGCAAGGCCCAGCAGCGCGACCGCGAAGTTTCCGCTACCGAGCAGAAGGCCGTCGGCCGCATCGGCACGGAGATGGAGCCGCTGATCCGCCAGGTTTATCAGCAGCGCGCCTGCTCGATGCTCCTGCAGCGCAACGCCGTGGTGATCGCCAATCCCGCCATGGACCTCACGGGCTTGGTGGTGACCGCGCTGAACGCCAAGATCACGCAGTTCGCCTTCGACCGCGAACGGCTGGATCAGGCGCCGTCCGCGGGCGTCTCTCGCCCGGCCGCCCCCGCCGCGACCCCGCCCCGCAGGTAAGGCGCCGACCAGAACAGGCGCGGGCCGAGCTAGGCCCCAGGACCCCATGCCCGACCCGCGCTTCTTCGAAGACCTCGGACCTGTCAGCCTCGGCGCGCTGGCGGCGCTCACCGGCGCCGAGCTAGCCGATCCGGGGACGGCCGCGCGCACCGTGGGCGGCGTGGCGATCCTCAGCGAGGCCGGACCCGACACGATCACCTTCCTGTCCGACCGTCGCTTCGCCGCCGACCTGAAGGCCGGCCAGGCCGGCGCCTGTTTTCTGACCGCCAAGCAGCGCCAAGCGGCGCCTGACGGCTGCGCCGTGCTGATCACGCCCAATCCCCAGGGCGCCTATGCCCTGGCGGCCAATCGCCTGCACCGCCCGCGCTTGGGCGGGAGCGAGGCCGTGGCCGCCACGGCGAGGGTGGAGGCGGGCGCGAGACTTGCCCCCGGCGTCGTGGTGGGGCCAGGCGCCCAGGTGGGCCGCGGAACCACGATCGGCGCCAACACCGTCATCGGGCCCGGGGTCGCCATCGGCCGCGACTGCGATATCTCCGCCAACGTGACCATCGGCTTCGCCCTGATCGGCGACCGGGTGCGCATCCTGGCCGGCGCGGTGATCGGCGAACCGGGGTTCGGCGCCACGGCAGGGGCCAAGGGCCTGATCGACATTCCCCAGCTCGGCCGGGTGATCATCCAGGATGGCGTGACCGTCGGCGCCAACACCACCATCGACCGCGGCGCCTTCGACGACACCGTGATCGGCGAGAACACCAAGATCGACAACCTGGTGCAGATCGCCCACAACGTGCGCGTCGGGCGCAACTGCGTGATGGCGGCGCATACCGGCATCTCGGGCAGCGTGGTCATCGGCGACGGCGCCCAGTTCGGCGGTCGCGCCGGCGTCGCTGACCATGTCACCATCGGCGACGGCGCGCGGGTCGGGGCCGCATCTGGCGTGATGAAGGATATTCCGGCGGGCGAGACCTGGGGCGGCATGCCGGCCCGGCCCATCCGTCGATGGATGCGGGAGACGGCTTGGCTGTCCAAGATGGCCAGCCGCAAGGAAGGCGGGGAGCAATGAGCCGCAAGGCGCCGGTCAACGAGGGGCCGTCCGAGATCGACATCACCGAGATCCTCGCCCGGATCCCGCATCGCTATCCCTTCCTGCTGGTGGACCGCGCGGAGGAGTATCGCGCGCACCAGTCGATCGTCGGGATCAAGTGCGTGACGGTGAACGAGCCGTTCTTCCAGGGGCACTTCCCTACCTATCCGGTGATGCCGGGCGTCCTCATCGTCGAGGCGCTGGCGCAGACCGGCGCGGTGCTCATGTCAAAGTCCCTGGACGTGGACGTGGCGGGCAAGACCATCCTGTTCATATCGCTGGACAACTGCCGCTTCCGGCTGCCGGTCCGGCCGGGCGATGTGATCCGCATGCCCGTGGAGGTGCTCCGCGCCCGCGGCGATATCTTCAAGTTCCGCGGGCGCGCGCTGGTCGGCGACAAGGTCGCCGCCGAAGCCGAGTTTGCGGCGATGGTGGTGGCCACCCAGTGAGCGTCGAGGTTCATCCGACTGCCCTCGTCGCCAAGGGCGCCGAGTTGGGCGACGGCGCCGTCGTGGGCCCGTTCTGCGTGGTCGGCGAGAAGGTCAGGATCGGAGCGGGGACCAGGCTCGCCTCCCATGTGGTCGTGGAAGGATCCACCGATATCGGCGCCGGCAACCAGATCCACCCCTTCGCTGTCCTGGGCGGCCCGCCGCAGCACACCGCCTACAGGGGCGAGGACACCGGTCTGGTGATCGGCGACAACAATATCATCCGCGAACACGCCACCATGAACATCGGCACGGTGAACGGGGGGGGCGTCACCAAAGTCGGGTCCAACGGCTTCTACATGATCGAGTCCCACGTGGGGCACGACTGCGTGGTCGGCGACAACGTCATCCTGATCAAGCAGGCGACGCTGGGCGGCCACTGCCAGATCGGCGACTTCGTCATCGTCGGCGGCTTGGCCGCGGTGCACCAGTTCACCCGCGTTGGCCGCCACGCCATGATCGGCGGCCTGGCGGCGGTGGTGAAGGACGTGATCCCCTACGGCTCGGTGTGGGGCAACCACGCCCATCTCGAAGGCCTCAATCTGGTCGGCCTGAAGCGGCGGGGCTTCAGCCGCGAGGCGATCAACACGCTTCGCGCCGCCTACCGCCTCCTGTTCGCCGACGAGGGCACCTTCCAGGAGCGGCTGGACGACACCACCGAGACCTATGCCGGCTCCCGCGAAGTTATGGAGATCATCGACTTCATCCGCGCCGACGCATCACGGCCGCTCTGCCTGCCCGAACGCGAAGTCTGATGCAGAAGCTCGGGCTGATCGCCGGTGGCGGAAACCTACCCGTCGAGATCGCCGAGCATTGCGAGCGTTCCGGCCGGCCGTTGTTCGTGATCCGCCTGAAGGGGTTCGCGGGCCCCGAGTTGGCCGACTACGCCGGTGCGGAGGTGGGGATCGCGGAGATCGGCAAGTGCCTCAAGGCCCTCAAGCGCGCCGGTTGCCGCGCGATCTGCCTGGCCGGCAGCGTGGCCCGGCCTGACTTCGCCTCCCTGGTCCCAGACCTGCGGGGCCTGCGGGTGTTGCCGGCGGCGATCGCTGCGGCGGCGCGGGGCGACGACGCCCTGTTGCGGCTGCTGGTCGGCGTGTTCGAGAAGGAGGGGTTCGCCGTGGAGGGCGCACACGAGGTGATGGACGACCTCTCCCTGCCGCTGGGGCCGCTTGGGCGGGTCAACGCCACTGAGGCGCAACTCGCTGACGCCCATCGCGCGCTGGAGGTGGCCCGCGCCATCGGCCGGCTCGATGTGGGCCAGGCCGCGGTAGTCTGCCAGGGCTTGGTGCTGGCGGTGGAGGCCCAGGAGGGCACCGACGCCATGCTGGCCCGGGTCGCCGAGCTGCCGGAGCACCTGCGCGGAAAGCCCGGCGCCTGCCGCGGCGTGCTGGCCAAGGCGCCCAAGCCCATCCAGGAGACCCGCGTCGACCTGCCGACCATCGGCCTGGCCACCATCCGCGCGGTGGCCCGCGCGGGGATCGCCGGCATCGTCGGCGAGGCGGGCCGCCTGCTGGTGCTGGACCGCGAGGCGGTGATCGAGGAGGCCGACGAACTGGGCGTCTTCATCCTGGGCGTGGAGCCGGACCAGCCGTGACCGACTCCCCGCTCACCGTGATGCTGGTGGCGGCGGAGGCCTCGGGAGATGACCGGGGCGCAGGCCTGGCGCAGGCGCTGCGCCGCCGGCTGGGCGACCGCGTCCGCTTCGTGGGCGTCGGCGGCGCGCGGATGGCGGCCGCGGGCGTCGATAGCCCCTTCGACATCTCCGAGCTGTCGATCCTGGGCTTGCTGGAAGGCCTCATGGCCTATCCCAAGGTCGTGCGCCGGGCGAACCAGACCGCAGCCCTGGCGGCTCGCGAGCGGCCCGACGTGGCGGTGCTCATCGACAGCTGGGGGTTCACGCTGCGAGTCGCCCAGCGCCTGCGTCGGCTTGATCCAGTCCTGCCGATCGTGAAGTACGTGGCGCCCCAGGTGTGGGCCTCGCGGCCGGGCAGGGCGCGGACCCTGGCGCGGTCTGTCGACCACCTTCTGTCGATCCACGCCTTCGATGCGCCCTGGTTCGAGCCCCACGGCCTGCCGGTCACCTTCGTCGGCAACTCCGCCCTGGCCCTCGACTTCTCGGGCGCCGATCCGGGGCAGCTGCGCGCCCGCATCGGCGCTGGGCCGGCTGATCCAATCCTGCTGGTGCTGCCGGGGAGCCGGCCAGGCGAGATCACCCGCGTGCTGCCGGCCTTCGAAGACGCGGTCAGGCGGCTGAAGGCCGAGCGCCCCGACCTGCATGTGGTGGTGGCGGCCGCACCGACGGTGGGCGAGATGGTCAGGACCCGGGTCGCCGGCTGGCCCCACCGAGCCCATGTCATCGACGACGAGCCCGGCAAGCGCGACGCCATGCGGGCCGCCACCGTGGCCCTGGCCTGTTCCGGCACGGTGACCACGGAACTGGCGCTGGCGGGCTGTCCGATGGTGATCGGCTATCGGCTCGGGCCGGTGACCCACGCCATCCTCAGGCGGCTGATCCGCACCCGGTACATCACCCTGTTCAACATCGCCGCCCAGGCGTTCGTCGCGCCCGAACTGGTGCAGGCTGAATGCACGGGCAAGCGGTTAGCCGGCGAACTGGCGCTAAGGCTGGACGACGTAGAGCTGCGCCGGCGGCAGGTGGCGGCGCAGTTCGCCGCCCTGGACGCCATGGGACGCGGCGGCCCCGATCCCTCGGAAGCCGCTGCGGAGGCGATCCTGCAGATCGTCGCCGCGCGCCGCGACGCCTAGCTGCGCTTGTCGACCGCCACGTAGTCGCGCTGGGGGGCGCCCGTGTAGAGCTGGCGCGGTCGGCCGATCTTCTGCAGCGGATCCTCGATCATCTCTTTCCACTGGGAGATCCAGCCCACCGTGCGGGCCAGGGCGAACAGCACCGTGAACATCTCCGGCGGAAAACCCAGGGCGCGCAGGGTGATGCCGGAGTAGAAGTCGACGTTCGGGTAGAGCTTGCGCTCCACGAAATAGGGGTCGCTGAGTGCGATCTTCTCGAGCTCCATGGCCACCTTGAGCAGCGGGTCGTCCCCGTGGCCGACCTCGGCCAGCACCTCGTGGCAGGTCTTCTGCATCACCGTCGCGCGGGGATCGTAGTTCTTGTAGACCCGGTGGCCAAAGCCCATCAGCCGGTAGCGGCGGTCCTTCACGCCCTGGACGTACTCCGGGATACGGTCGACGGTGCCGATCTCCTTGAGCATGTTCAGCGCCTCTTCGTTCGCTCCGCCGTGGCTGGGCCCCCAGAGGCAGGCGATGCCGGCGGCGATGCAGGCGAACGGGTTAGCGCCTGACGATCCGGCCAGCCGCACCGTCGAGGTCGAGGCGTTCTGTTCGTGGTCAGCGTGCAGGATGAAGATGCGGTCCATGGCCCGGGTCAGCACCGGGTTGGGTTTCCAGTCCTCGGCCGGGACCGAGAAGCTCATCCGCAGGAAGTTCTCCGCATAGGACAGGTCGTTGCGCGGGTGCACGAAGGGCTGGCCCTTGGAGTACTTGAAGGCCCGCGCGGCGATCGTCGGCATCTTGGCGATCAGCCGGTGCGACGAGATCATCCGCTGCTCGGGATCATCGATGTTGGTGCTGTCGTGATAGAAGGCCGACAGGGCCCCGACCGCGCCGACCATGATCGCCATCGGATGAGCATCACGGCGGAAGCCCATGAAAAAGCGGTCGAACTGCTCGTGCAGCATCGTGTGGTAGGTAATGTTGTGATCGAACTCGGTGAACTGCGCGGCGTTCGGCAGCTCGCCGTGCAGGAGGAGGTAGCAGACCTCCAGGAAGCTCGACTGCTCCGCCAACTGATCGATCGGATAGCCCCGGTGGAGCAGAATCCCCGCGTCACCGTCGATGAAGGTGATCTTGCTTTCGCAGCTCGCGGTGGAGGTGAACCCGGGGTCGTAGGTGAATATATCGGTCTCGGCGTAGAGCTTGCGGATGTCGACCACATCCGGCCCGGTTGTCCCCTTGAGGATCGGGAGTTCGACGGTCTTGGCGCCGATACCAAACTTCGCCGTGTCACCCATGCCAAATCCCTTCGCAGATGCGAGATGAAACGCCTGTTCGAGTGGCCTTATACCGGTTTACACCGCCTGCGAAAGCGCGTCGTCGAGGCGGCCAAGGGTTTCGCCTTTTCCCAGCGCGACCATGGCCCCGGCGAGGTCCGGGGCGGGTGATCCGCCGGACAGCACGCCGCGCAGAGCCGGGCCGATCTTGCCCAGGCCGACGCCCTCGCATTCGGCGAACGCTCGGTTGAGTTCCTCAAGGTTGGCGACGTCCCAGACGGCTGCGGCGGCGAGCTGGTCGCGCAGGCGCAGGAGCCGGGCGCGGGTCTCCTCGTTCAACATGCCAAGCACCTTCTCCGGCAGCTCCAACGGCCGGACCTTGAGGGCGAAGACGCAGGCGTCGGCCAGGTCCAGCGTTGTCTTGGCGCCGTCACGGACCAGGGGGATGACCTGTTCCAGCCGCTCTGCGTCGCCGGTCGCCAGCGGATAGTTGCGGCCTTTCAGGACGTCGGCCACCAGCGCCGCCAGCCGGACCGGCTCGGCCAGGCGGATGTAGTGGTTGTTCAGGTGATTGAGCTTGGCCCAGTCGAGCCGGGCCGGCGCGCCGACCACATCGGTGATGTCGAACCATTCGATGGCCTGGGTGTCGGAGAAGATCTCGTCGTCTCCGTGGCCCCAGCCCAGCTTGGCCAGATAGTTGCGCAGGGCTTCGGGCAGGTAGCCCATCTCGGCGAACTCGCCCACCGCCTGGGCGCCGTGGCGCTTGGAGAGCTTGGTCCCGTCCGGCCCGTGGATCAGCGGTAGGTGCGCCCAGACCGGTACGTCCCAACCTAGGGCCTGGTAGATCAGGGTCTGGCGCGCGGCGTTGTTCAGGTGGTCGTCACCACGGATCACGTGGGTGATCCCCATCTCGTGGTCGTCAACAATGACCGCCAGGTTGTAGGTGGGCGTGC
>NZ_JBKJTG010000056.1:0-13128 GCF_046590535.1 Phenylobacterium sp. | reverse complement strand
GTCAAGGAACCGCTGAACCGTCGCTCCACGATCGACATCAACTTCTGATCTCGATCTAGACGGACTTTATCGAACTAAGCGGGAGCCCGGCCGAAAGGCCGGGCTCCTTCGCGTTTGCGTCCTCCCCCAGCGCGAGCACCCTTTGCTGTCGTCCCGGAAGCGCGGAGCGCTTGTCCCTTGCTGTCATCCCGGAAAGCGCGGAGCGCTTGTCCGGGACCCATGAACACAGACCGTCTGCGATGAGCCACCTCGCGCGCCGCCGTGGTTGCACCCTATACATCGTCCCTCCGGTGTTCATGGGTCCCGGACAGCCGCTGCGCGGCTTCCGGGATGATAGTTAAGCGGGGTGGTCGGAGGAGCCGGCGCTATCCCACCTTTCAACTGTCATCCCGGTTTCGCGGCACGCGAAGACCGGGACCTATGAACACTGACGCTTGCCGTGCAGATGATGGCGCCTCCAGACGTTGTCCATCCGGCGTTCATGGGTCCCGGACAGCCGCTGCGCGGCTTCCGGGATGACAGTTAAGAGAGAAACCACCCCGGCCCTTGCCTTTGACGCACGATTTTTAGATTGTCCGCCGAACAACGCGGAACGGACATGTCCTTCGACCACCTGGACCGGGCAAAATTTGCGGACGAGCGCCAGGCGGTGGCCGCCGCTCTGGCCGCCAGACCCCTGAGCACCGAGGACCGCGCCGCGGTGCTGCAGGAGGCCGAGGCCCTGGTCCGCGCCGCCCGCCGCGGCGCCCGCCGCCAGGGGGTGGTCGAGAGCTTCCTGCAGGAGTTCAGCCTCTCCACCCGCGAGGGTCTGGCGCTCATGTGCCTGGCCGAGGCCTTGCTGCGCACGCCGGACGAGCGAACCCGTGACAAGCTGATCGCCGAGAAGATCGCCTCGGCCGACTGGGCCAGCCACGCCGGCCGCTCGGACAGCCTCCTGGTCAACGCCTCGACCTGGAGCCTGATGCTCACCGGCAAGTTGATCGATCCCGACGAAGAGGCCGGCGCCGACCTGCCGGGCTTCATCCGCCGGCTGGCCGGGCGGCTGGGCGAACCGGTGATCCGCCGCGCGGTGGGCGCAGCGGTGAAGATCATGGGCGAGCAGTTCGTGCTGGGGGCGACCATCACCCAGGCCATCCGCCGCGCCGCCGCCGATGGCTTTACCTGTTCCTTCGACATGCTGGGCGAGGGCGCCCGCACCGAGGCCGACGCCGACCGCTATGAGGCGGCCTACGCCGCGGCGCTGAAGGTCGTGGCCAAACACGCCGGCGGTGAAGGCCCCGAGGCCGGCCACGGGGTCTCGGTGAAGCTCTCGGCGCTCTCACCGCGCTACGAGGCGCGCCAGGCCGAGCGGGTCTGGTCAGACCTCTACCCGCGGATCCTGCGCCTGGCGCGGGTGGCGGCTGCGGCCGACATCAACCTGACGCTGGACGCCGAGGAGGCCGACCGGCTGGCCATCTCCCTGGACCTGCTGGACCGCCTGGCCCGCGAGCCGGACCTGGGCGCCTGGAAGGGCCTTGGCCTGGCGGTGCAAGCCTACCAGAAGCGCAGCCCTGAGATCATCGAAGCGGTGGCCGGGATCGCCCGGTCCAGCGGCCGGCGGCTGATGGTGCGGCTGGTGAAGGGCGCCTATTGGGATTCGGAGATCAAGCGCGCCCAGGTGGCCGGGCTGCCGGGCTATCCGGTCTATACGACCAAGGCCGCCACCGACCTGTCGTACCTGGTCTGCGCCCGGGCGCTGCTGGCCGCGGCGCCTGCGCTCTACGGCCAGTTCGCCACCCACAACGCCCACACCCTGGCCGCCGTCCGCGAGATGGCCCGCCAGGCCGGACTGTCGCCGGAGTTTCAGCGCCTGCATGGCATGGGCGAGGCGCTCTACGCCGGCGCCCGCGAGCGCTACGGCGCCTTCCCCTTGCGGGTCTACGCCCCAGTGGGCAGCCACGAGGACCTGTTGCCCTACCTGGTGCGGCGGTTGCTGGAGAACGGCGCCAACACCTCCTTCGTCCACGCCCTGCTGGACGAACGCACCCCGGTCTCCAAGGTGGTCTTCGATCCGATCGCCACGGTGGAGGCCGCCGGCGGCGCGCCGCATTCCCGCATCCCCCTGCCGGCCGACCTCTATGGGCCCAGCCGGAAGAACTCCCAGGGCCTCGACCTCTCCATTGCGGCGGCGCGGGAGACGCTGGTCCTGGCGATCGCGAGTCTGGACGGCGAGGGCCTGAAGGCCGGCCCGATCGTGGGCGGAAAGTCGCCCACCTCCGGTGCGATGCAGTCCCGGGTCTCGCCTGCCGACCTGACGCTGACCGTGGGCCAGGCCTGGTCGGCCAGCCCCGCCGACGTGGACAGGGCGTTCGCCCAGGCCAAGGCCGCGCAACCCGCCTGGGACGCCCGGGGCGGCGAGGGCCGCGCCGTCGTCCTGCGCGCCATGGGCGACGCCCTGGAGGCCCAGCGCGAGCGGCTGGTGGCCATCTGCGTGCGCGAAGCCGGCAAGACGCTGAGTGATGGGATCGCCGAGGTCCGCGAAGCCGCCGACTTCTGCCGCTACTATGCGAGCCTCGCGGAACAGCAGTTCGCCCATCCGCAGACGCTGAAAGGCCCGGTGGGCGAGACCAATCAGCTGTCCCTGCATGGCCGCGGCGTGTTCGTCTGCATCAGCCCCTGGAACTTCCCGCTGGCCATCTTCACCGGCCAGATCGCCGCCGCGCTCGCCGCCGGCAACGCGGTCCTGGCCAAGCCCGCCGAACAGACCCCGATCATCGCCGCGGAGGCCGTGCGGCTGTTCCATCAGGCAGGCCTTCCCGTCGACCTGCTGCACCTCCTGCCGGGCGAAGGCGCCAGCATCGGCCAGGCGCTGGTCGGCCATCCGGGCTGCAGCGGCGTGGCCTTCACCGGCGGCACGGACACCGCCTGGGCGATCAACCGGACCCTGGCCGCCCGCCCGGGCCCGATCCTGCCGTTCATCGCCGAGACCGGCGGCCTCAACGCGATGTTCGTGGACACCACGGCGCTGCGCGAACAGGTGATCGACGACGTGGTGGCCTCGGCCTTCGGCTCGGCGGGCCAGCGCTGCTCGGCGCTGCGCATGCTGTTCGCCCCGCACGAGACCGCCGACAGCCTGATCGAGGGGCTGATCGGGGCCATGGACACCCTGGTGGTGGGCGATCCCGCCGACCCCAGGACCGACATCGGCCCGGTGATCGACGACGACGCCAGGGGCGCTCTGGAAGCCCATGTGGAGCATCTGCGCAAGGACGCCAGGCTGCTGCATCAGCTGACCGCGCCGGCCGGCGGCCATTTCTTTGGGCCGGCCCTGGCCGAGATCCCCTCCGCCGCCTTCCTGCAGAAGGAGGTGTTCGGCCCGGTCCTGCACGTGGTGCGCTACGACCCCAACCGGCTGGACGCCGCGGCGTCCCCGCTGGCGGCGACCGGCTACGGCCTGACCCTGGGCGTGCACAGCCGCATCGAGGCCTTCGCCGAGGAGGTTCAGCGCGCGGTCCCGACCGGCAACGCCTATGTGAACCGCTCGATGATCGGGGCGGTGGTCGGCGTCCAGCCGTTCGGCGGCGAGGGGCTCTCCGGCACCGGCCCTAAGGCCGGGGGTCCCCACGCCCTGCTGCGCTATGCGGTGGAGCGCGCGGTTAGCATCAACATCGCCGCCCAGGGCGGCGATCCGGCGCTCTTGAACCTCAATCCCTAGCCACCTCCTCGCCCCCGCGGGGAGATTAGGGCCGCCTTCACAGTGTCGTGAGCGGGCGCCGCACAAACACCTGATCCGCCGAGTGCGGACGGTCTCGGTTAATCCCTCGTTAGCAAAAAAGACTGGGGGCGAAACGGGCCTCCTCATTGACGACTCCTTAGTCCCCGTGCCCCCATATGTAGGTTGTTCGGGCGGGTGAGCCCACAACATGTAGGGGCACAGGAGGGGGCGGGAGAGCTCTTAATCCTGTAGAGGCATGGGCTTAGGGACGATGAGCGAAGCGGCGAAAGTTGGGATTGCCGAGGGGCTGGGCCGGGTCGAGGTCGGGCGCGAACGACCGCAGCTGCAGTTGGTGCGCAAGGTCGAGGTCGACCGCACCCGCGACGCGCTGCTCACCGACTTCGGCAAGACCACGCTGGAGGACCGCTACCTGCTGGCGGGCGAGTCCTACCAGGACATGTTCGCCCGCGTCGCCACGGCCTACGCCGACGACGCCGACCACGCCCAGCGCATCTACGACTACATCTCAAATCTCTGGTTCATGCCCGCGACCCCGGTGCTGTCCAACGGCGGCGCGGCCCGTGGCCTGCCGATCTCCTGCTTCCTGAACGCCGTGCCCGACAGCCTGGAAGGCATCCAGAGCGTCTGGAACGAGAACGTCGCGCTGGCCTCCAACGGCGGCGGCATCGGCACCTACTGGGGCGGCGTCCGCTCCATCGGCGAAAAGGTGAAGGGCGCCGGCCAGACCAGCGGCATCATCCCGTTCATCCGGGTGATGGACAGCCTGACCCTGGCGATCAGCCAGGGGTCGCTGCGCCGCGGGTCGGCGGCGGTCTACCTGGACATCCACCATCCGGAGATCGAGGAGTTCCTGGAGATCCGCAAGCCTTCGGGCGACTTCAACCGCAAGTCGCTCAACCTGCACCACGGCATCTCCATCACCGACGCCTTCATGGAAGCCGTGCAGGCGGGCGAGATGTTCGGCCTGCGCTCACCCAAGACCGGCGACGTGGTCCGCGAGGTCGACGCCCGCTCGCTGTGGCAGAAGATCCTCGAGATCCGCCTGCAGACCGGCGAGCCCTACCTGATCTTCGCCGACACCGTGAACCGGGCCATGCCCCAGCATCAGCGCGACCTGGGCCTGGCGGTCCGCCAGTCGAACCTGTGCTCCGAGATCATGCTGCACACGGGCAAGGACCACCTGGGCGCGGAGCGCACCGCGGTCTGCTGCCTGTCCTCGGTCAACGCTGAGAAGTTCCTGGAGTGGCGTGACCACCCGACCTTCATCGAGGACGTCATGCGCTTCCTCGACAATGTCCTGCAGGACTTCATCGAGCGCGCCCCGCCGGAGATGGCCAACGCCGTCTATGCGGCCACCCGCGAGCGTTCGGTTGGCCTGGGCCTGATGGGCTTCCACACCTTCCTCCAAGCGCAGAACGTGCCCTTCGAGAGCGCGCTCGCCAAGTCCTGGAACATGCGGCTATTCAAGACCCTGCGCCGCCAGTGCGACCAGGCTTCCCGCACCCTGGCGGCCGAACGTGGCGCCTGCCCCGACGCCGCCGAGCGCGGTGTCATGGAGCGGTTCTCCCACAAGCTGGCGATCGCGCCGACCGCCTCGATCTCGATAATCTGCGGTGGGACCAGCGCCGGCATCGAGCCGATCCCGGCCAACATCTACACCCACAAGACACTCTCCGGATCGTTCGCGGTGAAGAACCCCTACCTGGAGCGCTTGCTGGACCAGACCGGCCAGAACACCGCGGCCATCTGGGACTCCATCCTGCAGAACGAGGGCTCGGTGCAGCACCTCGACTTCCTCGGTCAGGACGACAAGGACGTCTACAAGACCGCTTTCGAGATCGACCAGCGCTGGGTGGTGGAACTGGCCGCCGACCGCACCCCCGACATCTGCCAGTCCCAGTCGGTGAACATCTTCCTGGCCGGCGACGTGGATAAGTGGGACCTGCACATGCTGCACTGGCAGGCCTGGGAGCGGGGCTGCAAGTCGCTCTATTACCTTCGCTCCAAGTCGGTGCAGCGGGCGGCCCACGCCGGCGGCGAGGCCCTGGTGGCCATGGCGCACAGCGACCAGAAGACCGACTACGAGGAATGCCTGGCCTGCCAATAGGCATGGGCCGGGCGAAAATGGCGCCTTTGCTTGGCGGCTGAAGGTTAACCGGCGCCGCTGCGCCTCAACCTCAGGTTAGAGTACTGGAAACAGGCCTCACCGTCCTGCACCCATGGTGACGGTTGAGCGAGCGACGCATTTTTGACCCGATCAGGCTTGGCTTTGGAACTCATTGGGTTTGCGGCCATTTGTCATTCGTGAAACGGTAGCGATTGAACCGCGCGCTATACGCTGCGGGAATAGGAGATGCGCTTGATGCGGCGGGTGGCTCTACTGGCCATCGTCCTGGGGTCTGCGGCGGCGTCCAACGCCGCGGCGCAGGCCTCGTCAGGTCACGACCCCGCCCAGGCTTTGGCTGCGGCGGCCTTCGCGCCGGTGGCTTCAAAGTCCAACGTCCCCTTTGCCCGGCTGATTGAGCGCGAGACCCTGGCGCCCAACGGCCCGGTGCGCTGGCAGACCGGCGAGGTGGCCCTGTCGTCCCGCACCAAGGGCCCGGTGGATTTGCTGCGGGTGAGCGTCGGCGGCGCGCCGCGCACGCCGGGCGGCCTGCCGATCAACCTGGCCCCGGCCGAGTACGACGCCGACGAAATCGATGTCTCCCTGATCCGCAGTTGGCCGCATGCGATCAGCTTCGCCAGCGGCGACCTGGAGCTGGACCTCTCCCCCCACGCCGGCGTCGGTGTGGCCCGGGGCGGCGGCCAGGCCGAGGCCGGCGCCATGGTGCGCATCAGCCGCGACGCCCAGGCCGCCGAGAAGCTCAAGGACATGGGCGTCGGCGACGGCGCCGCCTTCGGAAACCGGGGCCGCTGGTATCTCTACGCCGCGGCCAGCGGGCGTGCCGTGGGCATGAACATGCTGCGCGGCGAGAGCGGCTGGGACCGCGCCGGCTGGACCACCGATCCCACCAGCGCCCTGATCGGCGACGCCCAGGTCGGCGTCGGCTGGCGCAAGGGGACGGTGCAGACCTCGCTGGGCTACATCCACCGCGAGGTGAAGGGCCAGCACATGGTGTTCGGCCAGAAGACCCGCGAAGACTCCATGGTCGCCTTCTCCCTGACCATCAAGCCCGGCAGCTAGCCGGCGCCGCCTCTGCGGTGCGGCCGTCGTTGAAGGCCGCCTGTCGGCTGCGGTTATCCCCACGCCGTTCACAACATCTTGGGCCTGTGCGTCAACTTCGCACTAGATGTTGTCTGGTTCGCTGGTAACGTTCGCGGACGCCATTCCAGCATCCTCGATTCCTGAGGGAAAGACCGTGACCGCCAATATCCGCACCCTGCCGGGCCTGCTCACGCCGTCGGCGGCCTACAAGCCCTTCCGCTACCCCTGGGCCTACGAGTTCTGGAAGAAGCAGCAGCAGGTCCACTGGATGCCCGAGGAGGTGCCTCTGGGCGAGGATCTCAAGGACTGGGCATCGAAGCTCAACGACCGCGAGCGCAACCTGCTCACCCAGATCTTCCGCTTCTTCACCCAGTCCGACGTCGAGGTGAACGACAATTACATGGAGCGTTACGCCCGGGTGTTCAAACCCACCGAGGTGAAGATGATGCTGGCCTCGTTCTCCAATATGGAGACGATCCACATCGCGGCCTACGCCCTGCTGCTCGAGACCATCGGCATGCCCGACGCCGAGTTCACGGCCTTCCTCGAGTTCGAGGCCATGCGCGACAAGCACGACTACATGCAGCAGTTCGGGGTCGACACCAACGCCGACATCGCCCGCACCCTGGCCATGTTCGGCGGCTTCACCGAGGGGCTGCAGCTGTTCGCCAGCTTCGCCATGCTGATGAACTTCCCGCGCCACAACAAGATGAAGGGCATGGGCCAGATCGTCTCCTGGTCGGTCCGCGACGAGAGCCTGCACTGCGAGGGGATCACCAAGCTCTACCACGCCTTCAACAAGGAAACCGGCGCGGTCACCAAGTCGGTGGCCGACGACATCGTCGATTGCTGCAAGACGGTGGTGGGCCTGGAGGACAAGTTCATCGACCTGGCCTTCGAGGCCGGCGAGGTCCAGGGCATGACGCCCGAGGACATCAAGGCGTACATCCGCTTCATCGCCGACTGGCGCCTGCGCCAGCTTGAGCTGCCGGAGGTCTACGGCATCAAGGAAAACCCGCTGCCCTGGCTGCAGTCGATGCTCTCGGGCGTGGAGCACGCCAACTTCTTCGAGGCCCGTTCGACCGAATACTCCAAAGCGGCGACCCGCGGCCAGTGGCAGGGCGAGGCCGGCGTCTGGGCCGAGTTCGACCGCATGCGCGACCGCCGCGGCGAACAGGCCCTGCCGGCGGAATAGGCTATGCCGGCCGACTTCCAGCCGGTCTATGCGGACCTGCGAGACATGATGCTGCGCGCCGCCTCGGGCATGGTGGTGGCCAAGGATGCGCCGGGCGGGCTCGTCATGCACGCGCCCGGGCCGAACCCCGGGAAGCCGAAGGATCCCGTGTGGTTCGGCATGGTCAAGCTGGGAAAGGCCTATGTCAGCTACCACCTGATGCCCCTCTACACGGACCCCGGCCTGCTGGCCCAGGTCCCGGCCGGTCTTGAGAAGCACAAGCAGGGCAAGACCTGCTTCAATTTCAAGGCCGCCGAACCCCACCGTTTCGCCGAGCTGGAGGTCCTGACCCGCGCCTGCGCCCTGGCCTGCGCCCAGCCGCCGACAACAGTTTAGCACCGACCGCACGACGCCTTCCGCAGCGTCTCTTAAGCGCCTAACCTCGTCTCAGTTTGGCGGATGAAAGGGCGGGTCATATGCGAGTTCTGCTTCTCGCGGCGGCGCTGGCGATGGCCATGTCGGCCCCGGCGCACGCCCGCCCGGGCGGCCTGGTGGTGCCCACCGACTGGCTGGCAAGGCGCATCGCCGACCGCGACCTGGTGATCCTCCAGGTGGGCGACCGCGCCGGCTATGAGGCGGGCCATATCCCCGGCGCCCGGCTGGTCACCCTGGCCGACCTGGCGGCGCCCATGGGCGGCGAGGCCCTGACCCTGGAGATGCTGCCGCCGCAGGCACTGCGCGCCAGGCTGGCGGCCCTGGGCGTCTCCGACCGCTCGCGGATCGTGGTGGTTCCCACCCGCGAAGGCATCCAGTCGGCCACGCGCGTGGTGTTCACCCTGGACGCCGCGGGCCTGGGCCGCCGCACGGTGCTGCTGGGCGCCCCCACCGCCGCCTGGGCCGCCGAGGGCCGGCCGCTGTCGAAGGACGCGCCGGCCATCGCCCCTGGCCGGCTGTCGCCCCTCAGGATGCGCCCCCTCGTCGTCGACGCCGACTTCGTGCGCCGCCACGCCTCCGCGCCCGGCTATGTGGTGGTTGACGCCCGCGCCCCGGACTTCTACGCCGGGACCCGCGTCGGCGGCTCGCCCCAGCGGCCGCACAAGTCAGGCCATATCGCCGGCGCCAAGAGCGTGCCCTTCGCCTCGGTGACCACCCAGGACCTGAAGCTGGCTGCGCCCGCCGAGATCGCCGCGAAGTTCAAGGCCGCCGGGGTGAAGCGCGGCGACACGGTGATCGCCTACTGCCACGTGGGCCAGCAGGCCACCGCGACCCTGTTCGCCGCCCGCACCCTGGGCCTGAAGACCCTGCTCTACGACGGCTCGTTCGAGGAATGGTCCCGCCTCAACGGCGCCGTCGAGCGGGCCAAGTAACGCCGACGCCACCTACCCCGGCCCGCGCCCGCGGACCTTGGCGGCGTCGTCCGCCTCCCCGAAACCCGCACCTGCGTCTTCGTCCTCGTCGGTCCCGCCGTCGAACCGCTCGCCGGACCTTGCCGGCGGCGTCGTTCGATCCCGGTCCTGCTCCTGGGGAGGCGGATCACCGCCGGCCTGACGTTTCTGGTCCTCGCCCATGTCGATGCTCCTGCAGCGTTACTCAGCGCAACCGCGCCGACTTTCGTTCCTGGCCGCACGCCGCACCACCACGGGCCGCTACTCCTGTGGCTCAAAGCTGTTGATGTAGGCGACGACGTCCTCGACCTGATCGCTGTGCAGCAACAGGGCAGGCATGTCGTAGTGCCCGGTCTCGGCGATCTCGGTGAGCTTGCGCTGCAGACTGACCGAGACGTACCGGCCTGAAAGCGCCCGGAAAGTTGGCGCCCGTCGCTGCGAGCTTTCACCGGCGGCCCCCACGGCGTGGCAACGCGCACAGGTCTGTTGCGCGAGCTGGCGTCCCCGGTCGGCCGAATCCTGGCTTACACCGGTGACGGGAGGCCAGCGGTCGGGGACAACGGCGCAGGCTCCAGCGAGGAGCGCGGCGCAAAGGGAAACGGCCGGGAAGCGCATTGTCGATCCTTCGGTCAGGCAGCCATGGCCGCCCTTTTCGCAGAGCCTGCGGCGATCGGAGCCAGAGCCGCACCATACACATGTGGGAGAGGCCCCATAGCCGGGGCTTTTTCTCGCAACGACACGGCGAAGCCTTAGGTTGCGCGGCAAGCTTGACTGTATCGGGGTCCCACCTACCGTCGTCTTGGGATGTGGACGGCGGGGGGATCGGGCGATGTACGGGCTGACCGGAATGATCAACGCCGCCGCCCGTGGCCGGCCGACGGCGCCGTCCACCCTGTTCGGCGGGCGATCCCGGACGTGGGCCGAGAGCCGGGCGCGGGTGGCCCGGCTGGCGGCCGGCCTGCGGACGCTGGGCGCGGGTCCCGGCGACCGTGTGGCGATCCTGGCCCTGAACAGCGACCGCTACACCGAGTTCCTGTCCGCCGTCTGGTGGGCCGGCGCGGTCGTCGTGCCCATGAACATCCGCTGGACGGCCGCCGAAAGCGCCTTCTCGCTGCGCGATAGCGGGACGCGCGTTCTCTTCGTGGACCGCGCCTTCGCCGGTCTGGCGGCGGAGGCCGCGGTCGCCTGCCCGGCGCTGGAGCATCTGGTCTGGTGCGATGACGGCGACCCGCCGCAGGGCCTGCTGAGCTATGAAGACCTGGTCAGCGCCCACCAGCCCGCCCCGGATGCGCAAGCCGGCGGAGAGGATCTGGCGGGCCTCTATTACACCGGCGGAACCACAGGCTTCCCCAAGGGGGTGCAGGTGCCGCACCGGGCGCTCTGGTACAACAACCTGCTCTGCGCCAAGCTGCTTGAGGTCGAGCCCGACCACGTCGTCCTCCATGCCGCGCCGATGTTCCACATGGCGGACAGCTGCCTGGGCGGCGCGGGGTCCATCATGGGCGCGGCCCACGCCTATGTGCCGCGGTTCGACCCCGAGGCCGTGATGGCCGCCATCGAGGCCCAGTCCGTCACCCATACCGTGATGGTCCCCACGATGATCGCCATGCTGCTGCAGCATCCGGCGTTCGCGACGGAACGCCTGGGGACCCTGCGGGTGGTCGGCTACGGCGGCTCGTCGATTTCGCGCGGTGTGCTGGCCGAGGCGCTGACCAAGCTGCCGCATGTGCGCTTCGTGCAGGTCTACGGCCAGACGGAGATGGCCCCGGTGGTCACCTCGCTCTCCGCCGCCGACCATGTGCTGGATGGCCCGCGCGCCGGCCGGCTGGCCGCGGCGGGTCGGGTGGTGCCCGGCTGCGATGTGCGCATCGTCGATGAGGCCGGCGCGGATGTGGGCCCCGGCGAGGTGGGCGAGATCGTCGCCCGCGGCCCCGGCATGATGCAAGGCTACTGGAATCTCCCGGAGCTGACGGCCGCGACGATCCGGGACGGATGGGTGCATACCGGCGACGGCGGCTACCGGGACGCTGACGGCTTCATCTTCATCGTCGACCGCCTCAAGGACATGATCGTCACCGGCGGTGAGAACGTCTTCAGCGCCGAGGTGGAGAGCGCGATTTCCACCCACCCCGCGGTCGCACAGGTCGCGGTCATCGGCATTCCCAGCGACCAATGGGGCGAGGCGGTGCACGCCATCGTCGTGCCCCGGACCGGGCTGGCGCCCAGCGTCGCGGAGGTCATGGCCCACTGCGAACCCGCTGCTGGCCAACTACAAGCGCCCCCGCAGCGTGACCATCCGCACGAAGCCTCTGCCCCTGTCCGGCGCCGGCAAGATCCTCAAACGCGACCTGCGCGCCCCCTTCTGGGAAGGGCGTGAGCGCAACGTCAATTAGGCACGCTACTCTTCGGGCTGAGGTCGAGTCCCGCTATTGACGCCCTGCGGACAGCGGATTTGCAGGCCCTGCAATCGACCGCCCACTGGTGCTCCATTCCCGCCGCCCGTAGGACGTTTCAGCAATGACAGTGGGGGATTGCACCGTGACGAGTGGGGAGACCGTGAAGTCTGCGGGGGCGAGATGACTCACGACCTAACTGTCAGGGACATGACAGCCGCCGACCTGTTGTCCGTCCTGGAGCTCTACCGCGCGACGGCGCAGGCGCCGGGGTCCGGTCTCGCCAGAGAGCCCGAGGAATTCACTGAGGCGTATGTGCGCGGCTTCCTCACCGGAACTGCCGCCGGCGGCATTAGCCTGGGGGCGTTTGGCAGCGATGAGCTCCTCGGTGAACTGCACGCCAGCCGCCAGCCGCCTGGCGCCGCGCCAGTTCGCCCACGTCCTGACCGACCTGACCGTCGCTGTCCGCCCGAGCCACCAAGGACGCGGCGTGGGCGCCCAATTGTTCAACGCCCTATTCAAACGGGCGGCCCGTTTGACCCCGCCTGTGACAAGGATCGAGCTGGTCGCCAGGTCTGGGAACGTCGCCGGGATCCGGCTCTACGAGCGCCTTGGCTTTGAGCGCGAAGGTCGCTTCCTTGGCCGGGTTCATCTCGCTCATGGCGCCGTGGAGGACGACATCCCAATGGCGAAGATGATCTAGGAAGCGTCATCCCAATAGAGCCGCCAGCGGCGTCCGGATCAACCCGGGTTCTTCCTCCGACCCAGCCCCGGCCCCAGCTCTACCCCACCGCCCGGCGCAGGGCCTCGAACATCGCGGGCTCGGGGGCGGCCTGGGGCGGGCGGGCGTTGCGCAGGCGGATCTCCATGTCGTCGGCGGGCATGGGCCGGGCGAACCAGTAGCCCTGCATGCGGTCGCAGCCGGCGGCGCGCAGGAACACTGCCTGCGCCTCCTCCTCGACGCCCTCGGCGACGATGCTGACGCCCAGCGAACGGGCGGCCTGCAGCATGGCCTTGACCAGCTTGGAGACCCTGGGGTCACGGCCCACGTCGGCGATCAGCGAGCGGTCCAGCTTCACCGTGTGGATCGGCAGGTTCATCAGCGCGCGCAGGTTGGAATAGCCGGTGCCGAAGTCGTCCAGCGCGATGCGCACGCCCTTGGCCGCCAGCCGCTCGATGTGCCGGCGCGACAGGGCTAGGTCCTGCAACAGGAAGGTCTCGGTGATCTCCACGGTGAGCGCCGTGGCCGGCAGGTC
>NZ_JBKJTG010000225.1:0-2607 GCF_046590535.1 Phenylobacterium sp. | reverse complement strand
ATCGGCTGGCCGAACTGCTTGCGCTGCTTGGTGTACTCCAAGGTGCCTTCGTGCAGCTTGCGCAGCACGCCGCAGGCCTCGGCGCAGGTGGCGGCGATCGCCTCGTCCACCACCTTCTCGATCAGCGGCAGAGCCTGGCCCTCGGGACCCACCAGGGCGTCCGCGCCGACCTTGACGTTCTCCAGATAGACCTCGGATGCGCGGAAGCCGTCCACGGTGGGATAGTCCCGGGTGGTCACGCCTGCGGCGTCCTTGGGCACGATGAACACCGAGATCCCCTGGCCGTCGCGCTGGCCGCCGCCCGTGCGCGCGGTGACGATCAGGTGGGTGGCGTAGGGGGCGCCGATGACCACCGCCTTGTGGCCGTTCAGCACGTAGCCCGCGCCGTCCTTCTTGGCCGTGGTGGCCAGGTCCGCCAGGTTGTAGCGGCCCTGGGGCTCGGCGTAGGCGAAGGCGAAGATGGCGTCGCCGGCGATGATCTGGCCAATAAGTTCGGCGGCGTTCGGGTGGCCGGAATGCTTCAGGAACCCGCCGCCGATGACCACGGTGCCCAGGTAGGGCTCGACCACCAGGGCTTTGCCGAATTCCTCCATGACGATCATGTTTTCGATCGGCCCGCCGCCCAGGCCGCCCTGCTCCTCGGAGAACGGCGCCCCCAGGATGCCCAGGTCCTCGGCGAAGGCCTTCCAGGCCCCGGGGCTCCAGCCCGGCTCCTTGCCAAGCGCCGCGCGGCGCTGGTCGAAGGAATAGGTGTCGGCCAGATAGCTGGCGACCGTGTCGCGCAGCATCGACTGTTCTTCGGTGAAGCTGAAGTCCATCTGAAGGTCCCTGACGGTCGGATCAATCGGTTGTGGTGAAGGCCAGCCGGTATGGCTGGGCGGGCTGGCCCTGCTCATCGCGGAAGTTGTTGTAGCGCCCGGAATTCAGCCAGACCACATAGCTTGAGTTTGGCGTCAGCCGCACGGGCAGCGTGATCGTGCGGCGATCGTCGGACAGCGTGGGCGGGCCTTCCACCGATGGGAACGCCTTCTCGCCGCCGGTTGTGAATGACCAGCTTGTCGCCATCGCGCGGTCGTAGGTCACGGCCAGTTCCGCCAACGAGGGCGGGATCTTCGCGCCCGCCGCCGGAAAGGTCGTCACGACCCGCGGCGGTTCGGCCGCGGATGCGCCGGCCGCGGCCAGCGCCGCGGCGGCGACCAGCCCCGCAAGCCGCATCAGAGACCCAGCACCATCTTGGCGATGATATTGCGCTGGATTTCGTTGGACCCGCCGTAGATCGAGGTCTTGCGGCCGTTGAACATGTCGCCGGCTAGACCCTCAGCGTAGTCGGGGCCCACCTGGGCGTTGTGCCCGCCCATGTCGCGCAGGAACGGTGCGCCGTAGTGGCCCACCGCCTCCAGGGCCAGCTCCTGCAGGCGCTGCTGGATCTCGGTGCCCTTGATCTTCAG
The DNA here is from genome assembly GCF_046590535.1 of Phenylobacterium sp. Lineage (GTDB taxonomy): Bacteria > Pseudomonadota > Alphaproteobacteria > Caulobacterales > Caulobacteraceae > Phenylobacterium. The sequence continues at coordinate 1,159 of NZ_JBKJTG010000225.1, read as the reverse complement.
GATCGAGCTTTCCGGGCCGGGGCCCTTGCCGCTGCTTTCACCGGCCAGGGTGCGCAGTTCAGTGAACTCCAGGGCCGTCAGGTCGATCTCCAGTTCCACCACCTTGCGGCGGAAAAAAGCATCGCCCAGGAGCGCACCGCCGGCGTCGGACCGCTCGGTCTTGGCCATGGTCCGCAGCTTCTCCAGCCCGCGCTTCGAGCGCGCCACGCCGGCGATGCCCGAGCGCTCGTGGGCCAGCAGCGCCTTGGCGCAGGTCCAGCCCTGGTTCTCGTGGAAGATGCGGTTCTCGACGGGGACCTTCACGTTGTCGAGGAACACGTCGTTGACCTCGTGACCGCCCTCCAGGGTGATGATCGGGCGCACGGTGACGCCCGGGCTCTTCATGTCGATCAGCAGGAAGGAGATACCGGCCTGCGGCTTGGAATCCGGGTCGGTGCGGACCAGGAAGAAGCCCCAGTCGGCGTATTGGCCCAGCGTCGTCCACGTCTTTTGGCCGTTGACGATGTAATAGTCCTTACCGTCCTCGGTCACGCGCTCGGCGCGGGTCTTCAGGGAGGCCAGGTCGGAGCCGGCGCCCGGCTCGGAATAGCCCTGACACCACCAGACATCGCCGTTGTAGATGCCCGGCAGGAACCGCTGCTTCTGCTCCTCGGTGCCGAAGGTGTAGATCACCGGCGCCAGCACCGCGACGCCGAAAGGCAGGATGCCCAAGGTATCGGCGCGGGCCTGTTCCTCGGACCAGATGTACTTCTGGGTGGGGGTCCACTCGGTGCCGCCCCATTCCTTGGGCCACGACGGGGCGGACCAGCCCTTCTTGGCCAGGACGCGGTGCCAGGAGAGGTAGTCCTCCTTGCCCAGGGTCTCGCCGCGTTCCTGCTTTTCGCGCAGGGCCTTGGGATAGTTGTCGGCCAGGAAAGCCCTGGCCTCCGCCCGGAAAGCGTTATCTTCGGGCGAGAAATCGAGGTTCATCACAAGGCTCCCTGGCGCTTCCGCTTACAGCGTATCGCGTGCGTCGCGACCATAGAGCGGCGGTTCGGAATTGGGAAGATGACGTTGACGTTAGCGTCATGCTCTCTGAGAGTGTCAGTTCGAAGGTGGGGCGATGGTCATGGGAATTTTGACCCTCCCCCCTTCCACCGAGACACCATTGATCTCTTCA
>NZ_JBKJTG010000178.1:0-4050 GCF_046590535.1 Phenylobacterium sp. | reverse complement strand
CTGGGGGCCCTGGACCACGGCGGGCGACCAGAACGGACGCGTCGAGGTGATCCGCTTCGAGGCGCGGCAGGCCGACCCCGAGGTCCAGCGCCTCGCGGCGGCGGGTGGAGACGCCGTCATGGCGGCGCTGACGCGCGCCGGGATCGACACGGTTTCGACGCTGGGCGCCCCAGGCGACGGACGCAGCCGGTCCGACGCGGAGCTGCGCGTCACCGGCTCCGTGTCACGCGATGACGATGGCCTGGCGATCAACACCCAGATCATCGAGCGGGAGAGCGGCGTCGTGCTGCTTTCCAACCGCTTCGTGCGGCAGGGCGCGCCGGTCGGCCTGATCGAGCAGGCGGCCCTCGGCATCGCTTCGCCGCTGAGCTGTCTGCTGGAGGACCGCAAGCGCGCCGGCCGGCGCCTGGATTCGCAGGTCTTGTCCCTCTACCTCAACACCTGCGACGCCGTCTCCCGCGAGGGCAACGCCCAGCGGATGCTTGAATCCGCCCGACGCCTGATCGCCGCCGCGCCGGACCTGGCGGTCGTCCATGCCGTGTTCGCGATCGCCCAGGGCAACGCAGCGCGCAACCTGCGTGGCGAGGGTCCCGAGGCGGAAGCGCTCCGACGCGGAGCCCGGGCCTCGGCGGATCGGGCGATCCGGATGGACGCGAAGAACTCCAAGGCCTATATCGCCATGGCCCAGAGCTATCCGGCCGGTGGCTACTGGCTCGAACGCGAGCGCAACCTCCAGAAGGCGCGCGAGGCCGACCCCAACCTTGGTCCGGGTCGGATGAGCTACATTGAGGTGCTGCGCGAGGTCGGCCGGCTGCGAGACGCCATGGCGATCGCCGACCAACTCCTGACCTCGACTGACGCGCGGACCAGCACCTTCTCGCTCATCCCAGCGGCCTTCCTAAGCGCCCAGACCGGGGACATGGGCAACGCGCGCAGTCACCTGGACCAACTTGACCGTCTGAATCCCGAGTTGGCGCGAGGCGTGAGGTGGACGGTGCTGCAGGCCTGGGAAGAGCCGGCCGCGGCGGTCGCGCAGCTCGACGAAATGGGCCCTCGCGGCATCAGCCCAACCGCCTTCGTCTGCACGCGACGCTACCTGCAGGAGCTGCCGGGGCGGATCGCAGCGCGGGCGCGCGGGCTGCCGGCGGGTTGCGAGCGCATTCCGCCCGACCGGCGCATCCGAATGCTGGCGCGGCAGGGCGACCTGGACGGAGCCTACGCCGAGTTCGCCAAGCTCAGCGTGGCGGAGCGCAGCTTCCCAGGCTTCATCTTCTACCCGGAAATGAAGGCGTTCCGGTCGGACCCGCGGTTCATTGCCCTGGTGCGCGAGCTCGGCCTCGTGGACTATTGGTCGAAGTCGGGTCACTGGCCGGACTTCTGCGCCGAGCCGGGCCTGCCCTACGACTGCCGCGCGCTGGCGCGGTCATAGACGCAGGGTGAGCCCCAGCCAGAAGCGCCGTCCGATCACATCGTAGGTGGAAGGTTCGGTGTTGGCGTCGACGGCGGGCGTGTACAGTTCCGGCTGGCGGTCGAAGAGGTTGAGGACGCCGCCGCGCACCTCGACGCCGCGCCCGATGTCCCAGCCGCCGGAAAGGTCCCAATAGGTGGCTGCCCCAACTCCCCTGGCCAGATCGCCGGGGTTCTCGCGGCGCAGGCGGTGCTCCATGGGTCCGATGTAGCCGCCACTCACGCCCAGCCGGATCGGCCCCGAAGTCCACTCAAGGTCGAGGATCGCCTTCCACCGCGGCAGGCTCTGGTAGCCGAAGCCCGATCCGGAGATCGTGCCGGCGTAGTCGATCCGAGGCCGGGCGGCCGAGCCCTGCTCGTCGAAGCGCAGCAGCCGGCTCGCCGAAAGCTGCGTGTCGAGCGTACCGGCCCACCCGCGGCCCGAAACCCCGGCGAGGTCCGTGCGGAAGGAGACGGACGCGTCGATCCCGCGGGTGCGCAAGAAGGCCTGGTTGGTCCTGGGGCTGGGGATGGCTCCGACGGAGAAGTCCACCGAGCTGCGCGTCAGCGCTCCGCAGGCCGGGGAGGCCGCATCGTAGGTCGAGTTGCCGCCGCCAAGATTATAGCAGTCGTTTAGCATCAGCTGCGGGTCGCGATAGTCGATGGCGCCCTGGATCTCGATCTCGTAGCCGTCGAGGGTGGCGCGCAGGTCGCCGATCCAGGCGCTGTCCCAGCCCGGACGCCAGCCGGCGCCCAGGGTGAAGCTGGTGGCGACCTCCGGATCGAGTTCGGGATTGCCCGACTGGACCACGCTGACAACGGGCGCAAACTGCTGAAGCCCGTCGGCGAAGCCGGCGGCGAAGCCCAGCGCCGCCGCCTGCCGGCGGCAGAGCGCGAGCACCTGGTCGGTGCGGGCCGAATTGCCGCTCGCGCAGGGGTCGGAGCCCCCGGCAGATCCACCTACGGCCGGCTCGAACCGCTCGAAGATATCGGGCGCGCGAACCGCCCGCTGGTAGGATCCGCGTATCCGCAGGGCGTCCACCACCGTCCAGCCGAAGTCGGCCTTGTAGCTGTCCGCCCCGCCGGTCGTGCGCTCCTGGGTGCGCCGGTAGCCCAGTGTGACGTCCAGGGCGCGCGCCCACGGCCGGTCCGCCAGCAGCGGCAGCACCGCCTCGCCGAAAAGCTCTTGGAACCGCACCGAGCCGGCCACGGCCGAGAGCGGCACGAACCCCGCCACGTCGCCCGGCGTGAGGCCGACGGGGGGCGCGAACCGGTAGCGCACCTTGCGGAACTCGGCGCCCGCCACGGCCTGCACCGGTCCGGCCGGCAGCCGCGCCACAGGACCGGTCAGGGTAGCCACGGCATTATCCTGCTCCACCCGCGTGGCGAAGCGGGCGCGCACCTGCAGGAAGTCGCGACAGGCTTCGTTGATCTGGGCGCCGAAGGGATTGAACCCTCCGTCGCAGAGGTCCCTGCCGCCGGTGGGAGAATCCAGCAACTGTTCCAGGCGGCGAACCGACAGCAGGCCTTGCTGGATCTCGGTGCGCTCGTAGCGGCCGAAGCTGGCGTAGGTGTCGAGCCGCCAGTCGCCCGTCAGCTCGGCCCTGGCGCCGGCAAGCAGGTTCAGCGTGTCGGCACGGGTGTCGGACTGCCGCGGCCCGAGCGCCACCGTGCGGAACCGGTAGAGGAATTCTTCACCGGCCCCGGCGCCCGCCAGGGCCGGCGTGTTGCCCCTCCGCGAGGCCAGGAGGCTCGACAGGTCCGCAGGGATGAACGGATTGGTCACAGGAATGGTGAAGCCAAAGACATTCAGCCCTGGGTACAGCGGGTTGGCCGCGGTCGGCGCCGGTGTGGGCGCAAGCGCCGTCGCGGCGGTGTAGCGGGCGCCGAGCGCACGGCCGTAAACCTTGATCCGGTCGGTGACGCCCAGGTCGGCGAACAGCGCAGCCGAGCGCCGCTCCAGCGGCAGGATCAGCTTGTTGAACGGCTCGAAGTTGTACGAGTAGACATCCGGGAAGAAGACCGTCGCCACGTCGTCGGGCGACCCGCGGTAGTTGCGCGCGTCTAGGGCCGGATTGCCCGGCAAACCAGTGCCGATCAGCGTGCCGTCGGTATTGAAGCCGAAGCCCGCGAAGCCGCCACGGACCAGGACGGCGCCCGGCGGTGCCCCGTAGCGAGCAAACACCGCGTCAACCGCCGCCTGGGTGGGGGCATTAGCCCCGGTCTGGTAAGCTCCTCCGGGCAGGAAGCTGGAGATCACGCCCGCCTGGGCCGAGAAGGACCGCTGGCCCTTGCCGACCTCCTCGCGCCTGGACCAGCCGAGCGCCCCGGTGACCTTCAGCCGCCCGAACCGGTCACCGGCCACCAGGCCAAGGTCGTGCTCGCGTCCGTCGCCCCTCTCGCTGACCAGCGTGCGGCCCTGCGCCTCAACGCCCTCGAAGTCCTCACGCAGGATGATGTTGACGACGCCGGCCGCAGCGTCCGCGCCATAAACCGCCGACGCCCCTCCCGTGATGATCTCCACGCGCTCGATCAGGCCGTTGGGGATGGTATTCAGGTCGACGGAATTGCTGGCGTTGGCTCCCACGACGCGGCGGCCATCCA
>NZ_JBKJTG010000170.1:0-2528 GCF_046590535.1 Phenylobacterium sp. | reverse complement strand
ATGCCGTCGCGCTCTTCGGCCAGCTCGGCGTGCTCGCGCCGAAGCTCCATCTCCTCCAGCTTGGCCAACTGGCGCAGACGGGTGTTGAGGATGGCGTCGGCCTGGATGTCGGTCAGGCTGAAGGTCTGGATCAGCCGGGCCTTGGGTTCGTCCTCGTAGCGGACGATGCGGATCACCTCGTCCAGATTGAGGTAGGCGATCATCAGGCCGTCGAGGATGTGCAGCCGCGCCTCGATCTTGCCCAGGCGGTGGCGGGCGCGGCGCACCAGCACCTCGCGCCGGTGGGCAAGAAAGGCGGTCAGCGCCTGTTTCAGCCCCATGACCCCGGGCGTGCCCCGGGCGTCCAGCACGTTCAGGTTCACCGAGAACCGGGTCTCCAGGGCCGAGAGCCGGAACAGGCTCTCCATCAGCACCTCGGGCTCCACGTTGCGGCTCTTGGGCTCCAGCACCAGGCGCACGTCCTCGGCGGACTCGTCGCGCACGTCGCCAAGCAGGGGGGCCTTCTTGGCCTCGATCAGCTCGGCCAGCTGTTCCACCAGGTCGGCCTTCTTCACCTGGTAGGGCACCTGGGTGACCACGATCTGATAGGTCCCGCGCCCGGTCTCCTCCTTCTCCCACAGACAGCGCAGGCGCACCCCGCCCCGGCCGGTCTCATAGGTTTCCAGCAGCGAGGCGTGCGGCTCGACGATGACCCCGCCGGTGGGGAAGTCCGGGCCCCTGACGTGGGCCATCAGCTCGGCGGTGGTGGCCTCGGGGTTTTCCAGCAGCATCAGGCAGGCGTCCACCAGCTCGGCGGCGTTGTGCGGCGGGATGGAGGTGGCCATGCCCACGGCGATGCCGGTGGCGCCGTTGGCCAGCAGGTTGGGGAAGCCGGTGGGCAGCACCACGGGCTCTTCGTCGGCGGCGTCATAGGTCGGCTTGAAGTCGACCGCGTCCTCGTCGATGCCGTCCAGCAGCAGGGTCGCGGCCACCGTCAGCTTGGCCTCGGTGTAGCGCATGGCCGCAGCGTTATCGCCGTCGATGTTGCCGAAGTTCCCCTGCCCGTCCACCAGCGGATAGCGCTGGGCGAAGTCCTGGGCCATGCGCACCAGGGTATCGTAGATCGACTGGTCCCCGTGCGGGTGATAGCCGCCCATCACCTCGCCCACCACCTTGGCGCATTTGCGCGCTGAGCTCTCCGGGTTCAGGCGCATCTCGCGCATGGCGTAGAGTACGCGGCGCTGCACGGGCTTCAGCCCGTCGCGCACGTCCGGCAGGGCCCGGTCGGTGATCACGCTCAGCGCATAGGCCAGGTAGCGCCGCGACAGGGCCTCCGACAGGGGCTCGTCGATGATCCGTTCGCCGTCGCCGGGCGGAGGGGCTGTGAGGACTGTCATGGGAATCAACTTGGTGGTGGAAACCCACCCATAGCGTGACGGCGCGGGGTCGTCGCGCGGCGCAGATGGTCCCCTAAAGCCGCCCTGCCTCGGACAGCCGGTCCACCAGCCACAGCCTGGCCGGCGGCAGGGGGCGGTTCAGGGGGTTGAAGATGAAGGCTTCCAGGAAGTGGGCGGTGAGCCCGAGGCCGGCCCCCACGTCGCCGTCCTCAAGCCTGGCCTGGGACGACAGCATGAATGGCGGCAGGGCCAGCAGGCGGTCCTTGTAGGGCCGGCCCGCCTCGCGGCTGACGGCGCGGCCGGTGCGGGGGCTCACATAGATCAGGTCGTCCTCGGACCCGGTGGCGGCGCATTTCGACAGGTCCAGGCCGAACCCCAGGTCCTGCAGCAGGCCTGCCTCGAAGCGCACGAACACCGCCGGCCAGATGTCCAGCTGGGTCAGCGCCTGGGTGAAGGCCTCGAAGGCCAGGTAGGCGCCCGGATGCGGCTCGCGCTCCGGCAGGGCGCCGGCGGCCACGGCGGCGGCGGCGGAAAGCCCGGCCAGCGCCAGGGGATCGTCGAACAGCGCCGATGGCCCCTCGCCCACCGGCTCCAGGGTCACCGAGCCCAGCTGGTCGGAAACCCGGGCCCGATAGCGAACGATGGCCTTGGCGCCGGGCTGCAGGAACGCCCGGATCTTCCGCGACGAGCCCCCGGCCACGTGGGCGGCGTACTTGCCGTGGCTGGCGGTGAGCAGCTCGACGATGGCGCCGGCCTCGCCGTGGGCGCGCGCCGAGAGCACGAAGGCGTCGTCCTCGAATTCCATGCCGCTACGCTATCAGGCGTCGAAGTCGAGACCCACGTCGCCGTAGAACTCGCGCTTGTCGGCCCAGCGCTCGTCCACCTTCACGTGCAGGAACAGGTGCACCGGGCGCTCGAACAGCACCGCCAGCTCCTCGCGCGACTTCTGGCCGATCCACTTCAGGGTCTGGCCGCCCTTGCCCAGGATGATCGGCCGCTGGCTCTCGCGCTCCACATAGATGGTCTGTTCCAGGCGGGCCGAGCCGTCGGGGCGCTCCTCGAAGGCGGTGGTCTCCACGGCGGCCGCATAGGGCAGCTCCTCGTGGACGCGCAGGTAGATCTTCTCGCGGGTGATCTCAGCGGCCAGCAGGC
>NZ_JBKJTG010000164.1:0-24561 GCF_046590535.1 Phenylobacterium sp. | reverse complement strand
CTCTAGCGGATCGGCGGGGCGTAGAGCAGGCCGGGCTTGGGGGCGTTCCACAGGGCGTTCAGGCCCCGGTCCAGCTTCAGGGCGGAGTCCTCGCCCAGGTTGCGGCGGAAGATCTCGTGGTAGGCGCCCACCTGGCGGATCACCTGATAGGCCCAGTCGGCCTTCAGGCCTAAGAGCGCGCCTAGGTCGCCCTCCAGCCCCAGCAGCCGGCGGGTCTCGGGGTCCGATGCGGTCTCACGGGCCTGGACCACGGTCTTGGCTGACAGGCCCAGTTCCTCGCCCTGGATGAGGGCGTAGACCGTCCAACGCACGATGTCGGCCCAGGCGGCGTCGGCCTCCCGCACCACCGGCCCGAGGGGCTCCTTGGAGATCACGTCCGGCAGGATCACGTGGGCGCCGGCATTGGTCAGCACCGAGCGGGAGCCCGCCAACGCCGAGATATCGGCGGTGAAGGCATCGCAAGTCTCAGTCTCGTAGAGGCGCCTGGCCTCTTCCTCTGAGGCCGCCATCACCGGGCGGTAGCGCAGGCCCCGGGTGCTGAACCAGTCGGCGAGGTTGCCCTCGCTGGCGGTGCCCTCCTGCACGCACAGGCGCGCCCCCGACAGCTCCTGGGCGCTGCCCAGCCCCAGGGCCTTGGGCGCCAGGAAGCCCTGGCCGTCGTAGTAGGTCACCGCCGGGAAGGTCAGGCCGAGCCCGGCGTCCCGGGCGAAGGTGAGCGAGGTATTGCGCGACAGGACGTCGATCCGGCCGGCCTGCAGGGCGGCGAAACGATCCTGCGCCGCGATGGGGACGAACCGGACCTTCGACGCATCGCCCAGGGTGGCGGCCGCCAGCGCGCGGCAGACATCCACGTCGAAGCCCCGCCACTGGCCGCGCACGTCGGGAAAGGCGAAGCCCGGCAGGCCGGGGTGGACCCCGCAGGCCACGTGGCCCCGCGCCCGCACGGCCTGCAGGGTGGGGCTGACTGCAGCCTTGTAGGCTGGCTGGCCCGCGCCCGACGCCTTCACAGCCGGGGCCTGAGGGACAGGTTCGGGCGCCGGGCGGCCTTCGCAGGCCGTCAGGGGGAGGCAGAACAGAGCGGTCGCTACGAGGCGCCGGATCATCCCTGCTCCTTGATCGGGGAAACGTCGGAGGCTCTAAGTGCGGCAGGCACTTTCGCCAGCGTCGCCCGAGCCCGCAACCCCACATGGCCGATGAAACCCGCCTGATCCGCGCCGGCGCCTCAGACAAGCCGCTGGTCAAGACGGTGGGCCCCCCGATCCAGAAGGGCTCCACGGTCCTGTTGCCCAGTGCGCAGGCGCTCTACGACGACGCCAACTTCATCACCTACGGCCGGCAGGGCCTGGCGGCCCAGTCGGCGCTGCAGGCGGCGCTGGCGGAGATGGAGGGGGCCGTGGGCGTCTCGCTCTATCCCTCGGGCCTGGCGGCGCTCAGCGGGGCCCTGCTGGCGGTGCTGAAGGCCGGCGACGAGGTGATGGTGGTCGACACCATCTACAAGCCCACCCGCAGGTTCTGCGACCACGTCCTGACGCGGTTCGGCGTGGGCGTCAGCTACTACGACCCCCGCACCTCGCCTGAGACGCTGGTGGGCGAGGCCTCGGCGGCCACCCGCCTGATCCTCGCGGAAAGCCCGGGGTCGCTGACCTTCGAGATCCAGGACCTCACCCGGGTGGCCGAACTGGCCACGGCGCGCGGCATCCTCACGGCGGCCGACAACACCTGGGGGGCCGGCTACCTCTACAAGCCCCTGGACCACGGTGTGGACCTCTCTATTCAGGCCCTGACCAAGTACGTGGGCGGCCACTCAGACGTGTTCATGGGCTCGGCCGCGGCCCGCGACCCCGCCCTGGTCCGGGCGCTGGACGAGGGGGTCCTGCATCTGGGCTGGGCGGTTTCCGGCGAGGACGCCTACCAGATGCTGCGGGGGCTGCGGACCCTGCCGGTTCGCCTGGCGCGGCAGGGCCAGAGCGCGCTGACGATCGCCGGGTGGCTACAGGCCCAGCCGCAGGTCGCCGCCATGTACTGCCCCGCCCTGCCCGGCTCTCCCGACCACGCCCTGTGGGCGCGGGACTTCACCGGCGCCTGCGGGCTCTTCGCCTTCGCGCTAAAGCCCGCGCCGGACGCCGCGGTGGAGGCCTTCCTGGATACGCTCAGCCTGTTCGGCCTGGGCTTTTCCTGGGGCGGGTTCGAAAGCTTGGCGATCTCCGGCGATCCGCAGCTAAAGTCCCGCGTGTTCCAGCCGGACTACGGCGGGCCGCTGATCCGCCTGCACATCGGGCTGGAGCATCCCGACGACCTCATCGCCGACCTGAAGCACGGCCTCGCGGCCTATGCGCGGCTGGCGACCTGAGGGTAACCCGAGATGCCCCCACCCGCTTGCGCCGAGAAGGCCGCGGAGGCCGGCTGCGGGATCTCCGACGTGGCCATCGCCTATCTCGACGAGCACGGGGACGCCGAACCGACCAGGAAGGCCGTGGAGAAGGGGCGCCGCCGGGCCGCCCAGCCGGAAGAGATCGCGCCGGCCTTTGTCTTTCTGGCGTCGCCGCAGACCTCCAGCTACATCACCGGAGAAATCCTGCCGATCCTCGGCGGCTACGGCGGGGCTGATGACCAACACCTGGCTCGACGACTTCCTGGCGGCCGAACAGCTGCCGGAGAGCTTCCGCCTCACCGTCGAGCAGGTCTGCACGCCGCTGGCCGACCGTGCGGCGCGGCTGCGCCAGGTGCGCAAGCGGACGGTGACCCTGGGCCTCTGCGGGCCGCAGGGCTCGGGCAAGACCGCCATCGCCGCGGCCAGCGTGAAGATGCTTGAGGCGCGCGGCCTGCGCGCCGTGGCGCTCTCCCTCGACGATTTCTACCTTTCCCGCGAGGTGCGGCTGCGGCTGGCAAAGGACGTCCACCCGCTGCTGGCCGTCCGCGGGCCTCCCGGGACCCACGAGGTCAAGATGGCTGCGGCGACCCTCGACCAGCTGCGCACCCGCGGAAAGGTGACCCTGCCCCGGTTCGACAAGGCCGCGGACACCCGCACCCCCCGCGGCATCTGGGAAACTCTGGCCTCGCCGGTGGACGTGGTGATCTTCGAGGGCTGGTGCGTCGGCGCCGTGGCCCAGGGCCAGGCCGCGCTCGCCACGCCGGTCAACGGCCTGGAGCGCGAGGAGGACACCGACGGCGTCTGGCGCCACTACGTCAACGACCAGCTCGACGGCCCCTACCAGGAGCTGTTCGCCAAGCTGAACAGCCTGTTCCTCCTGCAGGCGCCCAGCTTCGAGGTGGTGGTGGCCTGGCGCACCGAGCAGGAGCACAAGCTGAGGGCCCGCTCGGGTGGCGCCGGCATGTCGGACGACGAGATCGCCCGCTTCTGCGCCCACTATGAGCGGCTGACCCGCTGGATCGCCGCGGAGATGCCCCAGCGCGCCGAGTGGAGCGTGCCACTGGACGCGGACCGCAAGCCCTACCCCACCGGCTATTAGAGCACTCGGCAGGCGTCCTCGAAGGCCAGGCGCGGGTTGCGCGGGAAGAGGTTCTCGTCGGAGCCATAGCCCAGGCTGCACAGGAAATTGGAGCGCCAGGACGTGCCGGCGAAGAACTCCGCGTCGAGGCCGGACTGGCTGAAGCCGGACATCGGCCCGCAGTCAAGGCCCAGCGCCCGGGCGGCCAGCATCAGGTAGGCGCCCTGCAGGCTGCCGTTCCGGAACGCGGTGACCTCGGCGACCTTGGGGTCGGCGAACCAGGCCTGGGCGCCCGGATTGTTGGGAAACAGCTCCGGGATGCGCTGGGCGAAATCCAGATCGAAGGCGACGATGGCGCACACCGGCGCGGCCAGGGCCTTGGGTCGGTTGGTGTTGGAGAGGTGCGGGGCCAGCCTGGCCTTGGCCGCGGCGCTGGCCACGAACACGAACCGCGCCGGCGAGACGTTGGCCGAGGTGGGGCCCATCTTCGCCAGATCATAGACCTGCCGCAGCAGGGCTTCGGCGACCGGCCGGTCGGTCCAGCCGTTGCGGGTGCGCGCGGTGCGGAACAGGCGGTCCAGGGCGGTGTCGTCCAGGGACTCAGTCATGGCGGCTCCGGCGGCTTGGCTTCGCCGAACGCTATGCCATGGTGGGGCGCGACGACACAGGGACCACGGATGACCGCCCAGACCATCGTCCTGCCCGCCCGGCCCGAGCCGCTGACGCTGGCGCCCGCGCAGACCGCGGTGGTGGTGATCGACATGCAGAACGCCTACGCGTCGCCCGGCGGCTACCTCGACCTGGCGGGGTTCGACATATCGGGCGCGGCCGCGGTGATCGGCCAGATCAAGGGCGTTCTGGAGACCGCCAGGGCAGCCGGCGTGCCGGTGATCTTCTTTCAGAACGGCTGGGACCCGGCCTATGTGGAGGCTGGCGGCCCAGGGTCGCCCAACTACCATAAATCCAATGCGCTCAAGACCATGCGGGCGCGTCCTGAGCTAGAAGGCAAGCTCCTGGCGCGGGGCGGTTGGGACTATGAGCTCGTCGATGAACTCAAACCCGAGCCCACCGACATCGTGCTCCACAAGACCCGCTATTCCGGCTTCTTCAACTCCCAGCTCGACAGCGTCCTGCGCTCCCGCTGCATCCGCAACCTGGTGTTCGTGGGCATCGCCACCAACGTCTGCGTGGAATCCACGCTCCGGGACGGCTTCTTCCTGGAGTACTTCGGCGTGGTTCTAGCCGACGCCACCCACCAGGCCGGCCCCGACTTCGTGCAGCAGGCAAGCCTCTACAATATCGAGACGTTCTTTGGCTGGGTCTCCAGCGTCGCCGACTTCAAGGGCGCGTTCGGCCAGATCGCCCCCGCCGCGTCCTAGAGGAAGGAACCCCCATGCCCAAGACCGTCATCACCCCGCCCGGGACCGGCATCCCCATCGCACCCTTCTCGCCTGGGACCCTGGCCGACGGCGTAGTCTATGTCTCGGGCACGCTCGCCTTCGACAAGGACAACAATGTGGCCCATGTGGGCGACGCAGAGGGCCAGACCCGGCAGGTGCTGGAAACTATCAAGAGCGTCATCGAGACCGCCGGCGGGACGATGGAGGACGTCACCTTCAACATGATCTTCCTGAAGGACTGGGCGGACTACCCGGCGCTGAACAAGGTCTATGCGGAGTATTTCCCCGGCCCGAAGCCGGCCCGCTATTGCATCCAGTGCGGCTTGGTGCGGCCCGACTTCCTGGTGGAGATCGCCAGTATCGCCCACGTGGGCAAGCCCTGAGCGACCGGATGGCCCGCACGCCCAGCGGCCTCTGCTACGAGGTCCATGAGGGGCCGGCCCACGCGCCTGCCGTGGTGCTGTCTTCCGGCCTGGGCGGCTCGGCGGCCTTCTGGTCGCCCCAGATGGTGGCGCTGGGCGCGCATTTCCGCCTGGTGAGCTACGACCACCGCGGCACGGGACGCAGCGTGCGCGACCTCACCTGGCCGCATTCGGTGCAATCCATGGCCGACGACATCGTCGAGGTAATGGACGCCGCGGGCCTGGCCAGCGCCCACGTCGTCGGCCACGCCGCGGGCGGGTTGGCCGGGCTGGCCCTGGCGCTGAGCGCGGCGAAGCGGCTCGACCGGCTGGTGGTAGTCAACGGCTGGGCGGCCCCGGACCCGCACATCCGCCGCTGCTTCGACACCCGCCTGAGTCTGCTGAACGACAGCGGTCCGCGGGCCTACGTCCACGCGCAGCCGCTGTTCCTCTATCCGGCGAATTGGATATCCGAGAACGCCGCGCGGCTGGCGGCTGAGGAGGCCCACCACGTGGCCGATTTCCCGAGCCTTGAGGTGATGCGGGCGCGGATCGTGGCGCTGCTAGCCTTCGACATCGCCGACCGGCTTTCCGACATCGCACACCGGGTGCTGGTGGCCGCGTCCGCCGACGACATGCTGGTCCCGCTGCTCTGCTCGAGGCGCCTGGCCGCGGGACTGCCCAAGGCTTCGCTGGAAATCGCGCCCTGGGGCGGCCACGCCTACACGGTGACGGCGCCGGACGACTTCAACGCTACACTGCTCAGGTTCCTGCGGGATGATCCCCGCACGGACGGTTATTGAGGGAGGAAAACCCCATGCACGTCGGCGTCTTCATTCCCATCGGCAACAACGGCTGGCTGATCTCCGAGACCTCGCCGCAGTACATGCCAACCTTCGAGCTCAACAAGGAGATCGTCCAAAAGGCCGAGGGCTATGGGCTCGATTTCTGCCTGTCGATGATCAAACTGCGGGGCTTCGGCGGCAAGACCCAGTTCTGGGAGCACAACCTCGAGAGCTTCACCCTGATGGCGGGGCTGGCTGCGGTCACCGACCGGATCAAGATCTTCGCCACCGCCGCGACCCTGACCATACCCCCGGCCATCGTCGCCAGGATGGCGTCCACCATCGATTCCATCGCGCCGGGCCGATTCGGCATCAACCTGGTCACCGGCTGGCAGAAGGCCGAGTACGACCAGATGGGCCTGTGGCCGGGCGAGCAGCATTATTCCAGCCGCTACACCTATCTGGCTGAGTACGCGACGGTGCTGAAGGAGCTGCTGGAGACCGGCGTCTCCGACTTCAAGGGCGAGTACTTCACCATGAACGACTGTCGGGTGAGCCCCCGACCGCACGACACCAAGATCATCTGCGCCGGCTCCAGCGACGAGGGCCTGGCCTTCACCGCCAAATATGCCGACTACGCCTTCGCCCTGGGCAAGGGGACCAACACGCCCACCGCCTTCGCCTCGGTGAACCAACGCCTGAAGGCGGCCGCGGCCAAGACCGGGCGCGACGTGGCCAGCTTCATCCTGTTCATGGTGATCGCCGACGAGACGGATGAGAAAGCCATGGCCAAGTGGCAGCTCTACCGCGACGGCGCCGACCAGGAGGCGCTGGCCTGGCTGACCGATCAGGCGGCGCCCAACGCGGCGGCCGGCGCCACCACCAACACCGCCCAGCTCGCGGCGCCCGCCTCGGCCGTGAACCTCAACATGGGCACCCTGGTGGGCTCCTATGCCTCCGTGGCCCGCATGCTGGATGAGGTGGCGGCGGTGCCCGACACCGGCGGCGTGCTGCTCACCTTCGATGATTTCCGCAAGGGCATCGACGACTTCGGCCAGAAGATTCAGCCGCTGATGACCTGCCGCAAGGGCGTGGCCTTGGTCTAAAACCTGGCGCCGCGCAGGGGTGACGAGGCGCCCGCATTGGGCGTATGTCCCAACCCTGCCAACGCCTTGCATCAAGATCGAGACTTTCCGTGCCCGTCGAACATGCCGTCCCCGGCACCATCCTGGACCTCAAGAGCGAGCCGTTGGGCCGGGTGGTCATCGAGGGCGAAGGGGTCACCCTGCGGATCGGGCTCGACAGCTTGGTCCACTGTGACATCTGGGTCCGGGCGGAGGCCAGCAACACGGTCATCGAGATCGGCGAGCAGTGCATCCTGAACGGCCTGATCCAGGTGGTCGCCGGCGACGGCGGGGTGATCCGCATCGGCGACTTCACCACCTTCAACGCCGTGGGCCTGTCACAGCACGAGGCGGGCGAGATGATCTTCGGCCGCAACAACATGCTGTCCACGGACATCCATATCGATGTGAGCGACATGCACGGGATCTACGACCGGGCGACCGGCGCGCGGCTCAATCCGCCGCTGTCGGTGGTGCTGGGCGACAATGTCTGGGTCGGCACGCGCGCCATGCTGCTGAAGGGGTGCCGGATCGGCTCCGGCACGGTCATCGGCGCCGGGGCGGTCGTCTCGGGAGAAATCCCGGCGAACGTGATCGCCGTCGGCACGCCGGCCCGGGTGGTGCGCGAGAACATCACCTGGCTTCGCACGACCCCGGATTCGGTTGAGCCCGACCCATCGTTTGGGCCACCGCCCGCCAAACGTCGGGGCATCGTGGGCCGCCTGATGGATTGGATCGCCGGTAGCACGCCGCAGTGACGCCGAGGTGGCGCGCCCTGCAGGACTCGAACCTGCAACCGCTCGCTTAGAAGGCGAGTGCTCTATCCGGTTGAGCTAAGGGCGCCCTCGCTGGGCTAATGCGTCCAGGGGACCTTACGGCCGAACGCGAAGTTATCCGCATAGGCCTTGATGATGCGTTTCGCCGGCTTGGGGTCGATGAGCTGGAAGGCCAGGCCGTGGGCGTCTGCGTAGCGCACCGCGTCCTCCCGGGTCTCAAAGCTCAGCCGCACCTGGCTCGACTCCGTGTCGGCGGTCTGGGTCCAGCCCATCAGCGGGTCGGATCTGCGCGCATCGCTGGGTTCGAACTCCAGCACCCAGCCGGTGGTCTTGCCGCGGCCGGACTGCATGGCGGTCTTGGAGGGGCGGAAGATACGCGCAAGCATGGCCATACTTTCTTCGTGACAACCGACGTGGTCGGGGCGGCAGGATTTGAACCTGCGACCCCCTGCTCCCAAAGCAGGTGCGCTACCAGGCTGCGCTACGCCCCGAGGAACGCCGGCGGCCTTGCAATATGGGCGTTTCCCGCTTTCGGCAACGGGGCCTGGTCCTATCGGTCGCGGCTCATCAGTTTGAACACGCCCGAGGCGCGAACCACGTCGTGGGCGCCCACATAGGCGCGCCCCTCGGCGAAGGCCACGTCGCGGGTGGCCCGGGTGCATCTGGCCTCGCCTAGCACCCACTCGCCCATCCGCGCCATATGCAGGAAATCCACCGACAGGTTGATGGTCACGCCAACCTTGTGCGCGCCCTGCCACACCGCCGCGCCCAGCACACCGTCCATGAACGCAGACAGCATGCCGCCATGCACCAGGCCCAGGCCGTTGGCGTGCCGGGGCAGCGCGAAGAAGGCCTGCTCGACCAGGGGGCCAGGCCCGGGCCGATGGAAATAGGGCCCGTTGTGGGTGGAGAACGCGCCACGGCCCTGCGACAGCACGAAACCCGGCGGCGGCGGAGGCGGCGTCGCCTCAGCCACCCGGGAAGATCCGGTGCAGCACCCGGTCGCCGGGCAGCAGGCCCAGCTGCGCCGCGCGGCCACCGGCCAGCTCCAGCACCGCGCGCGCCTGGCCGTTGGAGGGCAGCGGGCTCTCGTCGAGGGGCCGGGCGTTGCGCACGATCGACAGTACCTGGCCGTCGGCGCGGATATAAACGATGTCCAGCGGAATGAGCGTGTTGCGCATCCAGAAGGCCAGCTCCTGGGAACGGCCGAAGTCGAACAGCATGCCGCGGTTGGGGGCCAGCGCCCGGCGGCACATCAGGCCCAGTTCCCGGGTCCGGGCGGTGTCGGCGAACTCCACCAGGAACTTCACCGGCCCGCGCTCGGTGACCACCTGCAGCGGCTGCAGGGGCGTGATCTCCGCCTGGCCGCGGCATGCGCCCACGTCCTGCCGGGGCGGCAGGGCGCAAGCCGACGAGGTCAAGGCAAGCGCCGCGCCCAGCGCGAGCAGGCCGCGCCGGCTAGTCGAACCGTGAATCACCGAGGGGAACTCCGAAGGGGCTGGCTTCAAGCCAGACTAGACGCTTCGATCTCGGCCACAACAAGACCCTTGGGGCCCTCGGCGAACCGCACCATCACGTCTTCCCCGGGCTGGAGATCCTCCATGCCGGAGCGGCGCAAGGTCTCGATGTGGACGAAGATGTCCCCGGGCTCGCCGTCGCGCACCACAAAGCCGTAACCTTTGGTGCGGTTAAACCATTTCACCTTGGCCCGTTCCAGCGAGCCAGTGGCTTCCACGGGAACCCGGGCGGGCGGGCGACCGATAAAGCCTCCAGAGCCAAAACCGTCAGGCCGATCACTCCGGAAACTGTCCAGGCCTTCGCGGGGCCGCCGGTCGCTGGCCGGCGGCGCGGCGCTATCGTCCAGATCGACCACCTCGGCCACCTGCCAGCCCTTCGGGCGGCGGACCACGTCGCAGGTGATCATGGAGCCTTCCAGGGCGTTCTCGCGGCCCGAACTGCGCAGGCTGGTGACGTGCAGCAGGACGTCCTTCAGATCGGTCTGGCTGGGGTCGTCGGGGACGATGAAGCCATAGCCCTTGCCGGCGTCGAACCACTTGACGCGACCCGTAATCCGCACGGCCATCGCCTGTGCGTCCACCTGCTCGGTGAATTCCAACCCAGCCATCTGCCCCTCGGCCCGGTACCCCCGAAGAACTCGGTACGGGACCAACTGTAACACTGTTCTTCTAGATAGAGAGGCGTCAATGGAGAATCGCCCGCGCGGGATTCGCTCAGGTCAAGCCATAGACCTGGCGACCGGAGCTTGCGTGGCAGTCCCTAGGGGAGTCGAACCCCTCTCTCCAGGTTGAAAACCTGGCGTCCTAACCGATAGACGAAGGGACCGCGTGGCGCGAGGGCGGCTCTATATCCGCCTTCCCGCAGGGGTGCAAGACTGGCCGGGCCGGCTTAGGCGCGCCGCGGATCGGCGACGTCCTCGATCTCGAATTCGACGCCCTCGCGACCCTGCCAATCGTCAGGCTTCAGACGGCCCACCACGTGCACCGCGCCGCCCTCGGTCATCAGCCTGCGGCCGGCTTCGGAATCTTCCACCCGCCACGCCACCGCCTTCAGCTTGCCGCCCGATCCATCCACTAGGGTGCAGCGCACATGGCCGCCGCGCAGCGCCATCGGCCGCTCGACGCGCACGTCCGCGGCGGCGAACACCGGCTCCGCATTGCCGGGCCCAAAGGGGGCCAGCCGCTGGAAATCCTGCCACAGGGCCCGGTCGCAGCCTGCGGTGGTGACCAGGGCGTCGATGTCCAGGCCGTCCTGCGCCGCGGCGACCTGCGCCTCATCAGCCAGGCGCGCGCAGAGGAACTCGCGCAGCTCCGGAATGATGTCGGGGCGTACCGACAGGCCGGCGGCCATGGCGTGTCCGCCCCCGGCCAGCAGCAGGCCCTCCTGGAAGGCGGCCTGAACGGCCCGGCCCAGGTTTACCCCCGGCTGCGAGCGGCCGGAGCCCTTGCCCACATTGGCGGCCCGGTCGACGCCCACCACCACCACGGGCTTGCGGTAACGTTCGCGCAGCCGCCCGGCGACGATGCCGATCACCCCGGGGTGCCAGCCGTCCGCGGCGACCACCAGGCAGGCGCCGTCCGCCAGGTTGGTTTCCTGCTCGATGACCCGGATTGCGGCCTCGGTGACCTCGCGCTCCACGTCCTTGCGCGAGGCGTTCAGCGCGTCGAGTTCCTCGGCCAGCGCCGCGGCCTCCGTCGGATCGTCCGTGGACAGCAGCCGCGCGCCCAGGTCGGAGCGGCCGATCCGCCCGCCAGCGTTGATCCGCGGACCGAGGATAAATCCTACATGGAACACCGAGGCCGGCCCCTTGGACTTGGCAACATCCAGCAGCGCCTTCAGGCCCGGATTGCGCCATGCCGACATCACCTTCAGGCCCTGGGCCGCCAGGGCGCGGTTGAAGCCGGTGAGGTGGGTGACGTCGCAGATAGCGCCCATGGCGGCCAGGTCCAGCCACAGGCGGATGTCGGGCTCCGCCGCGCTGGCGAACAGGGCCCGGCGGCGGGCTTCGCGGTTCAGCGCCGCCAGCAGAACGAAGGTCACGCCGGCCGCCGCCAAGTGCCCCTGCCCCGACAGGCAATCGGGCCGGTTGGGGTTCACCAGGGCGGCTACAGGCGGGATCTCGCCCTCGCGCATCAGGTGATGGTCGATGACCACCACCTCCAGGCCAATCTCGGCGGCGCAGGCGATGGCGTCGTGGGCGGCGGCCCCGCAGTCCACCGTGACCACCAGCTCCGCGCCCTCGGCCTTCAGCCTGCGGAAGGCGGCGGGCGAGGGTCCGTATCCCTCGGTGACCCGGTCGGGCACATAGATCGGGAGGTCGTGGCCCATGGCCCGGAACCAGCGCACCAGCTGAGCGGCGGACGAGGCGCCGTCCACGTCGTAGTCGGCGAACACCACCAACGGGCGGCGGCTTTCGAGGGCGTCCACCAGGATTGCCGCGGCCCGATCCATGTCCATGAAGCTGGAGGGGTCGGGGAACAGGGCCTTGAGGGTTGGATTGAGATAGGTCTCGCCCTGCTCGGCGGTGACGCCGCGGGCCGCCAAGGCGCGCGCCAGTGGCTCGGAAAGGCCCAGCGAGAGCTGATGGCGGCGCACGAGCTCGGGATCGGCCGCCCGCTCGCGCCACAGCCGCCCGGAGAGCGAGCGGGTGACCCCGAGGTAGCCAACCTGGCCCGCGCCGTCGCCCATGGCTACACCGGCCGCTTCATCCGCACTTCGCGCACGGTGCGGGTGGCGGAGTTCATGACCAGGGTGTGGGTGTGCACGAAGCCGCCCTCCAGGCGCACGCCGTCCAGCAGCGCGCCCTTGGTGACGCCGGTGGCCGCGAAGATTGCGTCGGCGCGGACCATCTCGTGCAGGTCGTACTTCTTGTCGAAGTCGGTGATGCCGATGCGGGCCGCGCGGGCGCGCTCGTCGGCGTTGCGGAACACCAACCGGCCCTGGAACTGGCCGCCGACGCACTTCAGCGCCGCACAGGCCAGCACGCCCTCCGGCGCCCCGCCCTGCCCCACATAGAGGTCGATGCCGGTGTCGGGATCGGCGGTGTTCATCACCCCGGCCACGTCGCCGTCGGTGATCAGGTGGATCCGCGCCCCAGACGAGCGCACCGAGGCGATGATGTCGGCGTGCCGGGGCCGGTCGAGGACGCAGACGGTGATCTCTGAGGCGTCGACGCCCTTGGCCTTGGCCATGGCCTGGACGTTTTCCGCCGGCGTCCTGTCGAGGTCGATCAGGCCGGCCGGGAAGCCCGGGCCGCAGGCGATCTTGTCCATGTAGGTGTCGGGGGCGTTGAGCAGGGTGCCCTTGGGCGCCCAGGCCATTACCGCCAGGGCGTTGGCCATGGCCTTGGCGGTGAGCGTGGTGCCTTCCAGGGGATCGAGCGCGATGTCGACCTTGTGCTTGCCGCCGCGGCCCACCTTCTCGCCGATGTAGAGCATCGGGGCTTCGTCGCGCTCGCCCTCGCCGATGACGATCTCGCCGTCGATGTCGAGGTCGTTCAGCGCCGTGCGCATGGCGTCGACGGCGGCCTGATCGGCGGCCTTCTCGTCGCCACGGCCGACCTCAGCCCAAGCGGCGATGGCAGCGATCTCTGTCACGCGCACAGCGTCCAGAACCAGGCTGCGGTCGAGAACTTCGGAACTCATCTTCAAGCCTCCAGCGCCGCAAGGGCGCAATTGTCTTCGGATTCTCAGATGCGCGCGATGCGCAAGAGCCGCGGCCGGTCAAGCACGGCGGGCAGGCCCGCGATCCGCTCGATCGCCGCTGTCAGCACAGACTCGGCCACCGCGTGGGTGGTCAGCACGATGGGCACGCCGGACGCGTTCTCCACCGGCTTCTGCAGGAAGCTCTCGATGGACACGCCTGCCTCGGCCAGGGTCTCGGAGACCGCCGCGATCACCCCGGGCTCGTCCTTCACCAGGAAACGCAGATAGGCCCGCCCGATGCTCTTGGAGGGGTCCACCGGCGTGAACGGAGCCAGCGACTGGGCCGGCGCCTGGAACACGGGACGTACGCCGCCGGTCATCACGTCGGCGATGTCGGCGGCCACGGCGGCGGCGGTGGGGCCGGCGCCGGCGCCCGGGCCCTGCACGAAGATCCGTCCTGTGCGCGCGCCCTCGATGAACAGGGCGTTCAGCGCGCCGCCGGCCTGGGCCAACGGGTGGTTGAGCGGCGCCAGCGACGGATGCACCCGCACCAGCACGCCATCCGGCGAGCGGTCGGCGGAGGCCACCAGCTTGATCCGGTAGCCCAGGTCGCGGGCCAGGCTGATGTCCATGAGGTCGATGTTCTCGATCCCCTCGATCTCGGCGGCGGCGTAGTTCGGCGCGCAGCCGAACGCCAGGGCCGCCAGGATGGAAATCTTGTGGGCCGCGTCGAAGCCGCCCACGTCCATGGTCGGGTCGGCCTCGGCGTAGCCCAGGCGCTGGGCCTCGGCGAGCACGTCGGCGAACGGCCGGCCGGTGGCCTCCATCTCGGTGAGGATGTAGTTGCAGGTGCCGTTGAGGATGCCGGCGATCGACTTGATCTCATCGCCCACCAGGGCCTCACGGACCATCTTCACGGCTGGAACCCCACCCATGACGGCAGCCTCGAAGAGCAAGGGCACGCCCTTGGCCTCGGCCAGGGTGGCCAGTTCCGCGCCATGCTCGGCGATCAGCGCCTTGTTGGCGGTGACCACGGGCTTGCCCGCCTTCAGCGCCGCCTCCACCGCAGCCTTGGCCGGGCCGTCGGACCCGCCGACCAGTTCCACAAAGATGTCGGTCTCGGGAGACGCGGCCAGGGCCACCGCATCGTCGAACCAGGGCAGGTTGGAGATGTCTACCGGCCGGGGGCGCGAGCGCGAGCGCGCCGAGACGCCAGTGATCACCGCCTGCCCGCCCGCCGGCGCGAAGCCTGGGCGCTCGGAGAGGAATTTCAGCAGCCCCGCGCCCACCGTGCCCAGGCCGGCGACCCCGATACGCCAGGTCCGGCTCACTGGGCGGCCAGGGCGTTGTGGGCGCGGCCGAGGATCTCGTCCGAATTCGCCAGGAATTTCTTCACGTTGCGCGCCGCCTGCCGGATACGGTGCTCGTTCTCCACTAGGCCCACGCGCACGTACCCCTCGCCATACTCGCCGAAGCCGACCCCCGGCGCCACCGCCACCCCCGCTTCCTCGATCAGGAGCTTGGAGAACAGCAGTGAGCCCGCCGCCTTGAACTGTTCCGGCACCGGCGCCCAGGCGAACATCGAGGCGGCCGGCGACGGGATGTGCCACCCGGCCCGCTTCATGGAGGTCACCAGCACGTCACGGCGGGACTTATAGATGGCGCGGATCTCGTCGACGCAGTCCTGCGGACCGTTCAGCGCCGCGGCCGCCGCTACCTGGATCGGCGTATAGGCCCCGTAGTCGAGGTAGGACTTGACCCGCGCCAGCGCCGAGCAGATGCGCGCATTGCCCACCACCATGCCCACCCGCCAGCCGGCCATGGCGAAGGTCTTGGATAGCGAATTGACCTCCACGGCGATGTCCTTGGCGCCCTCCACCTGCAGCACCGACGGCGGCGGGTTGTCGTCGAAGTAAATCTCCGAATAGGCGATGTCGGAGATGACCAGCATCTCGTGCTTCTTCGCCAGGGCGATGGCGTCGCGATAGAAATCCAGGTCCACGCACTGAGCCGTCGGGTTCGACGGATAGGATAGGATCAACACCGTGGGCGGCGGCGCGGAATGCTTCACCGCCCGGCTGACCCCCGCCAGGTACTCCTCCGGCGACAGGGCCGGCACGTGGCGGATCACGCCTCCGGCCATGATGAAACCGTAGGCATGGATCGGGTAGGCGGGGTTCGGGCAGACGATGACATCGCCGGGCGCGGTGAGCGCCTGGGCGAGATTGGCGAAGCCCTCCTTCGACCCCAGGGTGGCGATCACCTCGGTGTCGGGATTCAGCTTCACGCCGAAGCGGCGACCGTAGTAGCCGGCCATGGCCTTGCGCAGCCCGACGATCCCCTTGGAGGCCGAATAGCGTCCGGCCTTCGGATCGCGGGCGGTCTCCACCAGCTTGTCGACGATGTGCTTCGGCGTCGGCATGTCGGGATTGCCCATGCCGAAGTCGATGATGTCGGTCCCCTGCGCGCGCAGGCGGGCCTTGATGCGGTTGACCTCCTCGAGAACGTAAGGCGGGAGGCGTCGGATACGGTGAAAGTCCGGGGTCATCTGCTAGCTCTTGCGCCGCGAGCTGCCCTATTGCGGCTGTCAGGGAGCTTAAGGTCGGGCATCGATAGACTCCGGGCAGGAGTCAGCCAAGCCGGTTCAGGGATTTTTGCGCCTCCGCTGGCCCTATCGCTTGGGCGGCGGAGGCGGCGTAGCTCGGGCGCGCAGGTCCTGGGCGAAGGCCTCGGTGGCGGCAGGATTCCCCGGAGTCGCCTCCGGACCGGCCGCGACGCGGGCTTCGGCGGCGAAGGCGTCGGTGTTGTTCAGCGACCAGGTCCCGGGCGCGGTGTCGCGTTCCAGGTTGGCGCGGGCGGTGTCGACCACGTCGGCGGCCTCGCCGTAGGCCCGAAGCGGCCGCACATCGGTGGGCCGGCCGGGGATTTCCTTGAAGCTCGGGAAGTCGGCGTTGGCCCGCGACACCCGGGCCACCTCGGCGGCGATCGGCGAGCGCGGATCGACCGTGGTGTCCGACAGGACGCTGCCACAGCCGCCCAGCATGGTCACGGCGACCGTGGCGGCGTTGACAAAAAGGAGGCGGGACGCGTGCATTTCCGCCAAGCTCTTATGCGATGATCGAGGATGGTGGAAGGGCGCGTAGGCGCGCACCACCGGGAGGACGGTTCCGATGAGCGACCAGACCGCAGCTCCGGCCAAGGGCTCGCGCGGCAAGCGCGCTGCGGCCAAGCCGAAGGCCAAGGCCAAGGCCGCCGCGCCGAACCAGGCCGCTCCGAAGCCGGCCGCCCCGCGGCCCGAGCCCGCGCCCCGGGCTCCCGCCTTCGACCCCGCCGCCATGAGCGGCGACCAGCGCGCCCAGGTGGAGAAGCTGTCCATGAACCTGGCCCGCGCCGCCCTGACCGCCCAGGGCGCCATCGCCGAGATGGCGCTGCGCCAAGCCGATCGCCCGGCGGCCCTGTCGCCCGATCCCTTCCATGTGGCGCCCGCGCTCACCGAAGTGATGGGCCGGCTGGCCGCCCAGCCCGACCGGATGATGCGCGCCCAGGCCGACCTCTTCTCGCAGTATCTGGACCTGTGGCAGGCCACCACGCGCCGCATGGGCGGCGAGACGCCGGAACCGGTGGTCTCTCCCGCCAAGGGCGACAAGCGGTTCAACGACCCCGACTGGGCCGACAATCCGGTCTTCGATGTGATGAAGCAGTCCTACCTGCTCACCGCCAACTGGCTGAACGGCCTGGTGTCGGGGGTGGAGGGCGTGGAGCCTATGGAGAAGCGCCGCGTCGAGTTCTTCATGAAGATGCTCACCGACGCCTTCTCGCCCTCCAACTTCCTGGCATCCAACCCGCAGGCGCTTCGCGAGGTGATGTCCACCGGCGGCGAGAGCCTGGTGAAGGGCATGGACAACTTCGTTTCCGACCTGGCTCGCGGCGGCGGCCAGCTCGCCATCGCCCAGACCGACTACGAGATGTTCAAGATCGGCGAGAACGTCGCAACCGCCCCCGGAAAGGTCGTGTTTCGTAACGAAATCATCGAGCTGCTGCAGTTCTCTCCCACGACAGAAAAGGTTTGCGAGATTCCGCTGCTGATCTTCCCGCCATGGATCAACAAGTTCTACATCCTCGACCTTCGCCCCGAGAACTCAATGATCCGCTGGCTCGCAGACCAGGGGATCACCGTGTTCGTAGCTTCCTGGGTCAATCCCGACGCCACCCTCTCGGCCAAGACCTTTGAAGACTACATGCGCCAAGGGATTTACGAGGGCACCCAGGCGGTCATGGACCAGTGCGGCGTCGAGCAGGTGAACACGGTCGGCTACTGCATCGGCGGGACGCTGCTCTCCTCCACCCTCGCCCACATGGCGGCCAAGAAAGACAACCGCATCGCCTCGGCGACCTTCTTCGCCGCCCAGCAGGATTTCTCCGAGGCCGGCGACCTCCTGCTGTTCGCCAACGAGGACTGGCTCACCGAGCTGGAGCGCAAGATGGACGAGGGCGGCGGCGTGCTCTCCGGCCAGACCATGGCCGACACCTTCAATGCGCTCCGCTCCAACGACCTGATCTGGTCGTTCTTCGTGAACAATTACCTGATGGGCAAGGAGCCGAAGCCCTTCGACCTGCTGTTCTGGAACTCCGACCAGACGCGGATGCCCAAGACCCTGCACATGTTCTACCTGCGTAACTTCTACGGGGAAAACAAACTGGCCAAGGGCGAGTTGGTGCTCGACGGGGTGAAGCTCGACCTCGGTAAGGTGAAGACGCCGATCTACGTGCAGTCTTCGAAGGAAGACCACATCGCCCCGGCCCGTTCGGTGTTCAAGGGCGCCAAGCTGTTCGGCGGGCCGGTGACCTTTACCTTGGCCGGCTCCGGCCACATCGCAGGCGTGATCAATGCGCCGGTAGCTAACAAGTACCAGCACTGGACCCTGGACGGCCTGCCTGAGACGCTGGAGGCTTGGCAATCCGCGGCCGTCGAGGCGCCCGGCTCCTGGTGGCCGCACTGGGCCAGGTGGCTGAAGGCCAAATCGGGCAAGCAGGTCCCTGCCCGCGACCCGGCCAAGGGCAAGTTCAAGCCGCTGGGCGATGCGCCGGGGGAATACGTGAAGGTTCGCTCCTAGGGGATGATCGGCGGACGTAACGCCGTTCGCACAGGTTACTAACGTTTAATGCACGCTACCTTGCGACGCCCACTACCTTGCGGTACGTGTTGAGCGTGACAAGGAGGCATCGACGTGCCGGAAGCCATTGAGATCCAGCTGAAGAAGGGGGCGCTCGAGCTTTGCGTGCTCGCGCTCCTCTCGCAGCACGACAGCTACGCCTACGAGATCGCCAGCAAGCTTTCCGACAGTATCGGCATGGGCGAGGGCACCATCTATCCGCTGATGCGCAGGCTGCAGTCCGACGGCTTCGTCGAGACCTACATGGTTGAGAGCACCGCCGGCCCGTCGCGCAAATACTACCGGCTGACCGAAGCGGGCCGGACCAACTTCACTTCGCAGAAAGCGGCCTGGAGTTCATTCTCCGGCGCCGTGGACACCATCCTGGGAGGGGCGCAATGACTCGTCAGGCATTCATGGCCCGGCTGCGGGATGGCCTTCGTGGCCTGCCCGCGCAGACCGTGGCCGATGTGACGGCCGATTACGACACCCACTTCAGCGAAGGCGAGGCCGCCGGCCGCACCGAAGCCGAGGTGGCGGCGGCCCTGGGCGAGCCCGGCCGGCTGGCCAGGGAAATTCGCGCCGAGAGCGGCCTGAAGCGCTGGGAGGAAGAGCGCAGCCCCTCCTCCGCCGCCGCCGCCGTGTTCGCGGTGCTGGGCCTGGGCGCCATAGACATCCTGATCCTGCTGCCGATCCTGATGGGGGTCGCGGGCGCCATCTTCGGCCTCAGCATCGCGGTCATCGCCGTGTTCTTCGCCGGCGGGGTGATGTTCGCCGCGGGGCCCTTCACGGCGCCTCCGGGCGGGCCGGTGGCCGCGCTCCTGGGCGGCGTGGGCCTGATGGCCGCGGCCTCCTCGGTGGGCGCGGTGCTGACCCTGGCCACAATTGGCTTGGTCAACGCGTTGGTCTGGTACGGGCGGCTTCACTACCGGCTCCTGAAGCCGGCGCTCGAACCGCAAGTCTAGGGGAGGCTCCAATGATCCGTGTACTCATCATGATCGCCGCCGCGGGCTTCCTGCTCGCCACGGTCTCGCTCTCCGTCGCCGCCGCGATCGCCGGGCCCGAACTGGTCACCCGCGGCGCCTGGGCTTGGGCGCCCCATCATGGCTGGGGCGGCAAGGACTGGGACTGGGACGACGACGGCGACACCTGGGCCGACGCATCCGGCCCGCAGGCCACCCGCGAGATAGCCTGGAGCGGCGGCGACCGCCTGCAACTCGACGTCCCGGCCGAACTGACCTTCACCCAGGCAGAGGGTCCCGCCACCCTGACCATCACCGGCCCGCAGCGCGCCGTGGAGAATGTGGTGATCGAGAACGGCCACGTCCGTTTCGATCGGCGCATGCGTCGCTCGAACCGCCTGAAGATCGTGATGACCGCGCCCAACGTCAGCCGCTTCGAGATCAACGGCAACGACCGGCTGATCATCAGCGCCTATCGCCAGCCCACCCTGGAGATTGACGTCTCCGGCTCCGCCGAGGTCGCCGCCAGCGGTCAGGCCGACACGGTGGAACTGCATATCTCCGGCGCCGGCGAGGCCGACCTGGGCCGGCTGGCGACCAAGGGCGCGGAAGTGGATATCTCCGGCTCTGGCGACGCAACCATCGCCCCCACCGACTGGGCGAAGCTGGAAATCTCGGGCATGGGCGACATCACGCTCCTGACCAAGCCGGCGCGCCTGGAGACCGACATCTCCGGAGCCGGCAGCATCAAGCAGGGCATGGGGCCGTCCGCACCTTCCCCGGACGTGTCACCCAGCCCCTCGCCGTCATCTTCGGCCTCACCCTCCCCGTCGCCTTCGCCGTCGAAGACCTAGCGGGGACGGCCTCAGGCCGGGACGAACTTCAGGGCGACGCCGTTGTTGCAGTAGCGCAGGCCGGTCGGCCGGGGGCCATCGTTGAAGATGTGCCCCTGGTGGCCCTCGCAGCGGGCGCAGTGGTACTCGGTGCGCGGCACGCCGATCTTGAAGTCGGTCTTCTTGCCCACCGCGCCCTTGATGGCGGTGTAGAAGCTGGGCCAGCCGGTGCCGCTCTCGAACTTCCACTCCGACTTGAACAGTGGCAACTCGCAGCCAGCGCAGACGAAGGTCCCGCGGCGCTTCTCCTGGTCGAGCGGGCTTGAGCCCGGCCGCTCGGTGTCCTCATGGCGCAGCACGGCGTAGCTGGGACCGGCGAGGCGCTGCTTCCACTGGGCGTCGGTGATCTTGCGGAACGGCGAGGCGGCATAGGCGTCCGGAGCGGCCTGGGCGCAGGCGGGCACGGCAAGGGCCAGAAGCGAGGCGGCCAGGAAGCCGCGGCGGTCGAGGTGCGAAATCTGGGTCATGGGTCCGATACGTTCAGCAGGGCCTAGTGGACGCGACCATCGCGCCGGGACGCGGCGGGTTCAAGGCCGCCACTCATAGAGTACGTCAGGCGTCCGCTCTTCGTTACAGGCGCCGTCGGTGAATCGGAGCGCCGTGAACCCCCGCGCTTCGTAGAACCGCCGGGCGCGCGCGTTGGCCTGGAAGGTCCAGAGTTGGCGCGGACGGCTATCCGCCAGCGCCTTGGCCACCAGCACCGGCCCGATCCCCTGGCCCTGCCGTGTGGGGTGGACGTAGAGGTGGTGGATCCACTCGGCGTCGAAGGCGATATAGCCCGCCACTTCGCCATCCGCCTCCGCCAGCCACACGATGTTGGCCGGCAGGACCTGGGTTTCCACGAAGGCCACCGTCTCCTGTTCCGTATGCAGGTCCGGCAGGAACGGCAGACTGGTGCGCATGGTGTGGTGATGCAGCGCGCCGATGGCCTGGGCGTCTTCCACCGTGGCCGGCCGCAGAATCACAGGCCCGCGCCCTCCTCCAGGCCCAGCATCAGGTTCAGGTTCTGCACCGCCGCGCCCGAGGCCCCCTTGCCCAGGTTGTCCAGCACGGCCACCAGCCGGGCCTGCGTGCCGTCCGCATTGCCGAACACGTAGAGCTTCATGGCGTTGGTGTCGTTCAGCGCCTCCGGGTCCAGCGCCTGGACATAACCTGCCGCGCCGGCGCGCACCTTCTGCAGCTCGGCGCACGCCATCCCGCTGGCCACCTTGACGAAAGCCTCGCCCATGTAGGCCGCCTCCAGGGTCACGTGCAGGTCGGCGGGCGACGGCTTACCGGGCAGCGCCCAGAGCTGAAGGGGAACCTCGACCACCATCCCCTGGGCGTAGCGTCCCACGGAGGGCGCGAACAGCGGCGGGTGGGCCAGGCCGGCGTGGCGTTGCATCTCTCCCAGGTGCTTGTGCGCCAGGGTCAGGCCATAGGTGCGGTAGGCGTCGCGCGTGCCCTGCGGCGCGGCCTTGCCCTCGAACTCCTCGATCAACGGTCGTCCACCGCCGGAGTAGCCGGAGATGGCGTTTACGGTCAGCGGGAAGTCGGCCGGGATCAGCCCTGCGGCCACCAGCGGCCGCACCAGGCCGATGAAGCCGGTGGGATAGCAGCCCGGGTTGGAAACCCGCGTGGCGGTGCGGATCGCCTCGCGCTGGCCGACCGCCATCTCGGCGAAGCCATAGGTCCAGCCTGCGGCAGTGCGGTGGGCCGTGGAGGCGTCCACCACGCGCACGCTGCTGGACGAGATCAGCGACACGGCCTCCCGCGCCGCGTCGTCCGGCAGGCAGAGCACCACAGCGTCGACGCCGTTCAGCAGCTCGGCCCGCGTGGCGGCGTCCTTGCGCTTGGCGGGATCGATGGAGACCAGCTCCAAGTCGCGGCGACCCTCCAGCCGTTGCCGGATCTGCAGGCCGGTGGTGCCGGCTTCCCCATCGATGAAGACTGTCTGGGCCATGGTTCGAGTTCCAGAATAGAAAAAGGGCGCTCCGGTTTCCCGAAGCGCCCTGGTCCGTAAACGCGAGTGTCGCGCGCGGTCTAGCGCTTCGAGAACTGGAAGCTGCGGCGGGCCTTGGCCTTGCCGTACTTCTTGCGCTCAACGATGCGGCTGTCGCGGGTCAGGAAGCCGTGCGGCTTCAGGACGGCGCGCAGGCCGGGCTCGTAGTAGGTCAGCGCCTTGGAGATGGCGTGGCGGATCGCGCCGGCCTGGCCCGAGAGACCCGAGCCGCTGACCGTCACCACCACATCGAACTGACCTTCGCGGTCGGTGACCTGGAACGGCTGGGCGAGCATCATGCGAAGCACCGGACGCGCAAAATAGACCGTCTGGTCGCGGGGCTCGGAACTCTCTCCGCCGCGGATGGTGATCGTACCCTTGCCGGGCTTGATCCACACGCGGGCGATGGCGTTCTTGCGCTTGCCGGTGGCGTACGCCCGGCCCTGGGCGTCGATCTTAGGCTCGCGGACGATGGTTTCTTCCGCAGCGGTGCCCATGCCCTTGAGGGCGTCGAAGCCTTCGCCGGCGGTGTTCGGGGATTCCGACATTTCTTACGCGCTCCGCACGTTCTTGGCGTTCAGCTCGGCGAACGCGATGGTCTCGGGGGCCTGGGCGGCGTGCGGGTGCTCGGCGCTGTTGTAGATGCGCAGGTGGGTGAGCTGCTTGCGCGCCAGGGGGCTTTCCTTGGGCAGCATGCGCTCGACGGCCTTTTCCAGGATGCGCTCGGGGAACCGGCCGCCGAGGATCTTGTCCGCGGTGCGTTCCTTGATGCCGCCCGGGTGGCCGGTGTGCCAGTAGTAGGTCTTCTGCTGCAGCTTGCGGCCCGTGAACTTCACCTTGTCGGCGTTCACAATGACGACGAAGTCGCCGCAATCCACGTGGGGGGTGTAGTCGGGCCGGTGCTTGCCGCGAAGACGGTTGGCGATGAACGACGCGAGACGGCCGACGACGGCGTTCTCGGCATCGATCAAGATCCACTTCTTCTCGACCTCGGCGGGCTTCAACGAAGCCGTGGTCTTCATCATGGGAAACGATCCATTTGGATGCGGGACAGACGGACGCCCCGAGGTGAGCGGGGGCATATGCCGGGAGAGGGCGCAGAAGTCAACCGCGTCCAACGCCACGCTGTTCAGAAAACATGTTTAAAAACATATACATAACAATAACGGTATTAGAATACCGCGATTTTCTGCCCTAGACCCGCCGCACCCGCCAGGCGAAGGCCACCGCCAGGCCCAGCAGCAGGGCCGCTGCGAGTTGGTGGGCGATGGCCAGGGTGATCGGCGCCTGGGCCATCAGGGTGGCAACGCCGAGCCCCGCCTGGGCCAGCACCGCCACAGCTACGCCCGCCCCCAGCAGCCGGGCGTCGCGCGCGAGGTAGCTGGACCGCAGCACCGCGGCGCCCATGACCAGCGCCACCAAGGTCAGCAGGTAGGCCACGAGGCGATGGTGCAGCTGCACCGCGCCCTGGCTGTGCGCCAGGGTGGCCCACAGGCTGGCGCCGGCGTAGTCATCCGGGATCAACCGGCCGTTCATCAGCGGAAAATCGTTGTAGACCAGCCCCGCGTCGTTGCCGGCCACCAGCGCGCCCAGCAGGATCTGCACGTAGATCAGGGCGATGAGCCACAGAGCGCGGCGGCCCCAGGGACTGGGCATCGTCTGCCGCGCCTGGCCAAAGGCCGCATCGAGCGCCGTCCACATCAGGGCGCCCAGCAGGGCGAAGGCCAGACCCAGGTGGACCATAAGCCGCTCGGGCGCGACCGAGACCCGCTCGGAGAGCCCGCTGGCCACCATCCACCAGCCCACCGCCCCCTGCAGGCCGCCCAGCACGAAGAGGCCGGCCAGCCGCCACGACAGGCGTTTGGGGATTTCACGCCGCACCGCGAACCAGGTGAAGGGCAGCAGAAAGGCCAGGCCCACCAGCCGGCCCAGGAACCGGTGCGACCACTCCCACCAGTAGATCGACTGGAACTGGCCAAGGCTCATGCCGCGGTTGAGCTGCTGGTACTGCGGGATCTGCTGGTAGCGCGCGAACTCGTTCTGCCAGTCGGCGGCGCTCAGCGGCGGGATGGCGCCGGTGACCGGCGCCCACTCGGTGATCGAAAGGCCGGAGTCAGTCAGCCGCGTCGCCCCGCCCACCACAATCATGGCCAGCACCAGCAGCGCCACGGCCACAAGCCAGACGGCGACAGGGCCGGATCGGTCGGAGCGCAGGAAGGACGTCATGCGGCGGGTCATGGTCCGGCTTGAAGGCTGAACTTGGGCGCTAATTAGAGCGCTTTCGGCGGTCGCGCGAGCCCGCTATGAAAGCCCCATGCCCATGCGCCTTCGCAAGTTCCTCGGACTGATCGCGATCCTGGTGTTCCTGGCCGCCTATGTGGTGCTGGTGATCGCTGTCGGCGAGTACGTTCCGGCCCACTGGGCCGCCAGCCTCGCCTACTACGGCATAGCCGGCACGGCCTGGGGCCTGCCGCT
>NZ_JBKJTG010000160.1:0-7146 GCF_046590535.1 Phenylobacterium sp. | reverse complement strand
CGCGAAGGGCTCTTCGAAGGCCTGAGCCCTTCGCGCCAGTCCTTGGCCAGGGTGAAGGCGACGGCTTCGGAGCCGCCCTTGTCGATGTTCGACAGCAGGAAGTCGAAGTTGTTGCCGGTGGTGGTGCCGATGGCGTTGCGGGCGAACACCGCGCGGCCGTCAGGGGCCACGCCGGTCTGCACCGAGCGGGCGTCGTACCAGTAGAGCGCGTTCTGGTTCACCGAGCGCAGGTAGTCGGCCTGGACCAGCCAGCGGTCGCCGAAGCGGCCGAGGTCGAACTCGTAGCCGACCCGCAGGTTGCCCTTCCAGACCGTGGGGATCTGGAAGCTGGGGGCCAGCGCGTTAACGTCGCCGTTGCCGGCGGTGAAGGTGCAGCCAGCGGGCGCCTGGGTGAGGTTGACGTTGTTGTAGGGGCCCGCCGGGCAGACCGCGTTGGTCTGCGCCACGCCGGTGTTCGAGAAGGTGTTGGACACCCACACATTTAGGCCGGTGGACGAGAACCGGCCGATGCCGCCGGAGACGGTGAGGCGGTCCATCGGCTCCCAGTTGAACGACACGCGCGGCAGGAACACCGACTCGCCGTCCAGGTTCTTGCGGTTGTCGAAGCCGTTGCGCGACACGAACGCGGCGTTCAGCGTCGGCGTGGAGTCCATGTCGTAGAAGTCGTAGCGGAAGCCCACGGCCACATCGAGGTTGTCGAAAATCTGGATCCGGTCTTCGGCGTAGAGGCTGTTCAGCCGGTAGTTGAAGGCCCCCGCGCCGGTGCGGGCGGTGCCCAGGGTTGCGGGCTGGCCCACCGTGCCGGGGGCGACGCCGCCGGTCAGCGAGAAGGCCGACGCCTGCCGGGCCAGGTAGTTGGCGTAGCTGGAGAAGGTGTAGCTGCCCAGCGAGTTGGCCACGAAGACGTTGAGCACATCGAGCTTCTCGGTCCGGGCGCCGAACAGGAAGTCGTGCGCCTGAAACCGGTAGCGGCCGATCGCCTCGAAGGTCTCGACCTCGGTGTGCAGGTAGTTGTCGTGGCGGAACTGCTCGGCGCCGAAGCGGATCTGCGGGGTCCCGGCGCCGGTGGCGACGCCGGCCAGGTCGGCCACGCTCACCGTGACCTCACCGACGCTCAGGCCGCCAAGCGGAAGCTGCTGGGTGTCGGTCTCCTTGAAGGAGTAGCGCAGCTCGGTGGAGAAGTTCTCGGTCCAGTCGGAGTTGAGCTGGGCCGTGTAGGCGATCAGCTCCTCGATCTTGTTGTAGTTGTTGGTCTCCAGGCCGATGCGGGGCTGGGTTACGCTGTTGCCGAGCGCGAAGGTGGAGGAGACCGAGCCGTTCAGCGAGTTGCCCTGCGTCTTCTGATAGGTGAAGGCCGCGCGGTGGTCGTCGGTTATGTTCCAGTCGATCTTGCCGAGGATCTTCTCGTCCTCGACCGGGAAGGCGCCGAACAGGAAGTCGCCCGGATCGTAGCCGTAGATCCGCTGGGTGTCGGCGCGGAAGGTGGTGATCGCGCCGGTGGTGATGCGCGGGATGATCACCGAGGCCTGCGAGCCCGCCGGTCCTTCGTCGAAGCCCAGCTCGCCATCGAACTTCTCGTAGGACAGGAAGAAGAACAGCTTGTCGCGGATGATCGGGCCGCCAAGCGTGGCGCCGAAGACCTTTTCCGAGAACTCGGCGCCCACCGGGACGCCTTCGATGGTGTCGCCCTGCAGGTCGCGGCCGGTGTACTCATAGAAGGCCGAACCGGAGAAGGTGTTGCCGCCTGACTTGGTGACGGCGTTGATCTGGCCGCCGGTGAAGCCGTTGTTGATGGCGCTGTAGGGCGCCGCGGACACGTTGACCGCCGAGACCGCGTCCAACGAGATCGGCGACCGCTGGGTCGGGTAGCCGTTGTTGTTCAGGCCGAAGTCGTCGTTCTGGCGCACGCCGTCGACGGTTAGCTGGTTGAAGCGGGTGTTGGTGCCCGCGAATGACAGGGCGTCCTGGTTGGTGGGGTCGATCGTCGCGAAGGGATCGAGCCGGGCCGCGTCCTTCAGGTCGCGGCTGATCGAGGGGATGTTCTCCAGGTCGGCGGCGGAGAAGTTCGTCGAGGGGCCGCCGCGGTTGGGGGCCACGGCCGCTGCCGTCACCACCAGTTCGGACACCTGCGCGCCGGTGGCGTAGAGCAGGACGTCCACATTGGCCGGTTCACCGACGCCGATACCCGCCACATTGACAGAGCCTGAGTCGAAGTTGGCCGCGGCGGCCGCCACGCGATAGGGGCCGCCCGGACGCAGGCCGCGCACGGAGAAGTAGCCGTCCGAACCCGTCACCGAGGTGGCCGAGGTGCCGGTGGGTACGTGGGTGACCGTGACCGTGGCGTTGCCGATCGGCGCGCTGGCCTCGTTGGTGATCTGCCCGCGGATCGCGCCCGTGGTCGCCTGGGCGTACACCGCCGTGGACATGCCGCACGCGAGCGCCGTCAGCGCTGCGCCACAGGCGAGCCTTTGCATCGTTCTCATTGGAAAATCCCCTCTTCCCGACAGCAGGGGACGGCCGTTCCGACGGCGCCCCTCAGCCTTAGGCTGGCCTATATCAAGGAATCGGCGGGTGTGGGTGACGGTTTTGTAACGGCGACGCCGCGTCGCACCGCGACGCTGAAAAAGCTGGCGCCTGTGTCTTTACAGGCATGGTCGCTGCTCTACCGTCGCACAGCATCTCCACACGAGGATCGGCATGGCGCACGCGGCGGCGACGGAGAGGCGGGCCGACGACTGGCGAGCGGCCATCCTGCTGACCGCCGCCCTGACCCTGGCGCGGCTGGTGGCGCTGTTCCGCACGCCCCTCGATCTCTACCCGGACGAAGCCCAGTATTGGCTTTGGTCGCGCACCCTGGACTTCGGCTACTATTCCAAGCCGCCGATGGTCGCCTGGGCGATCTGGGCGACCACGGCGATGGGCGGCGACGCGGAGCCCTTCGTGCGGCTGGCCGCGCCGCTGTTCCAGGCCGGCGCCACGCTGCTGGTGTTCGCCATCGCCCGCCGGCTCTACGGGGGGAGCGTGGCCCTGGCGGCAGCCGCCCTTTACGCCCTGATGCCGGCGGTGCAGCTCTCCGCCGCGGTGATCGCCACCGACGCGCCGCTGCTGTTCTTCCTGGCGCTCACGGTGCTGGCCTATGTCCACCTGCTCGAGGCCCGGGGCCCGGCCCGGCTGGCCATCGCGGCGGGTCTGGGCGCGGCGCTCGGCCTGGCGTTCCTCTCCAAGTACGCCGCGGTCTATTTCGTCATCGGGCTGGCGCTGCACCTTGCGCTGTCGCCCGCCGCGCGCAGGGCCTGGACCCCCGCGGCGGCCGGCCTGGCCCTGGCCGCCTTCGCCGTGGTCCTGGCGCCCAACCTCGCCTGGAACGCCACCCACGGGTTCGCCACCCTGCAACACACCGCCGCCAACGCCGCCTGGAACGGCCGCCAGCTGTTCAATTTCGCCGAGCTGGGGGAATTCCTGGCCAACCAGTTCGCCATCTTCGGCCCGATCCCCCTGGCCGTGGTGATCGGCGGCGCAGCCCTGCTGGCGTGGCGCCGGCGGCTGACCCGGGAAGATCTGCTCTTGCTGTGCTTCACCGCGCCGCCGCTGATCATCGTCACCGTCCAGGCCTTCGTCAGCCGGGCCAACGCCAACTGGTCGGGCGCCGGCTACCTCACCGGGGCGATCCTGGCGGCGGCCTGGCTGATCCGCTGGCGGGCCAGGCGCTGGCTGCTGGCCGCGGTGCTGATGCAGGCGGCGCTGGCGGCGCTCTTTCTGGTCTTTGTCCTGTCGCCCAGGACGGCGGAGACCCTGGGGGCGGCCAATGGCTTCAAGCGGGCCAAGGCCTGGTCGGAGACTACCGATCTGGTGCTGGACCGGGCCCGGCGCGAACCGGGCCTGACGTCGATCGCGGTGAACAACCGCTTCCTGTTCTACGCCATGGCCTATTACGGGCGGGACTACTTCGCCCAGTCCGGGGCGGCGCCCCTGCGCAGCTGGCTGCTGGCCGACAGCCCGCAGAACCAGGCCGAGACCAGCGCGGCGCTGGACGCCGCCTCCGGCCGCCGGACGCTCGCCGTGGCCTACGAGGGCTGGCGACGGGCCGAGATGGCCGCCGACTTCGCGCGCACGTCAGACCTGGAGATCGCCAGCGTCAGCCTGGACCGCAAGCGCAAGCGCCGCCTGGAGATGTTCGTGGGCCAGGGGTTCGCGCCCCGGCCGCGCGATCCGCTCAGCGGCCTCCCCACACCGCCTTGAGCGCCCGGTCGCGGCCGCAGCCGATCCGGTAGGCGTTGTAGGCGACGGGATTGCGCTTGGCGTAGTCCTGGTGGTAGCCCTCGGCCATGTAGAAGGGCGCCGCGTTGCGCACCTGGGTGGCGACGCTGGCCCCCAGGGTCTTGGCGACGCTGGCTTTCACCTGCTCGGCGATCTGGCGCTCCTGGGCGTTGCCGGCGAACACGGCGGTCCGATAGGATGGCCCCTGGTCGCAGATCTGCCCGTTGGGGTCGGTGGGGTCGATGTTGTGGAAGAAGTGGTCGACCACCTTGGCGTAGCTCACCACCGCCGGGTCGTAGGTCACCCGCACCACCTCCAGGTGGCCCTGGTGGTTCTCGTAGCTGGGGTTGGCCGTCGTGCCGCCGGAATAGCCGGAGACCGCGCCCCTCACACCCGCCAGGCTCTCCATGGCCTTCTCCGCCGACCAGAAGCAGCCGCCGGCGAACACCGCGATTCTGGTGGGGCCCGACTTGGCTGCCACCGAATTGGCTGGCGCCGCGGCCGGGGCGGCGGCGGCCAGCAGCAGGGCGGGGGCGGCGATGGCCGCGAACAGGCGCATTTTCATGGACTTGAGCATGTCACTCACGGGGTTGGAGGTCACGGGAAGATACGCAGGTGCGGCGCTTTCGGATGCCCAGGCGGTTCGCCCAGCTAGGCCGCGACTTCGCCGGCCACCGCGAACGTCGCCTCCGTCCGGGCCATGACCTCGTCTAGGGTCACGCCGGGGGCCAGTTCCAGCAAGGTCAGCGGACGCTTGCCGCGGGCCACGTCGAACACGCCCAGCTCCGTGACCACCAGATCCACGACAGCCTGGCCGGTCAGCGGCAGGGAGCAGGCGTCCACCAGCTTAGGCGCCCCGGACTTCTCGGAATGCTCCATGACCACCACCACGCGCTTGACCCCGGCCACCAGGTCCATGGCCCCGCCCATGCCCTTGACCATCTTGCCGGGCACCATCCAGTTGGCCAGGTCGCCGTTCCTGGCCACCTGCATGGCGCCCAGGATGGACAGGTCGATATGCCCGCCGCGGATCATCGCGAAGCTGTCGGCGCTGGAGAAGTAGGACGAGGACGCCAGCTCGGTGATGGTCTGCTTGCCGGCGTTGATCAGGTCGGCGTCGATCTCGTCCTCGGTGGGGAACGGCCCCATGCCCAGCATGCCGTTCTCGCTCTGCAGGGTCACGCTCATGCCGGCCGGGATGAAGTTGGCCACCTGGGTGGGGATGCCGATGCCGAGGTTCACATAGAAGCCGTCGCGCAGCTCGGTGGCGGCGCGGGCCGCCATCTGGTCTCGGTTCCAGGCCATCAGGAGGCGCTCACTTGTTCGGCCTGGCTCACGGTGCGCTGTTCGATGCGCTTCTCGAAGTGGGCGCCCTCGAACAGGCGGTCCACATAGATGCCGGGGGTGTGGATGTTGTCCTTGTCGAGCTGACCGGTCACCACCAGTTCCTCGACCTCGGCGATCGTCAGCTTGCCGGCCGTGGCCATCATCGGATTGAAGTTCCGGGCTGTGCGCCGATAGACCAGATTGCCCGCGTGGTCGCCCTTGTAGGCCTTGACGATGGCAAGGTCGCAGGTGAGGCCGCGCTCCATCACATAGAGCTCGCCGTCGAACTCGCGGACTTCCTTGCCTTCGGCCACCAGGGTGCCGACGCCTGTCTTGGTGAAGAAGGCCGGAATGCCCGCCCCGCCCGCGCGGATGCGCTCGGCCAGCGTCCCCTGCGGGTTGAACTCCAGCTCCAGTTTGCCGGAGAGGTAGAGCTCGGCGAACAGCTTGTTCTCGCCAACGTAGGAGCTGATCATCTTCTTGATCTGGCCCCCGGCCAGCAGCAGGCCCAGGCCGAAGTCGTCGACCCCGCAGTTGTTGGAGACCACGGTGAGGTCCCTGACGCCACTGTCGCGGATCGCCGCGATCAGGTTTTCCGGGATGCCGCAGAGGCCGAAACCCCCCGCCATGATCGTCATGCCGTCGGTGAGCACCCCTGCCAGGGCGTCGGCGGCGGTGGTCTGTACCTTGCTGGCCATGGGCGCCCTTTACGCCGCAACGCAGCAATTGAGAACGGGGGTCGCGCGAAATTTCACGTGCAGGCACAGCCTTTGCGCGCTCCAGTGCGGCCCATGATCAGCCTCCTTTCCCCGGCCGGGCGGCCGTGAGCGCCGACAGCCTGCTCATCCAGGCCCTGGTCTATCTGGCCGCCGGCGTGGTCTCCGTGCCGATCGCCAAGCGGCTGGGGCTGGGCTCGGCGCTGGGCTACCTGATCGCCGGCTGCCTGGTGGGCCCGTTCGCGCTGAACCTGGTGGGCGAGGCCGGCGACGTGATGCGCTTCGCCGAGTTCGGCGTGGTGATCCTGCTCTTCCTGATCGGGCTGGAGGTGCGCCCGGCGCTGCTCTGGCGGATGAAGACCACCATCTTCGGCCTGGGCGCGGGCCAGATGCTGCTCACCGCCGCCCTGGTCGCCGCCGCAGGCCTGGCCTTTGGGCTGGACTGGAGGGTGGCCGTGGCTGCCGGCCTGATTCTGGCGCTGTCCTCTACCGCCATCGTCCTGCAGAGCCTGGAAGAGAAGGGCCTGCGCCAGGGGCCGGTGGGCGAGGCGGCGTTCGGCGTCCTGCTGTTCCAGGACCTGGCGGTGATCCCGCTGTTCGCGCTGCTGCCGCTGCTGGCCGTGGCCGGGGTTGCGGGCCACGTGGATGCCGCCGGCCACGGCGCCGGCGTGCTCGACGGCCTGCCCCAGTGGATCCGCGCCCTGGCGGTGCTGGCGGCGGTGGCCGCCGTGGTGGTCGCCGGCCGCTACCTCACCCGGCCGATCTTCCGGTTCATCGCCGCAGCCCGCCTGCGCGAAATCTTCACCGCCTCGGCGCTGCTGCTGGTGGTCGGCGACGGGGCCCTGAT
>NZ_JBKJTG010000153.1:0-6517 GCF_046590535.1 Phenylobacterium sp. | reverse complement strand
GGCACTTCGCGCGCCTTGCCATGACCAAAGCCCACGCGGCCCTTCTGGTCATGGCAAGGCGCGCGAAGTGCCGGAAGCCATCCGCAAGGCGACCGAAGAAGCCAAGAAATCGATGATCCGCGTGCCGCTGCGCGAAAGCCGCACCCTGCACCACGACGGCGCCGGCCGTTGGGGCGCGGGCAAGGTCATGGTCCGCGCGGCGCCGGCTGGCACCGGCGTTATCGCCGGCGGCCCGATGCGGGCGGTTCTCGAAACCCTGGGCGTCCAGGACGTGGTCGGCAAGTCGGTCGGCTCGTCCAACCCCTACAACATGGTGCGCGCGACCTTTGAGGCGCTGAAGGCCCAGTCTTCGCCCCGCCAGGTCGCGGCCAAGCGCGGCAAGAAGGTCTCCGACGTACTCGGCCGCCGCGCCGACGGCGCCTCGACGGGTCAGCCCGTCGCGGACGCGGAAGGATAAGCGTAATGGCTACGATCAAAGTCCGTCAGACCGGCAGCCCGATCCGCCGCAAGAAGGACCAGCGCGCCACCCTCGTAGGCCTGGGCCTGAACCGCATGGGGCGGGTCTCCGAACTCGAAGACACGCCCTCGACCCGCGGGATGATCGCCAAGGTCGCGCACATGGTCGAGGTGGTGGACTAACCTCCGCCAGGGCCCTCGGGCCCGGCCATTCCGGCCAAACACATTTCAGCCGAGTCGGGGTACGCCCCGGCGACAGATCTCCAAGGAGAGGCACATGACGAAGCTCAACGAACTGGCTCCGCGCGAGGGCTCCACCAAGAACCGCATGCGCGTCGGCCGCGGCCCGGGTTCGGGCAAGGGCAAGACCGCCGGTCGCGGCGTGAAGGGCCAGAAGGCGCGCTCGGGCGTCGCCATCGCCGGCTTCGAAGGCGGCCAGATGCCGCTGCACATGCGGATGCCCAAGCGCGGCTTCAACAATCCCTTCGCCAAGAAGTTCGCCGAAGTGAACCTGTGGCGCCTCGAACAGGCGATCGCGGCCGGCAAGCTCGACGCCAAGGCCGCCATCGACGCCAAGGTGCTGATCGCCGCGGGCGTCGTCCGCCGGGCGCTGGACGGCGTGCGGCTCCTCGGTAAGGGCGAGCTCACCTCCAAGCTGAACATCACGGTCTATTCCGCCTCGGCCTCGGCCCGCGCGGCTGTGGAAAAGGCCGGTGGCACGCTCACCACCACCAAGAAGGAAGCGGTGGCGGAAGCTTCCGCCTGAGCCGTGCGACCATTCCGGCCTCGCAACTGAGGCCGGGCCGTCCTATCTGAGCGGGACCACGAGTCAGGGGAATTGCTGAATGGCTTCGGCCGCGGAACAGCTTGCCGCCAACATGAACTTCGGCGCCTTCCAGAAGGCGACGGAGCTTCATAAGCGTATCTGGTTCACCCTCATCGCGATGGTGGTCTACCGGCTGGGGACCTACATCCCGATCCCGGGCATCGACATCGCCGCGTTCAGCCAGGCGTTCTCCGGCCAAGCCCAGGGTGTCCTGGGCATGTTCAATATGTTCTCCGGCGGCGCCGTCGAGCGGATGGCCATCTTCGCCCTGAACGTGATGCCGTACATCTCGGCCTCGATCATCGTGCAGCTCCTGGGGACGGTCTATCCGCCGTGGGAGAAGCTGCGGAAGGAAGGCGGCGAGGCGGGGCGCAAGCAGCTCAACCAGTACACCCGTTACCTCACTGTGATCCTGGCGTTGTTCCAGTCGTTCGGCATCGCCGTCGGCCTGAGCAACTCGCCGGGCCTGGTCGACAATCCGGGCCTGTTCTTCATCATTTCCACCGTCGTGACGCTGACCGGCGGCACCATGTTCCTGATGTGGCTTGGCGAGCAGATCACCAGCCGCGGCGTCGGCAACGGCATCAGCCTGATCATCTTCGCCGGCATCGTCGCCGTCTTGCCGCGCTATGTGGCGCAGGCCTTCGAGATGGCCCGCACCGGCACGCTGAGCGGCGGCGCGCTCCTGATGATCGGTTTGCTGGCCATCGGCGTGACCGTGGCCATCGTGTTCATGGAGCGCTCTCAGAGGCGTCTCCTGGTGCAGTATCCCAAGCGACAGGTGGGCAACCGCATGTTCGGCGGGGACACCTCGTTCCTGCCGCTGAAGATCAACACCTCTGGCGTGATCCCGCCGATCTTCGCCTCGTCGCTGCTGCTGCTGCCCGCCACCGTCATGGGTTTCCAGGACACCACCAACCTGCCGTCCTGGGCGCAGTGGCTGCCCAGCGCGGTGGGCCAACTGCAGCACGGCCAGCCGCTGTTCATGCTGCTGTACGGCGCCCTCATCGTATTCTTCTGCTTCTTCTACACCTCCGTGGTGTTCAACCCCGAGGACACGGCCGAAAACCTGCGCAAGTACGGGGGCTTCATGCCGGGTATCCGGCCGGGCAAGCGCACTGCCGAGTACCTCGACTTTGTGCTGACCCGGCTGACGGTGATCGGGGCTGCCTACATCGCCATCGTCTGCCTGCTGCCGGAGGCCTTGATCGGGTTCTACAAGGCGCCGTTCTACATGGGCGGCACGTCGATCCTGATCGTGGTCAGCGTCACCATGGACACCGTGGCCCAGATACAGTCGCACTTGCTGGCGCACCAGTATGAGGGGCTGATCAAGAAGTCGAAGCTG
Organism: Phenylobacterium sp.; assembly: GCF_046590535.1. Taxonomy (GTDB): domain Bacteria; phylum Pseudomonadota; class Alphaproteobacteria; order Caulobacterales; family Caulobacteraceae; genus Phenylobacterium. The sequence continues at coordinate 3,887 of NZ_JBKJTG010000153.1, read as the reverse complement.
CGGGGCGTACGTAACCGCTGACGGCGCGGCCGAGGCCCCGTAGAGGGCCGGCGAGGGAGGGGCTTTTTCAATGATGAACCTGATCCTGTTCGGCCCGCCTGCGGCGGGGAAGGGCACCCAGGCCAAGCGCCTGTTGGAGAGCCGCAGGATGGTCCAGCTGTCCACCGGCGACATGCTGCGCGCGGCCATCGCGTCGGGCTCCGAGCTTGGCCAGCGGGTCCAGGGCATCATGCAGCGCGGCGAACTGGTCTCCGACGAGATCGTGGTGGCCCTCATTGAGGAGCGCCTGCCGGAAGCCGAGGCGGCCGGGGGCGCGATCTTCGACGGCTTCCCCCGCACCATTGCCCAGGCCCAGGCCTTGGACCTGATGCTCAAGGGTCGCGGCAAGCGAATCAACCTGGTCGTGCGCCTGCGAGTGGACGATCCCGCCCTGGTGGAGCGCGTGGCCGGCCGATTCGCCGAATCCGGCCGCGCTGACGACAATCCCGAGAGCTTCAAGGTGCGGCTGGCGGCCTACAACGCCCAGACCGCGCCGCTGCTGCCGTACTACCAGGCGCAAGGCAATCTCATCGAAGTGGACGGCATGGGCTCCATCGACGCGGTCGCCCAGGCCATCGACAAGGCCCTGGATGCGGCCCACGGCTAGGTGCGGGGCCATCGCGATTGCGCGGCTGCCCCTGTTCATGCTTTCCTCACCCCATTCCGGCGATGGTCGGGGTCGTTCGATGTGTGAGCGCGTGCAGGGCAGGGCTCTTGCGCCGACTATCGTTCGTCCACATTTGGGCGTTTCCGTTGTTGACGGAAGCGCAACGATCCCTATAACGAAGCGCTTCCGCGAAAGAGCGCGAGGGACGCGCCGGCCTAAGCCTTCGGGTCAGTGGGGCCGGGGCGCCGTTCGCGCTTTTCTTGCGTGACCAGGAGAGAGAATCCCACGTGGCCCGTATTGCTGGCGTCAACATCCCTACGAACAAGCGCGTGGTCATCGCGCTACAGTACATCCATGGCATCGGCCCCGCCAATGCGCGGTCGATTGTCGAGAAGGTCGGGATCGAGGACGCACGCCGCGTCAATCAGCTAACCGACCAGGAAGTCCTGCACATCCGCGAGGCTATCGACCGTGACTTCACGGTGGAAGGCGACCTGCGTCGCGAGACCGCAGTGAACATCAAGCGGCTGATGGACCTGGCCTGCTACCGCGGCCTGCGTCACCGCAAGGGCCTGCCGGTCCGCGGCCAGCGCACGCACACCAACGCCCGCACCCGCAAGGGTCCCGCCAAGCCGATCGCTGGCAAGAAGAAGTAAGAGAGCTTATCTCCGATGGCCAAGGAACCGGCGCGCGTCAAACGTCGCGAGCGTAAGAACATCACTTCGGGCGTGGCGCACGTGAACGCCTCGTTCAACAACACCATGATCACCATCACCGACGCTCAGGGGAACACCATCTCCTGGTCTTCCGCCGGCATGATGGGTTTCAAGGGCTCCCGCAAATCGACCCCGTACGCCGCCCAGATGGCGGCCGAGGATGCCGGCCGGAAAGCCTCTGAGCACGGCGTCAAGACGCTGGAAGTGAACGTCTCGGGTCCGGGTTCGGGCCGCGAGTCCGCGCTCCGCGCCCTGCAGGCTGTGGGCATGACGATCACGACCATCCGCGACGTGACCCCAATTCCGCATAACGGCTGCCGGCCGCCTAAGCGCCGGCGCGTCTGAGTAACAACGTACTGCAATACGAGGCGCCGGACCGCGTTTGCGGTCGGCGATCCTGCGTTTCGAGGGACATCAATCCGTGATCGAGAGAAACTGGAACGAGCTTATCCGTCCCGAAAAGCCGCAAATCGAGACCGGCGCCGACGCCGCCCGCAAGGCGCGTCTGGTGGCCGAACCCCTCGAACGCGGTTTTGGCGTGACGCTGGGCAACAGCCTGCGCCGCGTGCTTCTGTCTTCGCTGCAAGGCGCCGCCGTGACCGCCGTGCAGATCGACGGAGTGGTCCACGAGTTCTCCTCGCTGGAAGGCGTGCGTGAGGACGTCGTCGACATCGTCCTGAACATCAAGCAGCTCGCTGTGCGCATGCACGCCGAGGGCCCCAAGCGCATGACCCTGCGCGCCACCGGCCCGGGCGTGGTGACCGCCAGCCAGATCGAGGCGCCCTCGGACATCGAGATCCTCAACGGCGACCACGTTCTCTGCACCCTGGACGAAGGCGCCCAGGTGCGCATGGAATTCACCGTCCAGACCGGCAAGGGCTATGTCCCCGCCGAAATGAACCGTCCGGAAGACGCTCCCATCGGCCTGATCGCCGTGGACGCGCTCTATTCGCCGGTGAAGCGGGTCGCCTACCGTGTCGAGCCGACCCGCCAGGGCCAGAGCCTCGATTATGACAAGCTGATCATGGAAGTTGAGACCAACGGCGCGGTCTCGCCCGTGGACGCCGTGGCCTACGCCGCGCGCATCCTGCAAGACCAGCTGCAGATCTTCATCACCTTCGAAGAGCCCAAGAAGAAGGTCGAAGGCGAGGCCAAGCCCGAGCTGCCGTTCAACCCGGCGCTGCTCAAGAAGGTGGACGAGCTCGAGCTCTCCGTCCGCTCGGCCAACTGCCTGAAGAACGACAACATCGTCTACATCGGCGACCTGATCCAGAAGACCGAGGCGGAGATGCTGCGCACTCCCAACTTCGGCCGCAAGTCGCTCAACGAGATCAAGGAAGTGCTCGCCGGCATGGCGCTGCACCTCGGCATGGATGTGCCGAACTGGCCGCCGGAAAATATCGGAGAGCTCGCCAAGAAGTTCGAAGACCAGATGTAGGATTGTATTGCGCCGACTCCGGGCCGCGTCTGCGGTCCGGGCCTGTTGAAGCCGCAACAGCGGTGGAGGGCCCCGGCGCGTCGTGTCGACCCAGGCGGGAGCAGGCTGGGCTTGCTTAGGAATCGACGCCTTCCCGCAGATCGGGAGCGTCAGGCGGGCCGGATGGCCAAGGAGATACGAGATGCGTCACGGCAAAGCCCACCGCAAACTGAACCGAACGACCGCCCACCGCACCGCCATGTTCGCGAACATGGCCGCGAGCCTGATCAAGCACGAGCAGATCGTCACCACCCTGCCGAAGGCCAAAGAGCTGCGGCCGTTCGTCGAGAAGCTGGTGACGCTGGGCAAGCGCGGCGACCTGCATGCGCGGCGCCAGGCGATCAGCCAGGTCCGTGACGTGGAGCAGGTCGGCAAGCTGTTCGCCGTGCTGGGCCCGCGCTACGCCGAACGCCAGGGCGGCTATATCCGCGTGCCCAAGGCCGGCTACCGCTATGGCGACAACGCCCCGCTGGCGGTGATCGAGTTCGTCGACCGCGACCCGTCAGAAAAGGGCAAGGACTCCGGCCCGACCGGCGAGCAGACCTTCGCCGAGGACTGAGCCTCGCTCTGCTGAAATTAGAAAGGCCCCGGAGAGCGACGTCCGGGGCTTTTTGCCGCCCGCGCCTTCCGGCTAGTGTCGGCACGCCAAGTCAGCGAACGAGGGGGAAGGCGCGATGTTCTCACATGTGATGGTCGGCACGAACGATCTCGATAAGGCCAAGCGGTTCTACGACGCGGTGTTCGGCGCTCTCGGAGTCGGCCCTGGCGTCCTGAACGAGGACCGTCGGCTCTTCTACCGGGGGCCAAGCGGAGCCTTTGGCGTATCCAAGCCGATCGACGGCGAACCGGCCTGTAGGGCCAACGGCGGCACTGTTGGCTTCGCCTGCGCCTCGCCGCAGCAGGTGGACGCCTGGCACGCCGCTGGCGTCGCCAACGGCGGGACCGCTATCGAGAACCCGCCGGGTCCGCGCGAGGGGAGCGTCGGTAAGCTCTACCTCGCCTATCTGCGGGACCCGGACGGCAACAAGCTCTGCGGCCTCTACCGGAT
>NZ_JBKJTG010000064.1:0-4968 GCF_046590535.1 Phenylobacterium sp. | reverse complement strand
ATCCTGCTGACCTCCATGGCCGGGCACGATCCGAAGGACTCCACCAGCCTGCCGGTGGAGACCCCGGACTTCGCGGCCTTCGTCGGCCGCTCAGTGAAGGGTCTGCGCGTCGGGGTGCCGAAGGAATATCGGGTCGATGGCATGCCCGCGGAGATCGACGCGCTCTGGGAACAGGGCATCGCCTGGCTGAAGGAGGCCGGCTGCGAGATCGTCGAGGTTTCCCTCCCACACACCAAATATGCCCTGCCGGCCTACTACATCGTGGCCCCGGCCGAAGCGTCGTCGAACCTCGCCCGCTATGACGGCATGCGCTACGGTCTGCGGGTCGAGGGCGCCAACCTGACCGAGACCTATGAGAAGACCCGCGCCGAGGGGTTCGGGGCCGAGGTCAAGCGCCGCATCCTGATCGGCACCTATGTGCTGTCGGCGGGCTACTACGACGCCTACTACCTCAAGGCGCTGAAGGTCCGCCGCAGGATCGCCGACGACTTCGACCAGGCGTTCGAGAAGGTCGATGCGCTGCTGACGCCCACGGCCCCGTCCGCGGCCTTCGCGCTGGGCGACAAGTCGGACGACCCGGTGGCCATGTACCTGAACGACATCTTCACGGTGACGGTGAACCTGGCGGGCCTGCCGGGCATGAGCGTGCCGGCCGGCCTCGACGCCAACGGCCTGCCGCTGGGCCTGCAGCTAATCGGCCGGGCGCTGGACGAGGGGACGCTGTTCTCGCTGGGCGGCGCGATAGAAAAGGCCGCGAACTTCCGGGCGAAGCCGCAGAAGTGGTGGTGAGGCTCCCTCCCGTGGGGGAGGGAGCGCTCGGGTAGCTTACTTCACCTTGTCGAGCTCGGCCTGGACGGTCTTGAGCTTCTCGTCGGTGATGACGCCCTGGCTCATGGGCATGAGCTGCTGCAGGGTCATCTGCTTGAACTGCGGATAGGCCTCGTGGGCGGTCAGGCCCGGCAGTTCCTTGTCGATGACGGCTTTGGCCTTTTCGTTAGCGGCGATCACCTCAATGGGCGTCGTCTCCACGTTCAGCGCGGCCGAGGCCGAAGCCGTGGCGGCGGCCGTCGTTTGAGCCAGAGCCGGCGCGGCGGCCAGCGACACAAGGGCGGCGAGCGCCGCGATCACAGTGGTCTTCATTAGGTGTTCCTTCCCCGACGGGTCTTGAGAGGGGCCAAGCTTGAGCCCGTTTTGCGACAATCACGCAAGTGGGCACATGCGCGCGCTTCCGCTAGGGCTCGAGCGGCGTTAGTGAGCAGGCATGACTGAGAAGAGCAAGCTCATCGAAGGCCGCACGGGTCCGTGGGAGATCGTCCTGGGGCTGGAGATCCACGCCCAGGTGGCGTCCAACGCCAAGCTGTTCTCCGGCGCGGCGGTGGGTTTCGGCGCCGGGCCCAACGCCCAGGTAAGCCTGGTGGACGCGGCCATGCCGGGCATGCTGCCGGTGATCAACCGCCACTGCGTAGAGCAGGCGGTGAAGACCGGGCTGGGCCTGAAGGCGCAGATCAACCTGAAGAGCCACTTCGACCGGAAGAATTATTTCTACCCCGACCTGCCGCAGGGCTATCAGATCAGCCAGTACAAGCACCCCATCGTCGGCGAGGGCGAGGTGATCGTCGAGCATGACGACGGCTCGACCTTCACGGTGCGCATCGAGCGGCTGCATCTGGAGCAGGACGCCGGCAAGAGCCTGCACGACCAGGACCCCCGCTCGACCTATGTTGACCTCAACCGGGCGGGCACGGCCCTGATGGAGATCGTCTCCATGCCGGACATGAGAAGTTCAGAAGAAGCCGCGGCTTACGTCAAGAAGGTAAGGACGATACTGGTCTATCTGGGCACCTGCGACGGGGACATGGAGAAGGGCAACCTGCGGGCCGACGTGAACGTCTCGGTGCGCAGGCCCGGCGCCGAGCTGGGCACCCGCTGCGAGATCAAGAACGTCAATTCCTACCGCTATATCCAGCAGGCCATCGAGTACGAGGCGCGCCGGCAGATAGAGATCCTCGAAGACGGCGGCAAGATCGACCAGGAGACCCGCCTGTTCGACCCCGGCAAGCTGGAGACCCGCTCCATGCGCTCCAAGGAAGAGGCGCACGACTACCGCTACTTCCCCGATCCGGACCTGCTGCCCCTGGACCTGGACCCGGCCTGGGTGAAGGCCATCGAGGCCACCCTGCCGGAGCTGCCGGACGCCAAGAAGGCGCGCCTGCAGTCGCAGTATGGGCTGACCGCCTATGACGCAGGCGTGCTGATCACCGAACAGGCCCGGGCCGATTTCTACGAGGCCGCCGCCCAGGGCCGCGACGCCAAGCTCACCGCCAACTGGGTGACCAACGACCTGGCCGCCCGGCTGACAGCCGACGGCCTGGACATCGCCGACAGCCCGCACGGGCCCGACGCCATCGCCGAACTGGTGCAGCTCATCGAGGAAGGGGTGATCTCGTCGAAGATCGCCAAGGACGTGTTCGAGCGGATGTGGGCCGGCGAGGGCCGGGCGCGCCAGATCGTCGAGAGCCAGGGCCTGCAGCAGGTCTCCGACACCGGCGCCCTGGACGCCATCATCGACCAGCTGATCGCCGACAATCCGGACCAGGCGGCGCAGGTCAAGGACAAGCCCCAGGCCATCGGCTGGTTCGTCGGCCAGGTGATGAAGGCCACCGGCGGCAAGGCCAACCCGGGGACGGTGAACGCCTCGCTGAAGGCCAAGCTTGGGATCGGCTAGTCGATCACGTCGAAGATCAAGCCGTTGCGCTGCGAGGCCATCAGGTAGTCGTCGCCCACCTGATACCAGGCGTATCCGCGCGGCGGCGGGCGCAGGCGGTGGCGCGGGTAATCCTGGATTATCTGGCCCTGGAAGTCGGGCGGCAGGTAGCCTCCGCGGCGCCAGCCCGGGCCGCCCGGCCGGTCATAGCGGTCGCGGTAGATCGCCTGCGGCGGCGGGGCGTCATAGCTGCGGGCGTTACGGTCGCCGCGATTGCGGTTGGCGCGCTCTTCGCCACGGTCATTGTCGCGGTTCCAGCCGCCCCGGCGGTCGTCGCCACCCCGGTTCTGGCCCTGGTCGGGGCGGCTCTCCTGGCGGCCCTTGCGGCCGTCGTCGTCCCTGGCCACGGCTTCGCTCGCCAACGCCACTGGGGTGGCTATGGCCGCGGCGGCGACCAGCATCATGATCCGGCGTTTCATCGGCAATCCATTCGACCGTCGCCCTCGAACGACGCTGAGCATCGCCGAGAGCGGCTGAACCGCGCCTGAACACCGCCCGATGGCTAGCGCAGCAGGCTGGAAATCACCTGCGAGATCAGGCCGGTCTGGGTCTGGGCCAGGTAGATCTGGTCGTCGACGCGCACATACTGATAGCCGTAGGGGGCAGGGGCCAGGCTGTAGCGCGCCGGCTCCGCCACGTAGTAGCGCTGGGTGATGTAGGTGGCGGGCAGGCGCTCGCCCTGGCGCCACATCTTCCTGGCCTGTTTGTCGGCGTGCTTGGCCTGTTTGTAGGCTTGCTTATGGGCCTTGCTGTGGGAGGCGTACTTGCCCTTGCCGTGATCCTTGTCGCCCGCGAAGGCGGCGGCCGGGGCGGCGGCGAGCGCCAGGCTGGTGGCGGCGGCGATCAGGATGGTCTTCATCAGGTGTCTCCGGAAATGGTGTCCCGGCGTAGCTAACGCTCCAGCGGCGCTATGGCTGCGCCTGTTGGCCCAGAGCCCTTGAACAAGATCGCTCTGTTGAATCGCTGAATGCTGAGGCATTCGTCTTTCGATGAAGGCCAGACAACAGCCAGCTTAACCATGTGTTCAGCCTAAACCGGCTTTTCTGTCGGATAACGGCCGGGGAAGGGTCCCAAAATGGGAGCCGCCCAGCCGCCAACAGGGACCAAGATCATGCTGTCGAGCATGGAAGTGATGAGCCAGGGTCTGCCGCTTCCGACCCCGGATGCGTCGGGCGATGAGCTGTTCCGCATGGGCCTGCTCTATTCCACCGGCCAGGGCGGCGCGCCGCTGGACTATGTTTCGGCCCACATGCTGTTCAACCTGGCCGCCATGCGCGGCTCGGTGGAAGCCAAGATCTACCGCAAGGAGCTCTCCCAGGAGATGGCCTCCGACCAGGTGGCCGAGGCCCAGCGGCAGGCTCGCGAGTGGCTGGCCCAGGGCTGACTGGGAGCTTGTGAAGGACTGCCGCCAAGCCGTCGCTGTGGCGTTACGATGCCACGGGCTGGTGAGGAGCTTTCCCGTTGTTGGTCCTAAATGGGCGGAACGCGAGGGCGAGGGATCGGTTTTACAGCCAAGGCGTTGTGTCTCCAGGGACTGTCTGAGGAGACACTCATGAAACACGCACTTATCGTCGCCACCGCCATTTCGTTCGCCCTGACCGGCGCCGCCGCGGCGGACCCTGGCAAGGGCAAGGGGCAAGGCAAGCACAGCGGCGGGCAGGTGGCGCGCAGCGTTGACCATTCCCGCGCTCACGCCGTCGGCGCGCAGCACGACGTGCGCGGACACAATGCCATGGCGAATGGCGCCTGGACGCCGCCCGGCCTCGCCAAGAAGCCCTACGGCATGCCTCCGGGCCAGGCCAAGAAGATGTGGTCGCAGGGCGAGCGCCTGCCGAACCAGTATTATTCGCAACAACGCTACTATGTCGCCAACCCCTCGGCTTACGACCTGGCGCCCGCCCCGTACGGGCAGCGCTGGGTGCAGGTGGGCGGCAACTACTACCTCACGCGCACGGACACCGGCGTCGTCAGCCAGGTCGTCGCTGCCCTGCTGAGGTAGCTTTGTCCGCCCTGCGAGGCGGCAGAAGGAAATCGACAACCCCGGCGCCTCGGCGCCGGGGTTTTCTTTTGGAGATCGTCGGGTCCCGTGATCGCGCGCCAGCCGTTGCCCGCCGGGCCGCCTTTCGGCTATGGAGGGCGTCCCTCTGGAACGTCTTGCGGACGGCTAGTCTGAACTGACCGCGAAGCGCCCATGGGATCGGGAG
>NZ_JBKJTG010000001.1:0-4697 GCF_046590535.1 Phenylobacterium sp. | reverse complement strand
GCTCAACGCCGCCTACACCCCCGCCGAGGTGGACGTCTTCCTCAAGGACGCCGAACCCGCGGTGTTGATAACCGATCCGCAGGGCTACGTCGCCGCCAGCGAGAGCCACGCACCGCTCACGCAATCCGTGCCGCGAGACGCCGCCGACCTCGCCTGCCTGATCTACACCAGCGGCACCACCGGGCGCTCCAAGGGCGCCATGCTCAGCCACGGGGCGTTGGCGGCCAACGCGGTCGCCCTGCATGAGGCCTGGGGCTTCACCCCCGCCGACGTGCTGCTGCACGCCTTGCCGATCTTCCACGTCCACGGCCTGTTCGTGGCCCTGCACTGCGCGCTGTTGAGCGGCGCGCCGATGGTCTGGCTGGCGAAGTTTTCCGACGAGGAGGTGCTGGCCGGGCTTGCCCGATCCACGGTGATGATGGGGGTGCCGACCTTCTACACCCGGTTGCTGGCCAACCCGGCGTTCACCCCTGAGCGCGCGGCGGGGGTGCGCCTCTACGTCTGCGGCTCGGCGCCCCTGCTGCCCTCGACCTTTGCGCAGTTCGAGGCGCGCACCGGCCAGCGCATCCTGGAGCGCTACGGCATGAGTGAGGCGGTGATCATCACCACCAACCCCCTGGCGGGCGAGCGCATCGCCGGCAGCGTCGGGTACCCCCTGCCGGGCGTCGAGCTGCGGATCGCAGGCGCGGAGGAGACCGGCGTCATCGAAATCCGCGGGCCCAGCGTGTTCTCCGCCTACTGGCGGATGCCGCAGAAGACCGCCGAGGAGTTCACCGCCGACGGCTTCTTCATCACCGGCGACGTGGGCCGCCGCGACCCCGACGGCCGCGTCTGGATCAGCGGGCGGGCCAAGGACCTGATCATCTCCGGCGGCTACAATGTCTATCCCAAGGAGGTTGAACTGCTGTTCGACGCGCTGGCCGGCGTCACCGAGAGCGCGGTGATCGGCGTCCCCCACCCGGACTTTGGCGAAGGCGTGGTCGCCGTGGTGCTGGGGGCCGGCGACGAGGCGGCGATGATCGCCCAGGCCCGCCGCACGCTGGCCGCCTACAAGACCCCAAAGCGGGTGATCTTCGTCGACGACCTGCCGCGCAACGCCATGGGCAAGGTGCAGAAGAATCTGCTGCGCGACCGCTACGCGGACTTGTTTGCTGGCTGACCGAGCGGTTTGCGCCGAAGTGGCCGCCGGTTCGGTGTCAGAAAGCGCGACCAAGCGCTTGAGCCAGGGCGGCGATCTTGGTCTCCGTCTCCTGCCGCTCGGCCGCCGGATCGCTGTCGGCGACGATGCCGGCCCCGGCGCGGGCCTCGACGCGCCAGCCACAGGCATCCTCGACGAAGGCCGCGGTGCGGATCAGCACGCTGGAGTCCAGGCCGCCGTCCGCGCCCAGGTGGAACATGGCGCCGAAGAACGGGCCCCGCGGCGCCTCCAGCCCGGCGATCACCTTCATGGCCTGCACCTTGGGCGCGCCGGTGATCGAGCCGGGCGGGAAGGCGGCCCGCAGCAGGTCCACGGCGCTGCGCCCGGCCGCCAGCCGGCCGGTCACCGTGGAGACCAGGTGGTGGACGTTGGCGAAGCTGGCGACCTTGAACAGGCCCGGCGTCTCGACGCTGCCCGGCGCGCAGACCCGGGCCAGGTCATTGCGCATCAGGTCGACGATCATCAGGTTCTCGGCGCGGTCCTTGGCCGACGCGCTCAGGGCCTGCGCCAGGTCCGCGTCCTGCGTCGGCGTGGCGCCCCGCGGCGCGGTGCCCTTGATCGGCTGCGTGCGGACCACCAGGTCGTCGCCCCGTCGCGTTACCTGCACGAACCGCTCCGGCGAGTTGGAGACCACCGCCCGGCCGGGCAGCCGCAGGTAGGCCGCAAACGGCGCGGGGCTCGCCGCCGCCAGCCCGGCCATCAGGTCGAAGGGCCGCGCGCCCGGCCCCAGCCGGCCCCGCCAGCGACGGGCGATGTTGGCCTGGAAGATCTCGCCTGAGCGGATGCGGCCCACCACCTCCGCCACCGCCGTCTCATAGGCCTGCGGGTCGTCGGGCTCGAGCCGGCAGGCCGGCGGCTGGGGACCGGGGGCGGGGAGGCCGGTCCACGCCAGCGCCCGATGGGCAGCCACCTGCGCCTCGGCCGGCGTCTCGCCGCGTCCCACCGCAAACATCCGGCCCGCGTCGTGATCGAAGGCCAGCAGGGCGCGGTAGCGGGCGCAGGCCATGTCCGGCCAGCCGTCCAGCCGGCCGAGGCCCAGCGGCTCCACCCGGTCGGCGAGGTCGTAGCTGAGCAGGCCGGCGACGCCCCCCTGGAAGGGCGGGCCGTCCGCCAGGGTCTCGCCCCCCGGTCCAGCGAAGGCCGCCAGGGCCTGGAACGCGTCCCGCGGATCGTCGGCCGGGACTGCCAGCACCGCGTCCGGCTCCGCCAGCACATAGGACCAGCCTGCGCCCGCCGACAGGAACGCCAGGCTCCACGGTCGGTCGGCGAGGCCGGCCAGCACCGCCACCGGCGCGCGCCAGGGCGCTTCGATCATCGCGACGTGGCGCATGCCCCGCCATAGCGCGGCGGCGTGCGGGCGGCTATGGCAAGTCCCAGCAACCTTAGGAGCGTGACCATGGACCTGCAGCTGACCGGCAAGACCGCGGTGATCACCGGCGGATCGCGGGGCATCGGCCGCTCCATCGCCGAGGCCTTCGCCGCGGAGGGCGCCAAGGTGGCCATCTGCGCCCGGGACGGGGCGCAGGTGGAGGCCGTCGTGCAGGCGCTGAAGGCTTCGGGCGCGGAGGCCTGGGGCGCCGCGGCGGACATCGCCGACGGGCCGGCGCTCAAGGCCTTCATCACCCAGGCCGGCGAGACCCTGGGCGGCATCGACGTGCTGGTCTCCAACGCCAGCGCCCTGGTCCAGGGCGTGCGCGATGAGGACTGGCAGGCGATGTTCGACATCGACATGCTGGGCGCCGTGCGCAGCTTCGAGGCGGCCAAGCCCTTCCTGGAAAAGGCCGCCGCAGCCAACGGCGACGCCGCCTTCATCATTACCTCGTCGGTGTCGGCGGCGGAGGCCACCGGCGCCTCGGCCTATGGAGCCATGAAGGCCGCCCTGATCCACTACGCCAAGGGCCTGGCCCGGGAGAACGCCGCCAAGCCGATCCGCTGCAACGTGGTCTCGCCCGGCACGGTGCTGTTCGACGGTGGGGTCTGGGGCGATGTGCGCGACAACCATCCCGGCTTCTTCGCCCAGATGATCAAGCGCAACCCCACCGGGCGCATGGCCACGCCGGAGGAGATCGCCTCGGCCACCGTGTTCCTGGCCAGCCCGCGGTCGGGCTTCACCACGGGGATCAACCTGCTGGTGGACGGGGCCATCTCCACGCGGGTCAACTACTAGCCTCATGACCGACCTGTTCTTCGACCTGCGGGCCACCCACAACCCGCACCGCTGGTACATGCCGCTCACGCCCGCGGTCTGCGTCGGGCCCACCGACAACCTGTTCATGTTCGGAGGGGTGGGCCTGGCCTCGGCCATCGGGGCCATGGAGCGCACCTGTGGACGGCCGGTGATCTGGGCCACGGCGCAGTACCTGTCCTACGCCCGGCCCCCCAGCGTGGTGGACCTGGACGTCTGGGTCCTGGCGGCGGGGCGCTACAACAGCCAGGCCCGGGTGGTGGGTCACGTGGACGACAAGGAGATATTCACCGTCAACGCCGCCCTGGGCGAGCGGCCCAGCGACCTGTCGCGCCAGTGGGTGGTCATGCCGGACGCGCCCCGGCCCGAGGACTGCGACCCCGCCGACCATTGGCGCGGCGACAGCCAGGGCCTGCACAGCCGCATCGAGGTGCGCGTCGTCAAGGGCCGCTACGGCCGCGACCGCGATGGCAAGCCGGAAGACGACGGCCGCTCGCTCCTGTGGATCCGGCCCCGCGAACGGTTCGCCGTGGACGCCTCCATGCTGGCGGTCATGGCCGATTTCGTGCCCTCGGGCCTGGGCAATGCGCTGGGCAAGAACGCCGGCGGCAACAGCCTCGACAACACGCTGCGGGTCCGCCGGATCGTCCCCACCGAGTGGGTGCTGTGCGACATCCACATCCAGGGGGTCCACGGCGGCTTCGCCCATGGCGCCATGTCCCTGTTCGCCCAGGACGGCGAACTGATGGCCACCGCCAGCCAGTCCCTGATCGTCCGGGTCCGCGAGACCGCGCAGGACCGCTAGACCGAGCCACAATGTCCAGCGGATGGGTGGGTGACGTTTTAGACCGGATAGATGGGTGAACCTCGCAGGATAGCGAGGCGTGGCCCGGCCTCGCCGATTGCAGGGCCGCGCAGCCATAGCGCGCCGACGCCCAGCCTGGATGGTTGTCCAAGCTTTCCGCAACAGATAGCTTGCGGTCGGGGCGGAAAAATACGCGGACAGGCATCGATCTGCCCCGCAACGGTACGCGTTCCCAGTTGGGCTTGTCTCCCTCGAGGTGTCGCAGTGCCTGACGTCTTCCTGTCCTACAACCGCGAGGATCAAGCCGATGCGCGGCAGTTCGCCGAAGCCTTCGAGGCTGACGGGCTGGCCGTGTGGTGGGATGCGGCGCTGCGTTCCGGCGAGGCCTACGATCAGGTAACTGAGGAGGCGCTGCGCAGCGCCAAAGCGGTGGTGGTCCTGTGGTCGAAGCGCTCGGTTGTATCGCGGTGGGTGCGGGCCGAGGCGACGCTGGCCGACCGGCAGAAGAC
>NZ_JBKJTG010000135.1:0-2663 GCF_046590535.1 Phenylobacterium sp. | reverse complement strand
TCCTGCGGCCGCTTCGTCACCGAGGCGATCTCGTCGATGTTTAGGCCCGAGGTGTTGGTGGCCAGGATCGCGCCCGGCTTACAGATCCGGTCCAGGTCGGTGAAGATCGCCTTCTTCACATCCATGCGCTCGAACACCGCCTCGATGACCAGGTCCACGTCGGCGAAGGACTCGTCCATGGACAGCGACCCGGTGATCAGGCCGGTGCGCTCTTCCACCTGTTCGGCGGTGATCCCGCCGCGCGAGGCGGTGCGCTCGTAGTTCTTGCGGATGGTGGCCAGACCCCGGTCCAGGGGCTCCTGCTTCTGCTCGACGATCACCACAGGGATGCCGGCGTTGGCGAAGTTCATGGCGATGCCGCCGCCCATGGTGCCGGCGCCGATGATCCCGACCTTCTTGATGGGGCGGGTGGGGGTGTCCTCGGGCACGTCCGGGATCTTGTTGGCCTGGCGCTCGGCGAAGAAATAGTAGCGCTGGGCGGCCGACTGCGGGCCGGCCATCAGCTCGCCGAACAGCTTGCGCTCGGCTTTCAGCCCTTCGTCGAAGGTGGCCGAGTTCACCGCCGCCTCCACGGCCTTGATATTGTTTTCCGGGGCTAGGAAGCCGCGCATCTTGCGCGCGTTTGCCTTGCGGAAATTGGCGAAGATTTCCGGCTTGCCGCGGGCTTCTTCCAGCCTTGCGTTGTTGTCGCGGACCTTCACCAGGGGCTTGCCCTCGGCGACGGCCTTGCGGGCGAAGGCCAGGGCGCCTTCGCGCAGCTTGCCTTCCTCCACCAGCTCGTCGACCAGGCCCATGGCGGCGGCCTGCTTGGCCGGCACGTGCTGGCCGGAGGTGACCATCTCCAGGGCCTTCTCGACGCCGACGATGCGGGGCAGCCGCTGCGTGCCGCCGGCGCCCGGCAAGAGGCCCAGGGCCACTTCCGGCAGGCCGAGGCGCGCCGACGGGACCGCCACGCGGTAGTGGGCGCAGAGTGCGACCTCCAGGCCGCCGCCCAGCGCCGTTCCGTGGATCGCGGCCACCACCGGCTTGGGCGAGCCTTCCATCATGTCCTGCACGTCGAACAGCGAAGGGCCGGCCATGGCCCCGCCGAACTCGGTGATGTCGGCGCCGGCGATGAAGGTGCGGCCCTCGCAGATCAGCACAATGGCCTTGGCGTCGGAGGCGCCGGCCTGCTTGAAGCCCTCGAACAGCCCCTCGCGGACCTTGGCCGAGAGCGCGTTCACGGGCGGGGAATTGAGGGTGATCACCGCGACGTCGCCGTCGTGGGAAAGGTCAGTCACCGAATTGATCGCGGCCATGGGCGTGTCCTCGCAGGGCTGGCGGACCGCTCATTGAAAAGGCTGGCGGCCGCGTAATTCAAACGCTTGTTATAGGCCCCGCCGGACCCGCCCAAGTCAATTGTCCTGCCAGGCTTTGCAGTCCCGCTTGATGGGCTATGAAGGAGCCTCAACCACAAGCATGGGAGGACGGCGGGATGGCGACGAACCTGTTTTCGCTGGAGGGGCGCACGGCGCTGGTCACCGGCGGCTCGCGCGGTATCGGCAAGATGATCGCCAAGGGCTTCCTGGGCAGCGGCGCGGCAAAGGTCTACATCTCCTCGCGCAAGGCAGAGGCCTGCGACGCCACCGCCAAGGAGCTGGGCGAACGCTGCTTCTCCCTGCCGCAGGACGTCTCCACCGTGGACGGCGTCAAGGCGCTGACCGCCGCCTACCTGGCCCGCGAGGACAAGCTCGACATCCTGGTGAACAACGCCGGCGCCGCCTGGGGGGCGGAGTTCGACGAGTTCCCGGAGAGCGGCTGGGACAAGGTGATGGACCTGAACCTGAAGTCGCCGTTCTTTCTCACCCAGGCCCTGCATGGCGCCCTGGCCAAGGCGGCCACCCGCGAACGACCGGCCAAGGTGATCAACATCGCCTCGATCGACGGCATCCGGCTCAATCCCCAGGAGACCTATTCCTACCACGCCTCCAAGGCCGGCCTGATCTACCTGACCCGCCGGATGGCGGCGCGGCTGATCGCGGACGGCATCGTCATGAGCGCCATCGCGCCCGGGGCCTTCGCCTCCGAAATGAACCGCGTGGCCCGCGACCAGGGCGACGAGGTGGCCAAGCGCATCCCCGCCCGGCGCATCGGCAGCGACGAGGACATGCAGGGCGTGGCTATCTACCTAGCCAGCAGGGCCGGCGACTATGTGGTCGGCGAGACCATCGCTGTGGACGGCGGGGTGGCGCTGGCCAGCTTCGGCGGGCTCTAGCGGCGCCACGGTTTTGCGGCTGATGCGCTATTCAGGTTCTCCGTGAGCTGAATCGACCGCCTTGACCGACACGCCCGCCACCACCACCCGACGGATCAGCCTTGTTCTGGGGCTGGTGGGACTCGTCCTCGTGCTGGGGGCGCTGGCGCTCTATGCGGCCCGCAAGGCGATCGCCCGCGAGACGTTGACCGGTTGGCTGGAGCGCCGCGGGGTCGCCTCGAGCACCGAAGTGGAAGCCTTTGGCCTTTCCGGCTTCACCGCCCGGATGTCGGTAGGCGATCCGGCCCGCCCCGACTTTGCCGCCGCCCGGGTGGACGTGCGTTACCGGATCAAGGGTTTCGGGGTGGAGGTGGGCGCCATCACCCTGCGCGAACCGGTGGTCCGCGCCAGCATTCGCGGCGGCAAGCTC
>NZ_JBKJTG010000097.1:0-2783 GCF_046590535.1 Phenylobacterium sp. | reverse complement strand
GGATGGGCAGGTGACGGCGCGCGAACACCAGGCCGTGGCCTGGGTGACGCCGAACGGCCTCTCCGACTATCCCATGCCGCCCGCCGACGCGCCGCTCGTGGCCTGGTTGAGGGATCTTATCTAGAGCATTCGGCGGCCGAGCTGGCGCGCCCCCTCAGTCATCGGACCCAGAGGTCCGCTGACAGCTCCCCCGTTTCTCGGGGGAGCAGCGACCGCTCCTCCCCTGCAAGCGCAGCGCCGCGGGGGAGGTGTCGCGGCGCGCAGCGCCGTGACGGAGGGGGCGGGCAGCGCTGATCCAACTCAGCCGCCGCCTGTTCTAGGACAAGGGCGCCCAGCCGGTGAGGGTGATGATCTCGAAGGTCGCCGGGACCCGGCCGTCAGGGGCGGCGAACCGCTGCACATAAATCTCGGCGGCGCGGGCCAGCACGGCGCGGGTGAGCGGCCGGGGATGGCGGTCGGTCAGCACGCTGGTCTCGCCCATCTGGCGCAGGTCGGCCAGGAGCTTGAGCGGGTGAGCATAGGTGACGGCGACCTTGTCCACGTCGGCCACCGGCTGGGCGAAGCCGGCCCGTTGCAGCAGACCGGCGGCGTCCACCGGGTCGGCGAAGGGCGAGACCCGGGCCCCCGCGCCGCCGAGGATTTCCGATTCCGCCGCCACCAGGGACTGGCGCAGCTCCGTCAGGGTCGCTCCGCCGAAGAAGGCGGCGATGAACAGGCCGTCCGGCTTCAGGGCCAGGCGGGCCTGGATCAGCGCGCCGACCACGTCGTTGGTCCAGTGGAACCCTAGCGTGGAGACGATCAGGTCGAGGCTGGCCGGCGCGAAGGGTAGGCGCTCGGCGTCCAGCACCAGGCGCATGCCGCCGCGCCCCCGGAGCATTTTCGCCGATAGATCGGCTTCGACCACCCCGGCCACGCGGGCTCGCGCATCGCTCTTATCCAGGGCCTCACGAAAGGCCCCTGCGCGGGCGGAGAGGTCGACGGCCAGGGGAAAGTCCCGCAGGATCGGCTCCAGGCGCTCGACGATGTCTTCCGCCGCGCGGCGGTGCAGGAAGTCGGCGTTGCGGAAGCCCTTGGCGGCGCGGTCAAGGCGCTTGCTGTGCAGGGCGCGGTCGAAGAGGCGGGGAGGCTGCGACATGAGCGCGGAAGATGGCGGCTTCGGGGGCCCGTGGAAACCGGGGCCGCGCGCAAAAGCGGCCTGGCGGGGCGCGCTCGACATGCTGTTCCCGCCGCAATCGCTGGATGGCGGGCCCGCGCCCCTGGCCGGCGGCTTCTCCGCGGGGACGTGGAGCCGCATCCATTTCCTCGACGGGCCGGTGTGCGACGGCTGCGGGACGCCGTTCGAGTATGACCCCGGCGCGCGCTGCGCCGCCTGCCTGGCCAGGCCCAGGGCGTTCGATGCGGCCCGGGCGGCCTGCCTCTACGACGAGACCTCCCGCGATCCGATCCTGAAGCTCAAGCACGCCGACCGCCTGGACCTGGCGCCGCTGTTCGCCCGCTGGCTGTCGCGCTCGGCCCGCGCCCTGATCGAGGAAGCCGACGCCATCGCGCCGGTGCCGCTGCATCCGCTCAGGCTGTTGGGGCGCCGCTACAACCAGGCCGCGGAAATCGCCCGGCCGCTGGCCGCGCTGACCGGCACGCCCTACCTGCCCGACGCCCTGGTGCGCCGGCGCGCCACCGCCAGCCAGGGCGGCAAGTCGGGGTCGGGCCGCAGACGCAACGTGGCCGGCGCCTTCCACGTGCCGCCCGGGCGCTCGAGCCAGGTCGCGGGGCGGCGCATCCTGCTGATCGACGACGTGATGACCACCGGGGCGACGGCGGAGGGCTGCGCCCGGGCGCTGAAGGCGGCAGGCGCCGCGCGGGTCGATGTGGCCGTGGTCGCGCGGGTTAAAGAGATCGCGGGACTCACCATATGAAGCTTTGGCGACGGATCATTCGTTAGGGCGTCATGGCTGACATCACCATCTACACCAAACCCTACTGCCCCTACTGCGTCCGGGCGATCTCGCTGCTGGAAGACAAGGGCGTCGACTTCACCGAGGTCGAGGCCGCCTTCGATCCGGAGAAGCGCGCCGAGATGATGCAGCGCTCCGGGCGAACCACCTTTCCGCAGATCTTCGTGGGCGGCCGCCACATCGGCGGCTGCGACGAGATGATGGCCCTGGAGCGGTCGGGCAAGCTGGACCCCCTGCTGGCGGCTTGAGCCTTGCCAAGCCGGCGTTGAGGGGCTTCTAGGACGTCATGACCTTGCGCGTCGGACTGATCCAGACCCGGACCCCCGCCAGCCACGCCGCGGCGCTGGACCATCTCGCCCCCCTGGTGCGGGAGGCCGCCGCCCAGGGCGCGACCTTCATCGCCACGCCCGAGGGCAGCAATATCCTGCAGAAGGACAAGGCGTCCCTGCTGCCGCAGCTCACCCTGCTGGCCGACGATCCCGTCGTGCGGGGGATGCAGGACCTGGCCCGGGAGCTCACCGTCTGGCTGCTCATCGGCTCGGCTCTGGTCAAGCGTGAGGACGGCAAGGCCGCCAACCGCGCCGTGCTGATCTCTCCCGACGGCGAGATCACCGCCACCTACGACAAGCTGCACATGTTCGACGTGGACCTGCCCACCGGCGAGAGCGCCCGCGAGAGTGAGACCTACGAACCCGGCGACCGGGCGGTGACCGCCATGGCCGGCGAGACGCCCCTGGGCCTGACCATCTGCTACGACATGCGCTTCCCGGCGGTCTATCGGTCCCTGGCCCTGGCCGGCGCCCAGGTCATGCTGGTCCCCGCCGCCTTCAC
>NZ_JBKJTG010000146.1:0-3314 GCF_046590535.1 Phenylobacterium sp. | reverse complement strand
ATCCTCGCGCTGAAGAACACCGTCAACACGATGGTCGATCAGCTCAACGGCTTTGCTTCCGAAGTGACGCGCGTCGCGCGCGAGGTCGGCACCGAAGGCAAGCTCGGCGGCCAGGCGCAGGTGCCCGGCGTGGCCGGCACCTGGAAGGACCTCACCGACAATGTGAACTCCATGGCCGCCAACCTGACCGGCCAGGTGCGCGGCATCGCCGACGTGGTGACCTCGGTGGCCATGGGCGACCTGAAGCGCAAGCTGACCCTCGACGCCAAGGGCGAGATCGCCTCGCTGGCCGACACCATCAACGGCATGATCGAGACCCTGGCCACCTTCGCCGACCAGGTGACCAACGTGGCCCGGGAAGTGGGCTCCGAAGGCAAGCTGGGCGGCCAAGCCCGGGTGCCCGGCGCCGCCGGCCTGTGGCGCGACCTAACCGACAACGTCAACGAACTGGCCGCCAACCTGACTACACAGGTGCGCGCCATCGCCGAGGTCTCCACCGCCGTGACCAAGGGCGACCTGACCCGGTCGATCACCGTCGAGGCCTCCGGCGAGGTGGAGGAGCTGAAGAACAACATCAACGAGATGATCCGAAATCTGAAGGATCAGACGCTGAAGAACACCGAGCAGGACTGGCTGAAGACCAACCTCGCCCGGTTCACCCGCATGCTGCAGGGCGAGCGCGACCTCTCCACCGTTTCTAACCTCGTGCTGTCGGAACTGGCGCCGCTGATCAACGCCCAGCACGCGGTCTTCTACGTCTCGGACCGCGACGACGAGGGCCAGACCGTCCTCAACCTGGCGGCCTCCTACGCCTTCAACAACCGCAAGCACCTGGCCAACCAGTTCCAGCTTCGCGAGGGCCTGATCGGGCAGTGCGCCTATGAGAAGTCGCGCATCCTCTTGACCAACGTGCCCTCGGACTATGTGCAGGTCTCGTCCGGCCTGGGCGAGGCGGCGCCCGCCAACATCATCGTCCTGCCCGCCCTCTTCGAAGGCGAGGTGAAGGCGGTGATCGAGCTGGCCACCTTCGGCGAGTTCAACGAGACCCAGCAGCAGTTCCTCGACCAGCTGATGGAATCCGTCGGCATCGTGCTCTCGACCATCGCCGCCAACATGCGCACCGAGGGCCTCCTGAAGCAGTCGCAGCTGCTGACCTCCGAACTGCAGGCGCAGCAGGAAGAGCTGAAGAAGACCAACGACCGCCTGGAGCAGCAGGCCGCGAGCCTGCGGCAGTCCGAAGAACTGCTCCGCGCCAAGCAGGAGGAGCTACAGCAGACCAACGCCGAGCTGCAGGAAAAGGCGCACCTGCTGTCGGTGCAGAACCAGCAGGTGGAGGCCAAGAACCGCGAGGTGGAACAGGCCAAGATCGCGCTCGAGGACAAGGCCGAACAGCTCGCGCTCACCTCAAAGTACAAGTCCGAGTTCCTGGCCAACATGAGCCACGAGCTGCGCACGCCGCTGAACAGCCTGTTGATCCTGTCCAAGCTGCTGGCCGACAACACCCAGGGCAACCTCACCGACAAGCAGGTGGAGTTCGCCCGCAACGTCCACGACGCCGGCACCGACCTGCTCAGCCTGATCAACGACATCCTCGACCTGGCCAAGATCGAGTCCGGCACGGTCACCGTGGATGTGGGCGAGATGACCTTCGCCAGCCTGCGCGACCAGGTCGACCGCACCTTTACCCAGGTCGCGGCGGACAAGGAGCTGGCGTTCAAGGTGGAGCTGGACCCGGCGCTGCCGAAGTCCATGTACACCGACGACAAGCGGCTGCAGCAGATCATCAAGAACCTGCTCTCCAACGCCTTCAAGTTCACCGAGCAGGGCCGGGTGACGCTCAGGGTCGCCCGCGCCAACGGCGGCTGGCACTCCACCAACGACCACCTCAACACCGCCGGTCAGGTGCTCGCCATCTCGGTGGAGGACACCGGCATCGGCATCCCCATCGACAAGCAGCGGATCATCTTCGAGTCCTTCCAGCAGGCCGACGGCACCACCAGCCGCAAGTACGGCGGCACGGGCCTGGGCCTGTCGATCAGCCGCGAGATCACCCGCCTGCTGGGCGGCGAGCTGCGGGTGGAATCAAAGCCGGGCGAAGGCTCGATTTTCACCCTCTACCTGCCGCTGAACTACAGCCCGGCCCAGGCCCCCTCGGCCAGCCGCCTGGCGCAGATGCCGCAACTGTCGCGGCCGATGCTGATGCCGTCGTCCTTCTCGGACGAGCCGGTGGAGGCCGTGGCCGACGACCGCGACGTGATCGGGTCGGACGACAGCGTGGTTCTGATCGTCGAGGACGATCCGCGCTTCGCCTCAATCCTGCTGAGCCTGGTGCACGACAGCGGCTTCAAGGGCGTGGTCACGGGCGAGGGCGGCGCAGCCCCGTCCCTAACCCGCCGCTTTGGCCCCGACGCCATCATGCTCGACATCGGCCTGCCGGACATGGACGGCCTGGCCCTGCTCGACCTCCTGAAGCGCACGCCGGAGACCCGCCACATCCCCGTCCACGTGATCTCCGCGGACGACCAGAAGGGCCTGGGCCTCTCCATGGGCGCCTTCGGCTTCACCCACAAGCCGGTGGAGCGCGAGGTGGTGGTCTCGACCCTGCAGGGGGTGAAGACTTTCATCGACAAGGCCGACCGGCGGATCGTGCTGGTGGGTGCGGAGGGCGCCGCCGCCGAGGCGCTTCGCAAATGCTTCACCCAGGTCGAGCTCACCGGCGACCTGGCCGCTGTGCTCGCTCTGCCGGTGGCCGAACGTCCCGACGGCCTGATGATCGAGGCCTCGGCCCTGCCGGCGGCACAGATCGTCGATCTGCTGAAGCAAGCCGAGGGCCGCTCGACGCCGGCGGTGGTCTACGCGCCGGATGAGCTGCCCGCCGAGGATGACCGCCGGCTGCGGCTGGCCGTGTTCGGCGGACTGGTGCGGATGGCCCGGACGACAGATCAGCTGGTCGAGCAGACCAGTCTCCTGTTGCACGAGCCGATGGACAAGATGTCGGCGCCGGCCAAGGCCAAGATGTACCAGAACAAGCACGAGGATGCGGTGCTGGCCGGACGCAAGGTGGTGGTCATTGATGACGACATCCGCAACATCTTCTCGCTCGCCTCGGCGCTCGAGGAATACGGCATCGACCTGTCCTACGCCGAAAGCGGCCGGGCGGGGCTGGAGGTGCTCGACGCCAAGCCGGACGTCGATGTGGTGCTGGTCGACATCATGATGCCGGACATGGACGGCTACGAGACCATCCGCGAGATCCGCTCCCGTCCGGGCCTGGCCACCCTGCCGGTGGTCGCCGTCACCGCCAAGGCGATGAA
>NZ_JBKJTG010000217.1:0-26715 GCF_046590535.1 Phenylobacterium sp. | reverse complement strand
GATGAACATCGCCGCGGTGATCGAGCCCCCCTGACGGCCGCCGGTGTTCTTCATGTCGGCGATTTTGGAGTCGATCTTCTTGTCGTAGTGGGTCGGCATGGGCAGCCGCCACAGGGGCTCGTCCTCGACCTTTGAGGCGGCCAGAAGATTTTCCGACAACTCGTCGTTATTGCTGAATAAGCCGCCGACATCGTCGCCCAACGCCACGATGATGGCGCCGGTCAGCGTGGCCAAGTCCACCATGAATTTCGGCTTGAACCGCTGCTGGCAGTACCAGATGGCGTCGGCCAGGACGAGGCGGCCCTCGGCGTCGGTGTTGATGATCTCGATCGTCTGGCCGCTCATGGAGGTGACCACGTCCCCGGGGCGCTGGGCGTTGCCGTCGGGCATGTTCTCCACCAGGCCCAGAATGCCCACCGCGTTGACCTTGGCCTTGCGGCCCGCCAGCACGTGCATCAGCCCGGCCACGGCGGCCGCGCCGCCCATGTCCCACTTCATGTCCTCCATGCCGTCGGCCGGCTTGATGGAGATGCCGCCGGTGTCGAAGCAGACGCCCTTGCCGATGAAGGCCACCGGCTGGGCCTGCTTGTCCGCCGCGCCGTTCCAGCGGATCACCGCCAGCTGGCTCTCGCGGATGCTGCCTTGCCCCACGCCCAGCAGGCTGCCCATGCCCAGCTTCATCATCTCGGCCTCGCCGAGGATCTCGACCTCGAGGCCGAGGCTTTCCAGCGCCTTCACCCGGCGGGCGAACTCGGCGGGGTAGAGGACGTTTGGCGGCTCGGAGACCAGGTCGCGACTGAAGCTGACGGCGTCGGCCAGGGCGGCGAGGTCCGGAAAAGCCGCCAGGGCGGCGTCGGCGTCGGCCGTGACCACCTGGGTCTTGACGATCGAGGGTTTCTTCTCGGCCGCCTCCTTGGTCCGGTACTTGTCGAACCGGTAACTGGCCAGGCGCACGCCAAGCGCCGCATGGCCGGCCATGGCGGCGTCGCCACTGGGCAGTTCCAGGCGCAGGGTGGCGAGACCGGAGGTCTTCACCGCGTTGTAGGCGCTGGCGGCGGCATGCTCGGCGCCCAGGGCGTCGAAGGCCTCGGACTTGCCGGCGCCCACCAGAACCAGGCGCTGGGCCTCGGTCCCCGCAGGGGCCAGCACGTCGAGCACCTGGCCCTTGGCGCCGGTGAACCGGCTGGCGGCCACGGCCTGGGCCATCGCCCCGTCCTGGGCCTGGCCCTCGAACACGATGCGCGCCACAGCGGTGCTGGCGGGGACGGCCTGGCCGGCCGCAACGAACTCGATTTCCATCCGGACACTCTCAGAAGCTTGGGGCTGGGCGCCATCCCCGCCGCGGTTGAGCGGTTGTCTGGCGCGACGACGCATGATTTAGAACAGGACCGCGGTCGGGGCGCGGCAAATTTCCCGGGTGAGCCTTATTTCTCAAGTCCGCCGTACTCCTCAAGTCCCATGCGACTGATCGACAGATACCTGTTGCGCCAGCTGGTTGGCCCCGTGGTGCTCGCCACCGCGGCGCTGACGGTCGTGGCCCTGCTCAGCCAGAGCCTGGCGGCCCTAGACCTGATCGTCGCCCAGCGGCAGAGCGCGGCCGTGTTCCTCAAGGTGACGCTGCTGGCCATGCCGCAGCTGATCAACATGGTCATGCCGATCGCCATCTTCGTTGCCGCTCTTGTGTCGATGAACCGGCTGCACACCGAGCAGGAGATCGTGGTCTGCTTCGCCGGCGGGATGAGCCGCTGGCAGGTGGTGTCGCCGGCGATCAGGCTGGCCTGCACCGTGGCGCTCTTCGCCCTGCTGCTAAACCTCTTTGTGCAGCCCGCCGCCTACCGGGCCATGCGCGAGGAACTTTTCAAGGTGCGCACGGACCTGGCGTCCACCCTGGTGCGCGAGGGCGAGTTCACCGAGCCGGTGCCGGGCCTGACGGTCTATGCCCAGGGCGTCGACGGCAAGGGCGACCTGCAGAACCTGTTTATCCACCAGATCAAGCCGGACGGCTCGGCCTCCACCTACACCGCCAACCGCGGCCACATCGGCAAGAGCCGCACAGGCCCGGTGCTGATCATGAAGAAGGGCTCCAACCAGGAATTCTCCGAACAGGGCGTGCTAAACTTCCTCAGCTTCGAGGAGTACGCCTTCGACCTCTCGGCCCTGGCCAACACCGAGGAGCTGGTCCACTTCAAGCCCTCCGACCGCTACCTGCATGAGCTGTTCTTCCCCGACCTGGTGCAGGACTGGGAGAAGCGAAACCGCCTGGGCCTGCTGGCCGAGGGGCACTCACGGCTGGCCACGCCGCTCTACAACATCGCCTTCATGGCCATGGCGCTGTCGGCGATCATCGGCGGCGGGTTCTCCCGGCTGGGCTACGGGCGGCGGATCGCGGTGATGGCGGCCGGCGCCGCGGTGGTCCGCATCCTGGGGTTCGTGGTGCAGGCCGCGGCTGAGGAGAACGCCTGGCTGAATATCCTGCAGTACGCCCTGCCGCTGAGCGCCATCGCGCTGGCCATGCGCGGCATCTTCCGCCAGCGGGTCAGCCGCTTCATCGATATCCAGAGCCGCCCCGCCCGGATCGCCGTGGCCGGAGCCCCCGCATGATCGGCGTGGGGCGCCTGGAGCGCTATGTGCTGGCGCGGATGCTGGGGGGCGTTGGCGTGGCGCTGGCGGTGATCGCCTCGGTGATCCTGCTGGTGCAGTTCGTCGACCTGTCGCGCTCTGTGGGCACCCGGGCCGATGTGGGGGCGCAGGAGATCTTCAGCCTGACCCTGCTGCGCGCGCCGTCGCTGATCCAGGTGCTGCTGCCCTTCGTCTTCCTGTTCGGTGGGATCGGCGCCTTCGTAGGCCTTAACCGTAAGAGCGAGTTGGTGGCCATGCGCGCGGCGGGGATCTCCGCCTGGCGCTTCATCCTGCCCTCGGCGGTGGCGGCCTTCGCCATCGGGGTGTTCGCCGTGGCGGTGCTCAATCCCATGTCAGCCGCGCTCAACGCCCGCTTCGAGGACAACCGCGCGCGGCTGATGGAGAACTACCTGGGCGACCAGCCCAAGGACATCTGGCTGCGGCAGGGCGATGCGCGCAACCAGATCGTCATCCACGCCAAGGCCCGCGACACGGTGGGCGGCGCTGTGCGCCTGCGCGGCGTGTCGCTGTTCATCTACCAGAAGACCCCGGACGGGACGCCCCAGTTCCAGCGCCGGCTGGAGGCGGCGGAGGCGCGGCTGATGCCCGGGTTCTGGCGGCTGAAGGATGTCCGCGAAGCCACAGCGGGCGGCAATTCGGTGCGCTCCGAAAGCCTCTCGATCCGCTCCACCCTGGACGCCGAAGCGGCCATGGAGAGCTACGCCTCGCCCGAGGCCATCGCCTTCTGGAAGCTGCCCGGGGCCATCCGGCTGACCGAACAGGCGGGCTTCTCAGCCTCCGGCTACCGGCTGCGGTGGCACCAGCTCCTGGCGACGCCCCTGCTGTTCGCCGCCATGTCGGTGCTGGCGGCCGCCTTCTCGCTGCGCCTGGCGCGGCTGGGCGGCCTGGCGGGACTGGCCGGCTCCGGCGTCGCCCTGGGCTTCGTGGTGTTCTTCTTCAACCAGTTTTCCGGCGCCCTGGCCAAGGCCGACATCATACCGTTGTTCGCCGCCGCATGGGCCCCTGCGGTGGTGGCGCTGCTCGCAGGGCTTACCCTGCTCTGCTACACCGAAGACGGTTGAATCCTGGGCCTGCCGGGCTATGCATCGGCGGCAAGCCAGTCGCGCGCGCCGCGAGAGGGGAACTGAAGTTCGATGAGTTCGCGTAGGCGCACGTCTTCCACCGCAGCCAAGCGTGCCCTGATGGCCGGCGCGGCGATCTGCGTCCTGTGGTCGGCGGTTGGCCACGCCCAGGCGCCGACGCCGCCCGCCACCGCACCCGCCAAGCCCTCCCCCGACGGCCTGGCCCCCGGCGAGCTCTACATCGAGGCCGACGAGGTGTTCCGCGACGACAAGGCCATGCGCACCACCGCGCAGGGCGGGGTCGAGGTCCGCTACGAGAACCGCACCCTGCGCGCCGACCGCCTAGTCTATGAGCAGGGCCAGGGCGACGCCGACGGCGTCATCCGCGCCTTCGGCAACGTCCAGATCATCAACGCCGACGGCACGGTGGAATATGCCGACGAGTTCATCCTTGATGACCAGATGCGCGCGGGCGTGGCCCTGGGCTTCTCGGCGCGCCTGACGGAGAACATCAAGATCGCCGGCGCCAGCGCCGTGCGCCGAAACGAGAACGTCCAGGAGCTGAACCGGGCAATCTACACGCCGTGCGAGATCTGCAATACGGACGGCACGTCGAAGAGCCCCACCTGGTCGATCAGCGCCGACCGCGTGGTCCAGGACAAGGCCAAGCGGGTGGTCTACTACCGCAACGCCCGCATCCGGGTGCTGGGCGCCCCCGTGCTGTTCCTGCCGGTGTTCTGGCATGCCGATCCGCAGGCCGGCCGCGCGTCGGGGTTGCTGACCCCGGATCTGGGCGCCTCCGACCGTCGGGGCATCTCCATCGAAGTCCCGTACCTGTGGGTGATCTCGCCCTATTCCGACCTGACGATCAGCCCGCAGATCAACACCAGCGTCAATCCGTTCCTCAACGGGGAGTACCGCAAGCGCTTCCACTCCGGCGATCTGGACGTGCGTTTCGGCTACACCCACGAGCGCGACTTCGACGGCCAGGGCGACAAGTTCGGCGACCGGACCAGCCGCAGCTACCTGCTGGCTCGCGGCGCCTTCCAGTTCGCCGAGAAGTGGCGCTGGGGCTTCACCGCCGAGCGGGCCTCTGACGACCTGATCTTCGACCGCTACGAAGTCGGCGACGTCTATGCGACCCGCGGGCCCTATATCGCCGACGACCGCCGGCTGATCTCCCAGGCCTTCGTCGCGCGCCAGGACCAGCGGTCGTACTTCTCCGCCGCCGCCCTGACCGTTCAGAGCCTGCGGCCCTTTGACAACGACCGGACCTTCCCCACCGCGGCCCCGATCGTGGAGGCTCACTACGAGACGCCGGTGCAGATCGCCGGCGGCCGCCTGCGGCTGCACGGCAGCGGCGTGGCCCTGACCCGCGACCAGTCGCCGCTTAACCAGGCCCTGCGCCTGCCGGGCCTTGACAGCCGCCGGGTGAGCGCGGAGGCCGACTGGCGCCGCGCCTTCACCTCGCAGGCCGGCCTGCGGGTCGAGCCGTTCGTCAATGTCCGCGCCGACGCCTACAGCCTGGGCGACGTGCTGACCGGGGTGGGCGTCAACACCACATCGACCTCCACCACCCGCGGTCTGGCCGTGGTGGGCGCCGACATCTCCTATCCGATGTTCCGCCGGCTGAAGTCGGCCACCGTGGTGATCGAGCCCCTGGCCCAAGTGGCCCTGTCGCCCAACGCCAAGCAGATCGTCACGGGCCGCGACGCCACTGGGCAGGAGATCTTCCTGAACGAGGACAGCGTCGCCTTCGAGTTCGACGACACCACCCTGTTCCGCGCCAACAAGTTCCCAGGCTACGACCTCTATGAGGACGGCGCGCGGCTCAACGTGGCGGGCCGCGCCTCGGTGTTCTGGGACGATGGGCGCCGCGCCAACCTGCTGGTGGGCCGCAGCTTCCGCAATGAGGTCAACACCGTGCTCCCCGCCCGCTCGGGCCTGCGCGGCAAATCCTCCGACTGGGTCGTCGCGGCCGACGCGCAGCCGATCCGTGGGCTGTCGCTGTTTACCCGCGCCCGGCTGGACGCCGACAACCTGGCGGTCCACCGCCTGGAGGCCGGCGCCAACGTCGCCATGCGCAAGGGCTCCGGCTTCATCCGCTACCTGACCGACGACTTCGACATCAACGCCACCAACCCCAACGCGGCCAAGCGGGCCAACGTCGACATGGGCGGCGACATCCTGCTCACCAAGAACTGGGGCCTGACCGGCTACG
This sequence comes from Phenylobacterium sp., assembly GCF_046590535.1. Classification (GTDB taxonomy): domain Bacteria; phylum Pseudomonadota; class Alphaproteobacteria; order Caulobacterales; family Caulobacteraceae; genus Phenylobacterium. Next base: position 20,793 of record NZ_JBKJTG010000217.1, on the reverse strand, counting down.
GCAACCGCGACTTGACCCAGAAGGCCTGGGTGATTCGCGACGTGGGCGTCTTCTATCGCGACGACTGCCTGCGCATCGACGTGGTCTATCGGCGCGAAGATACGGTGATCGGCCGCCTCGGCCCCGGCAACTCGGTGAGCGTGCGCCTAACGCTCGCCACATTGGGCGGTCCTCTCTAATGCAGCTACAATTGCGGGCCGGACGCGGCCCCCACGAGGAATGACTTTGTCCATGACCTACGCGTGTTTCGTCACGGGCCCTGCGGCGCGGGGCGCGGCCCTGGCTGCGGCCCTGCTGGCGGCCGGCCTGCCCCTGAGCGCCCTGGCGCAGACCCCTGCCCCGGCTACGGCCCCCGCCGCCGCCGTGACGGCGCCCGCCGCGCCGCGCCCGCCGCAGGGCATCTCCGAATCGGTGGCCGCGATCGTCAACGACGACATCGTCTCGACCTACGACCTTGCCCAGCGGATGCGCCTCTTGATCGCCACCTCCGGGGTGCAGCCCACCGAACAGACCCTGCCGCAGTACCAGCGCGAGGCGCTGATTTCCCTGGTCGACGAGCGGCTGCAGTTCCAGGAGCTGCGCCGGGTCGAGAAGGAACAGAAGATCGAGATCCTCGGCACCGACCAGGAGGTCGACCAGGAACTGGCCGGCATGGCCCAGGGCAACAACATGTCCAAGGACCAGTTCATGGCTTTCCTGGGCAACCAGGGCATCGGCTCCGACACCATCCGCCAGCAGGTCCGCGCCCAGATGAGCTGGCAGCGCTGGATCCGCGGACGCTACGGCTCGCGCCTGCGGATCGGCGACGATCAGATCAAGGCCACCCTGACGCGCCTGGAGGCAGCGGCGGCCAAGCCGCAGTACCAGATCAGCGAAGTGCTTATCGACGCCACCCGCGTGGGCGGCCAGGAGCAGGCCATGACCGGGGCGACCCAGCTGGTCACCCAGCTGCAGCAGGGCGCCCCCTTCCCGGCCGTGGCCCGGCAGTTCTCGGCCTCCGCCACCGCGGCCTCCGGCGGCGACGCCGGCTGGGTCGGCCAGGGCGAGATTCCGGCCGAGGTCGAGGCGGTGCTGACCACCATGCGCGCCGGCCAACTCTCCCCGCCGATCCCGGTGCGCGACGGCGTCTACATCGTCTACCTGCGCGACAAGCGCAGCGGTGGCGGCGCGACCCTGGTGAACCTCAAGCAGGCCGCGGTGGCCCTGCCGGCTGGCTCCAGCCTGGCCGACGAGAGCGCGGCCCGCGCCAAGCTCACCGAGCTGCGCCCGCAGGTGAAAAGCTGCACCGACATGGAAGCCGCCGCCGGCCGCATCCAGGGCGTGGTGGCCGGTGACCTGGGCGAGGCCGAGATCGCCGACTTGGCGCCGCAGTTCCGCGAAGCCGCCGAGACCCTCGCGGTGGGCCAGATCTCGCAGCCGATCCGCACCCAGGCGGGCCTCCACCTGGTGGCGGTGTGCGGCAAGCGCAGTGGCGGCGCGGCCGAGCTCAACCGCGAGCAGATCGAGAGCCGGCTCTACGGTCAGCAGCTCAGCATGATCGCCCGGCGGTACATGCGCGACCTGCGCAACTCCGCGACGATCGAGACCAGGTGACCACCAGACCGCTCGCGCTCACCCTCGGCGATCCCGCCGGCATCGGCCCTGAGATCATCGTCAAGGCCTGGAACGCGCTGCGGTCGAGCGGCCCCGCCTTCGTGGTGGTGGGCGACCACCAAGCCCTGGCCTCGGCGTCCGCCGCCGGCGCCACGATCCTGCAGCGGGTGACCGCCCCGGCCCAGGCGTCCGGCTTGTTCGCCGACGCCCTGCCGGTCCTTGACGTGCCGCTGCGCACGCCGGTGATCGCCGGTCAGCCCTCCGTGGTGGCAGCCCCCGCCATCATCCAGTGGATCGAGACCGCGGTCGGCCTGGCGCTGTCGAAGGCGGTGCGTGGCGTGGTCACCGCTCCGATCGCCAAGGGTCCGCTCTATGACGCCGGATTCAAGTTTCCCGGGCACACCGAGTTCCTCGGCGAACTGACGGCTGCGGCTGGCTTCGACGGGGCCCGCGGCCCGATCATGATGCTCACCGCCCAGGACCTGCGCGTGACGCTGGTGACGGTGCATGAGCCCATCGCAAGGGTCTCGGCGGCGCTGTCGGTGGAGAAGATCGTCAACGCCGGCTTGGTGACCGCCCAGGCGTTGCGCCGGGACTTCGGGATCGCCAGCCCGCGCGTGGCCGTGGCCGGCCTCAATCCCCACGCCGGCGAGCACGGCGGGATCGGGCGCGAGGAGATCGAGATCGTCGAGCCGGCGGTGCGCGCGCTCCAGGATCTGGGTGTCGACGCGCAGGGCCCCTACCCCGCCGACAGCCTGTTCCCGGCGGAGATGCGCGCCCGCTATGACGCCGCGCTCTGTCTCTATCACGACCAGGCGCTGATCCCGGTGAAGATGCTCGACTTCTGGGGCGGGGTGAACGTGACCCTCGGCCTGCCGATCGTGCGCACTTCACCGGACCACGGCACGGCCTTCGACATCGCCGGGCGCGGGGTGGCCAGGCCCGACAGCCTGGTGGCCGCGATTCGCCTGGCCGACCAGATTGCCCGGCAGCGGGCCAGGTGACCCTCGACGACCTGCCGCCCCTGCGCGACGCCCTGGCCGCCCATGGGCTGATGGCCCGCAAGTCCTTTGGCCAGCACTTCCTCCTCGACCTCAACATCACCCGCAAGATCGCCCGGTTGGCCCAGGTCGGTCCCGGCGATCACGTGATCGAGGTCGGGCCCGGCCCGGGCGGCCTGACCCGGGCCCTGCTGGAAACCGGGGCAAGGGTCACCGCGATCGAGAAAGACGCGCGTTTCCAGCCGCTTCTGGAAGCAATCTCTCAGGCGACATCAAACCTCGACCTGCGCTTCGCTGACGCCCTGGCGGCGGACGAGGCGGCAATCGCCGCGGGCCGGCCGGCGCATGTGGTGTCGAACCTGCCCTACAATGTCGGCACCCCCCTCTTGATCAAGTGGCTCACCGGACCCTGGACCCCGGCCTCCATGACGTTGATGTTCCAGAAGGAAGTCGCCCAGCGGATCACCGCCGCCCCCGGCGAGGACGCCTATGGCCGCCTCGCGGTGATCGCCCAGGCCACCACGGACACACAACTGCTTATGGATGTGTCTGCCCGCGCCTTCACCCCGCCGCCGAAGGTCACCTCTGCGGTGGTGCGCTTGACCCCGCGCGCCGACCGACCTGCGCCGGCCCGGCTTGACGCCCTGCAGGTCGTCACCGCCGCGGCCTTCGGCCAGCGTCGCAAGATGCTCCGTTCCAGCCTCAAGGCGCTGGGAGGCGAGGCCCTGGCCGCCGCGGCGGGCCTCGACCCGCAGGTCCGCGCCGAGACCGTCGACGTGGCGGGCTTCCTGGCGCTGGCCGACGCCTGGCTGGCCCGCCGCTAGGCCGTTGCACGAAGGCCCGACGCCCGCTCCAATGGCCGGGCAACCTGAGAAGGAGCCTGGATGCTGACCCTGCTGGGCGTCGCCGTCGTCGTCCTGGGCTTCGCCGCCCGGTTCAATCCGCTGCTGGTGGTCACCGTGGCGGCCTTCGTCACCGGGATCGCCGCGGGGCTGACACCCATCGAGGTGCTGGCCGCCTTCGGCAAGGCGTTCAACGAGAACCGCTATGTCAGCGCGGCCCTGCTGGTGCTGCCCGTGGTGGGGGTGGTGGAGCGCGCCGGCCTGCAGGAGCGCGCCCGAACCCTGATCACCCGGTTCCGCGGCGTCTCGGTGGGTCCCTTCCTGATCGGCTACATGGCGTTTCGCCAGATCACCTCGGCCCTGGGCCTGACCTCCATCGCCGGCCAGGCGCAGAGCATCCGGCCCATCGTCGCCCCCATGGCCGAGGGCGCGGTGGAGGCCAGGCTGGGCGAACTGACCCCGGAGATCCGCCAGGCGGTGCGCGCCCAGGCGGCGGCCACCGACAACATTGCGCTCTTTTTCGGGGAGGACATCTTCATCGCCATCGGCTCGATCCTTCTGATGGTGGGCTTCCTGGCGGCCAGCGGGATCACGCTCGACCCCATCCACCTGTCCCTGTGGGCCATCCCATCGGCGATCGTGGCCTTCGCCATCCATGCGCTGCGCCTGTGGCTGTTCGACCGGAAGCTTCGGGCCGGAGCGCAGCCATGATCAAGCTGGGGGTCGTCTATCTGCTGGCGGGGCTGGTGTTCGCGGCGTTCGCGGTGTTCAGCGCCACCGACCGCAACAATCCCAAGCGCTTCGGCAACGCTGCCTTCTGGGGCCTGGTGGCGGTGAGCTTCCTGGCCGGCGACCGGCTGGGGGACATCGGTAACGGCCTGCTGGTGGTGGGCCTGGCCCTGATCGCCGGTTTCGGCCTGCTGGGCCGCGGCCAGCCCGCCACAACCTCCCCGGAGGAGCGCCGCGTGCTCGCCGAGCGGTTCGGGGAGAAGCTGTTCATCCCGGCGCTCACCCTGCCGGTGGTGGTGGTGTTCGGCGTACTGGTGCTGAAGCCGTTGCAGGTCGCCGGGGAGCCCCTGCTCGATCCCAAGCAGGCGACGCTGATCTCCCTGGCTCTGGCGGCGGTGATCGCCGTGGCCGTGTCGCTGATCCTGCTGCGCCAGCCGATCCTCAGCCCCTTGCAGGAGGGCCGCCGGCTGATGGACACGGTGGGCTGGGCGGCGCTGTTGCCGCAGATGCTGGCCGCCCTGGGCGCGGTCTTCGCGCTGGCCGGCGTCGGCCAGGTGATTGGCGATCTGGTCACCACGTGGCTGCCCATGGACACCCGGCTGGCCGCGGTGGCGGTCTACTGCCTGGGGATGGCGGCTTTCACCATGATCATGGGCAACGCCTTCGCGGCCTTCCCGGTGCTCACAGCGGGCGTGGGGTTACCTATCCTGATCAAAGGCTTCGGCGGTGATCCTGCGGTGGTCTGCGCCATCGGCATGCTGTCGGGCTTCTGCGGCACCCTGATGACGCCGCTCGCCGCCAATTTCAACCTGGTGCCCCCAGCCCTGCTGGAGCTGCCCGACCGCTATTCGGTGATCAAGGCGCAGATCCCCACGGCGCTGCCGCTGCTCGCGGCCAACACGGTGCTGATGTATGTCCTCGCCTTCCGCTGAGCGGCTGACACCGGAGTTGGCCTCTGCCTTCGCCCGCAGCGCGCTGGGGCACGTGGCGCGGGAGTATCCCAACAAGCTGGATCACGTGCTGGAGGGGCCGCAGGACGCGCAGGGGCCCCGCGCCCTTCACCCGATCTTCTTCGGCAGCTTCGACTGGCACTCCTGCGTCCACGGGTACTGGCTGCTGGCCACCCTGCTGCGTCTCGAGCCGGACATGGCGGAGGCGCCCGCCATCCGCGCCCTGTTCGACGACGCCTTCACGCCCCAGAAGGTGGCCGCCGAGGTCGCCTACCTGAATAGATCCTCGGCGCGGGGGTTCGAGCGGCCTTACGGCTGGGGCTGGCTCCTGAAGCTGCAGGCCGAACTGCTGGCGCACCCCGGGCCCTGGGGCGGCGCCCTGCAGCCCCTGGCTGACGCTATCGCCCAGCGGTTCCGCGATTTCCTACCCCGGGCCGCCTACCCGATCCGCACCGGTGTCCACTCCTCCACCGCCTTCGCCCTGGCGCTGGCCACCGACTACGCCTGCGCCGCCGGCGACCCAGGCCTGCTGCGACTGTTCGAGGCCAAGGCCCGCGCCTGGCACCTGGGCGACCGCGACGCGGCGGCCTGGGAGCCCTCCGGCGATGACTTCCTGTCGCCGACGCTGGCGGTGGCCGAACTGATGCGCCAGGTGCTGGAGGCGCGAGAGTACGCAATCTGGCTGGCAGCCTATCTGCCGAATCTTGCCCAGCGCCAACCCGCCAGCCTGTTCACCCCGGCCACGGTGTCCGACCGCACCGACGGCAAGATCGTCCATCTCGACGGCCTGAACCTGTCGCGCGCCTGGTGCTGGCGCGGGATCGCCGCCGCCCTCCCCGCCGACGACCCCCGCCGGGCCGCCGCAGACGCCGCCGCCAGCGAGCACCTGGCCGCCAGCCTGCCGCACGTGGCGGGCGACTACATGGGCGAGCACTGGCTGGCCTCCTTCGCCCTCTTGGCCCTCACCGCGGGCGAGCCGTAGCGCCGCGCGAGGGATCGACCGGCCGGGTCGCGCGTTTGCAGTGGCTGGGATGCCGAATTGGAGACATGAACATCATGCGCACGCATGTCCTCGCGCTGGCGGCCTCCGCCGCAGCGCTCGCCACCGCCCCCCTGCCCGCACAGGCGCAATCGGGTTCGCCTCTGGGCTCGCTGTTCGCCTGCAACAATCCGGGCGGTAGCAACCGCACCGGGGCCGTCGTCGGCGGCTTGGCCGGCGCTCTCCTGGGCAGCCAGGTCAGCAAGAACGAACGCACCCTGGGCGCCATCGTCGGCGCGGGCCTCGGCGCCGCAGCTGGCAACTACGTGGGCTGCCGGATGAACACCACCAGCCGGGCCAGCGCGGAAACCGCGTTCGAACAGGCGCTGAACACCGGTCGCACCCAGACTTGGCGCGACAGCCGCACGGGCGCGGCCGGCCGCATCGAGGTGGTCAGCGGCGACTACGAGGCGCCCTACGCCGGCGCCGCCGCCCGGCCGGTTTCGGCCACCGAGCTACGCTACGGCCGCGGCATCGACCGGGCCTACAGCCTGACCTCCGCCGCGCCAATGTATGTGGCGCGCAGCAACGTCAATGTCCGCGCCGCGCCCACCACCCGGGCGCCCATCGTTGATCGTCTGGCCCGAGGCCAGCAGATTTCCGTGGCCGGCATGGTCGACGGTGGCTGGCTGGCCGTTGAGGACGGCGGTCGCGTCGAAGGCTATGTGGCCGCCTCGACGGTGCGTCCGGCCGGCGGCACGGCCTATGCCCGCAACGCCAGCTACGACACCAACTGCCGGGTGGTGCAGCAGACCGTTACCCAGCGCGGCTACGAAAGCGAGACCACCCGCTACAACGCCTGCCGCGATGGCGGCGGCCAGTGGCGGCTGAACCCGATCTGATCGGGCGCTGATCGAAGTTGAATGGGGCCGCGCCGCGAGGCGCGCCCCTTTTTCATGCGCGCCGCTCGCCGCAAAGCCGGCCGCGGCCTGCGCGAGCCCCTGCTCGGCCTGCTGGACCCCGCCGCCTAGCCGCCAGCAAACCGGGCGTTCGCGGCGGGGCCGGCGCAAACCAGGGCGGTTCTGTGGGCGGCGCCTAGAAATCGCCGGACGATGCGGCTACAGGCCCGACTATGATCAAGACCGGACCGCACCTGAAACAAGCCCGCGAGGCACTAGGCTGGAACCCGGCGGAGCTGGCGCGCGCGCTTCGCCTGGCCGGCGGACCCGACCAGGGCGCCAAGCGCGTGCTGGAGATGGAGAACGGCAAGCGAGATATTTCCGGCCCGGTGACGGTGGCGGTGGAGTCGTTCCTGCACGGCTATGCGCCGGTGGGGTTCACCCCCGATCCCGAGGGCGAGCCGACCTAGGTCGGCTTCTTCGACTTGTTCTCGAGGAGCACTTGGCCCTCCTTCTGCAGCTTGCCCTTCACCTTGCCGGCGATCATGGCCAGGAAATTCGGCAGCAGGACCTCCAGCTTCACCGCATGGTCGGCGACGTCGATGACGCCGGATATCGCCTGGCCCATGGCGGTCAGCGAGAAACGCAGGACATCGCCCTCCCAGGTCTTGTTCAGGGCGCCAGGGGCGCCGCCCAGGTGGCCGGCAAGCTGGCCAAAGCCCTCGTCGATGCGACGCCGGGCCTCGGCGCGGCCAAGCTCGTGGGGGATGGTGACGGTGACGGCTTTACTCATGGCAACCTGACTGTCTAGCCGCGTGCCCAGCTTCCGCAAGCCCTAGAGGAAGGTCCAGCCGCGCGGTTCGCGCACCCGCAGGTTGTTCTGCACGTGGCGAACGCCCTCGATGTCGGCGATGTCCTCGATGCGGCGCTTGTCCTCCTTGCGGTGGACGCCGCCGTTAAGGGTCACCTCCCCGTTCTCCACGATGACCTCGATGTCACGCAGATCCAGGCGCCGCGCGTCGCGCAGGCGCTCCGCGATCACCGCCCAGAGCACCCGGTCGGAGGGCCCGCGCCGCTGAGTCCGGCGCGCCTCGTCGGCGCGGCGGTCGTCGTCCAGCCGTTCCGGGCCCGGCGGGCCGCCGAAGAAGCCGCTGGCGCGGTCCATCCAGGACCTGGGCGGCGGCTCACGCCGGGCAGCCTGGCCGCGCTCGGGGTCGTAAGCCCCGTCGTTGGGGTAGTCCGCCGGTCCAAGGCCCGCGCCGCGGGGCGTCGCGTCGCGCTCGGCGCGATAGCCGGTGCGCGTGCGGGGGTCATAGCCGTAGTCGTTGGAGAAGTCGGCCTGGCCAAAATCGTCGCGTCCGCGCTGATCGGCGTCCCTGTCCAAGTTGCGGTCGCTCTGGCGATCACGCCAGTCATCCCGGGGCATGGGCGTCTCCTTGCGTTGTGTTGCGTCGTCGGAAAGAACCTCTGCGTGGGGTTGAGGTTCCAGCGGCGGCTGAATCCACGGGCCAGTGTCACACGGCTGCGGTATTCCCGGGGCGCCGACTCGCGGGACACTTTTCAGCGTGCTCACTGCCGACCCCACCGAGCGCCAGCCCCACCACCTCGAAGACCTGGAGGAGGAACTGGCCGCGGCGCTGCCGGAGACCCAGGGGTCCCGCTTCATCCCGCTGATCTCCCGATGGGCGCTGCACGTGGTGCCGTTCATCCTGCTCAGCGCCGCGGCCTGGGTGCTGTGGCGCGAGTTCCACGAGATCAACGCCGCCCAGGTAGCCGCCGCCATGCGGGCCTGGGGCCAGGACGCCATGCTGGCGGCGCTGGGCCTGTCGGCGCTGAGTTTCCTGTTGATGGGTCTGGTGGAGTGGCTGGGCCTGCGCTGGGCAGGCGCCAGGCTGCCGTGGACGGCGACCCTGGCCGGGTCGTTCATCGCCAACGCCATCGCCCACAGCCTGGGCGCCAACCTGCTGGTCTCCGGCGCGGTGCGGGCGCGCTACTACGGACAGTATGGCGTGACCCTGCGCCAGGTGGCCGCCACCACCCTCTTCCAGGGCTTCTCCTTCGGGGTGGGGCTGTCGTCCCTGGCTGGAGCCAGCCTGCTGCTGGCGGGGGCGGAGGAGATCGCAGACACACGGATCGCCCACCCGGTGGCCGACATTGCCGGTCTTGTCCTGGTGGCCGGGGTGGCGGGCTACATCGGCCTGTGCGCCCTGCGCCGCAGGCCGATCCGCGGGTTCGGCCATACCCTGAAGCTGCCGTCCGGCCGGGTGGCCATCGCCCAGGCGATCCTGGGCGCGGCGGACAACGCGGTCGCCGCCATGATCATCTGGAGCCTGCTGCCGGACGGCACGGTGAGCTATTTCAGCTTCGTGGGCGCCTATGCGCCTTCGGTGGCGGCGGGACTGGCGTCATCCGTGCCCGGCGGCGTCGGGGTGTTCGAGGGGTCGCTGTCCACGCTCCTGGCCAACGCCCAGCCCGCGGCGCTGGCGGCGGCCTTCCTGGGCTACCGGCTAGCCTATTTCCTGATCCCGCTGACGCTGGCGGCGGCGGCCCTGGCCCTCGACACGCTGCGGCGCCGCACGGCCTAGAGCCATTCCCGTTCATATGGACCCCATTTGAACGGGATAAAAAGGCTCCAAATCAAAAGTTTAGAGCATCTTTCGTCCGAAAACCGCGGCACACTTTTCGGAAGATGCTCTCTAGCAGGCGGGCAAGGAAAAGCCCCGGCTGTGAGGCCGGGGCTCCCTTGTCACCTCAGACGAGGTGATCAGTCCTTTTTGCCGGCGGCCTGCTCGACCGCGTCGGCCTTGGCGTCGCCCGCCTTTTCGACGGCGTCGGCCTTGGCGTCCAGGGCGTCGGCCGTGGCCGGGGCGCCCGCTGCGTCAGCCGCAGCGGCTTGCTGCTCGAGTGAGTCGGCCTTCATTTCGGTGGTGTCTTCGATGGCGTCCGCCTTCACTTCGGCCTGCTTGTCGGCGGCGCTTTCGCAAGCCGCCAGAGAGAGAACGGCGATCGCCGCCACAACCCCAAATCCCATGCGCATTTCAGTTCTCCGGTTTGTTCCATGAGCTAAGCGCACAAACGCGTGATTGGTTCAGCGCGCTCACTGTGTTTTTTCACGACCCCAGCGCATCCGCATCAACGACCGGCCCGTAACTGTTGCGTTGGTCCGAGACCCCCAATGCCCGGACGAATGCGGCGGCCCGTCCCCACGGGGCGCCGCACGACTGCCCCGGCCTCCCTTCGCGGGCTGGCCGGGGCGATCGTCTTCCCTCCCGCCCGCAACGCCGCTAGGAATACAACCCGCTACGGCGTGAGCTGAGACGCATGAGCCCAGACCGGCCCCTGGTGGCCTTCGCCTACGACTTCGACGGCACGCTCGCCCCCGGGCACATGCAGAACCACGCCTTCATCCCCGACGAACTGGGCATGGACCGCGCCGCGTTCTGGGCCGAGGTCAATGCGCTCGCCAAGGCCCAGCGGGGCGACGAGATCCTGGCCTACATGCACCTGATGCTGGCCAAGGCCCGGGAGCGCGGCCTGGAGCTGAGCCTGGAGAGCTGGCGCCGGCGCGGGGCGTCCCTGAAATTGTTCGAAGGCGTCGAGGACTGGTTCCAGCGGCAGAACGCGCGGGCCACCGACCTTGGCCTGGACCTGCGCCACTTCATCATCTCGTCGGGCAACCGCGAGCTGATCGAGGGCTCGCCCATCGCCCACCACTTCGAGCGCATCTATGCCTCGGCCTTCATGTTCGACGCTCAGCAGGACGCGGTCGGCGTGGCGCTGGGGGTCAACTACACCTCCAAGACCCAGTTCCTGTTCCGCATCAACAAGTGGACGCTGGAGGAGTGGGACAACCTGGCCATCAACCGGGCGCAGGCGAAGGAGGACCGGCCGGTGCCGTTCGACCGGATCGCCTACTTCGGTGACGGCTTCACCGACATCCCGACCATGCGGCTGGTCACCGACCAGGGCGGCTATGCCATCGCGGTCTATGACGAGGGCGATGCGGCCAGCGAGGCCGCCGCGCTGAGCCTGCGCAAGGACGGGCGGGCGCACCTGGCCGGGCCCGGCGACTATCGGGAAGGCGCGTCGCTGGACAACCTGGCCGCCGCCATGCTGGCCGAGATCGCCGCGCGCACCCATGCCCGGCGCCTGGTGAAGTGGCCGGACGGCCAGACGGGCACGTAGGCTCAAGCCGGAACGTAGGGCTCCAGGTGGCCGTCGCGGAGCGCCAGGACCCGGTCCATGCGACCGACCAGCTGCAGGTTGTGGGTGGCGATCAGGGCGGCGACCCCCTGGCTGCGGGCCAGGGCGTAGAGGTTGTCGAACACCGCGCCGGAGGTGGTCGGATCCAGGTTGCCGGTGGGCTCATCCGCCAGCAGCAGGCGCGGCGCGTTGGCCAGCGCCCGGGCGATGGCGACGCGTTGCTGTTCGCCGCCGGAGAGCTGGGCCGGCTGGTGCTGCACGCGGTCGGCGAGGCCAAGCTCGCCCAGCAGCACCTCGGCGCGGTCGCGGGCGGCCTTGCGGGACTTGCCGGCGATCATCTGCGGCAGGGCGACGTTATCCAGCGCCGAGAACTCCGGCAGCAGGTGATGGAACTGATAGACGAAGCCGATGGTGGCCAGGCGGATACGGGTGCGGGGCCGGTCTGGGAGGTCGGAACAGTCGCGACCCAGGACGGTGATCCGCCCCGCGTTCGGCCGCTCCAGCAGGCCCGCGGCGTGCAGCAGCGACGACTTGCCGGAGCCCGAGGGGCCCACCAGGCCGACGATCTCGCCCGGGCGCACATCCAGGTCCGCGCCATGCAGCACGGTGAGCTTGCCCGCGCCGGTGACGTAACTGCGCTCCAGCCCGCGGATCAAGAGCACCGGCTCACTCATAGCGCAGCGCCTCCACCGGATCGAGACGCGAGGCGCGCCAAGCCGGCGGCAGGGTGGCCAGGAAGCTCATGGCCAGCGCCCAGAAGCTGATGATCGAGACCTCGCGCCAGTCGACCTTGGCCGGGATGTGGGAGAGGAAATAGACGTCCGAGGAGAACACCGCCTGCCCTGTCGCCCATTCTACGAACTGCTGGATCGGGCCGATGTAGGTGCAGAAGACCACGCCCAGGGCCAGGCCAGCCGCGGTGCCCAGGACGCCGACGCTGGCGCCCGCCATGAAGAAGATCCGCAGGATTGAGCCCCGCCCCGCCCCCATGGTCCGCAGGATGGCGATGTCGCGGCCCTTGTTCTTCACCAGCATGACCAGGCCGGAGATGATGTTCATGGCCGCGATGGCCACCAGCAGCATCAGGATCAGCCGCATGACGTTGCGCTCGATCTCCAGGGCGCCCCAGAAGGACGAGTCCCGCTGGGTCCAGTCGCTGACCAGGGCGGCGGGGCCGGCGGCGCGGTTGACGGCGGCCTTCAAGTCCTGGGCGTCGTCGGGGTCCTTGACCTTGATCTCGATCATGTCGGCCGTGCCTTCCCGGCCGAAGAATAGCTGGGCCTGCTCCAGGGGCATGTAGATGTAGGCTTGGTCATACTGGCTCATGCCGACGGTGAAGGTGCCACCCACCGTATAGGCCTTCTGCAGCGGCGTGCCGCCGAAGGCGGTGGCGCCGCCGGCCGGCGAGATCAGGGTCAGGATATCGCCGGGCTGCACGCCCAGGGACTGCGCCAGGCGGTCGCCGACCACGATGACGTCGCCGCCGAACTCGCCGTCGCCGAAGCCGCGCAGGGCGCCGCGGGTGATGTTGTCGGCCACCAGCTTCGTGGCCGCCAGGTCCCGGGCGCCGATGCCGCGCACGATGGCGCCGGAGATCTGCGCGGGGCCCATGGCGATGGCCTGGGCTTCCACCACCGGGGCGGCCTGGACCACACCAGGCACGCGCAAGATCCGCTGCACGGCGGCGTTGCGGGCGGGGCCGTCCAGCACGGCGCCGGTGACATAGAGGTGGCCGCTGAAGCCCAGAATGCGGCCCAGGAGTTCGCTGCGGAACCCGTTCATCACCGACATGACGATGATCAGCACCGCCACCGCCAGCATGATGCCGATGAAGGAAATCAGCGAGATCAGCGCCACGCCGCCCTGGCTGCGCTTGGCGCGCAGGTAGCGGCCGGCCAGCATGCGTTCCCACAGGCCGAAGGGCGGCGCCCGACCGCCCGCGCCGGCGATGGCGGCGGCAGGCTCGCTCACCCGGCGATGGCCTTCAGGGCTGCGTCCAGCGGCAGGGTCTGGCGTTCGCCGGTGGCGCGGCGCTTGAGTTCCACCACGCCGTCGGCGACGCCCTTGGGACCGACGATGAGCTGCCAGGGAATGCCCACTAGGTCCATGGCCGCGAACTTGCCGCCCGGCCGCTGGTCGGTGTCGTCCAGCAAGGGGTCCTTGCCCAGGTCGGCGAGCGCCCGGTAGGCCTGCTCGGCGACGGCGTCCACGGCGGCGTCGCCGGGGCGCAGGTTGACCACGCCCACGCCGAAAGGCGCCACGGCGTCAGGCCAGATGATCCCCGCGTCGTCGTGGCTGGCCTCGACGATGGCGCCCACCAGCCGCGACACGCCCACTCCGTACGAACCGCCGTGGATCGGACGGTCGACGCCGTCGGGGCCGGTGACGTTCGCCTTCATCGGCCTTGAGTACTTCTCGCCGAAGTAGAAAATGTGGCCGACCTCGATGCCGCGCGCCGACATGCGCTTGTCTTCGGGCGCCTCGGCCTCGAAGCGCGCCTGATCGTGCATATCGTCGCTGGCCGCGTAGAGGCGGGTGCGCTGTTCGACCAGCGGCCGCAGGTCGCCGTCCCAGTCGATGTCAGGGCCAGGGGCGCCCATCTCAACCAGGTCGCGGTGGGCGAACACTTCGCTCTCGCCGGTTTCGGCCAGGATGATGAACTCGTGGGACAGGTCGCCGCCGATCGGACCCGGGTCGGCCTTCACCGGGATCGCCTGGAGCCCCAGCCGCGCATAGACATTGAGATAGGCCAGGAACATCCGGTTGTAGGAGCGGCGCGCCGCGGGCTCATCCACGTCGAAAGAATAGGCGTCCTTCATCAGGAACTCGCGCCCGCGCATCACCCCGAAGCGGGGCCGCCGCTCGTCGCGGAACTTCCACTGAATGTTGTAAAGATTCTTCGGCAAGTCCTTGTAGGACTTGATGTAAGCGCGGAAAATGTCGGTGATGACCTCCTCCGCCGTGGGGCCGAACAGCAGGTCGCGGTCGTGGCGGTCCTTGATGCGCAGCATCTCGTCGCCGTAGTCGTCATAGCGCCCGCTCTCGCGCCACAGATCGGCGAGTTGCAGGGTTGGCATCAGCACTTCCACGGCGCCGGCCCGGTCCATTTCCTCGCGGACGATCTGCTCGATCTTCTTCAGCACCCTAAGGCCCAGTGGCAGCCAGGCGTAGATGCCGGCGGCCTCCTGGCGGACCAGGCCGGCGCGCAGCATGAGCTGGTGGGAGACGATCTGGGCGTCGGAGGGCGCGTCGCGCAGCGTCGGCATGAAGTAACGCGAGAGGCGCATCGGGGGCGGGCTTTCTGACGTGCGGTTCGGCGAGGCGTCCTGATAGCCGCTACGCGCGCGGCTTGGCAACGAACCTCAGGAGCCGGAGGGCAGGCGCGTGAGGTCGATCAGCCGGAAGTGGATCACGCCCCAGACGATCAGGAAGAGGATCGCCGAGATCCAGGTGGTGGTGAAGAACTTGCGCTTCAGCTTAGGGTCCACCGGCGCGCCGGGATCGCCGCCGTCGCCCTTGTCGATCCCGGCCTCAGCGTGGCTGATCACCCCGATTGGCAGCACGGCGAAGAGCACGGTCCACCAGAGGGTCAGATAGATGGCGATGCCCATGGTGATGGTCATGCGTGCGCCTCCCGGGGGGTCTGCATCAGCTCCACTAGCACGCCGCCCATATTCTTCGGATGGACGAAGATCACCGGCACGCCATGGGCGCCGATCCGCGGCTCGCCGGTTCCCAGGATGGTGGCGCCCTTGGTCCGCAGGTCGTCACGTGCCGCGATGATGTCTTCCACCTCGAAGCAGATGTGGTGCTGGCCGCCACTGGGGGTCTTCTCCAGGAAGCCTTTCAGCGGCGAGGCGTCGCCATAGGGCTCGATCAGCTCGATCTGGCTGTTGGGCAGGTCGACGAAGCAGACCCACACCCCCTGCTCCGGCAGGGAGAACTTCTCGCCGATGGAGGTCGCGCCCAACATGTCGCGATAGAGCGCCACGGAGCGCTCGATGGAAGGGGTCGCGACCCCCACGTGGTTCAGTTTGCCGATCATGGGAGGGGTATAGCGCCGCTCAGCCGCCTGCGTCACCGGCCATCGCCAGGATCTTTGACCATTCGGCCGGACGCACGGGGGATACTGACAGGCGGGATAGCCGCAACATGGCCATCTCGGCCAGCGCCGGAGCCGCCTTCATCTCCGCGAGGCTGACAGGCCTGGGGAGCGCGCGAACGGTCTCGAGTTCGACCGCCACGAAGCGGCCAGCGGTGTCGCTGGGATCGAGGAAGGCCTCGCGGGTCACGGCGGCTATGCCCACCACCTCCAGCCCGATCTGGGAGTGATAGAACAGCACCTGGTCGCCCCGCTTCATGGCCTTCAGGTGCAGCGCCGCGACGTTGTTGCGCACGCCGTCCCAGACGGTCCGTCCGTCGCGCTGCAGATCGGCGAACGCGTAGGTGTTGGGCTCCGACTTCACCAGCCAGAACGATGCTGTGGACGTCATCTCCCCCTCGCCTCCCGCCTAGATCCGCAAAACCGTCGTCTCGACCACGGGCCGGCGGCCCCAGATGCGCTGGCTGGCCTTCTTGATCGACCGGGAGATGGCCGTCTCGATGGCCTCGTCGTCGTCACGGTTGGCGCCCTTCATGCGCTTCACGGCCTCCTCGGCCTCGTCGGCCAGGTCGTCGAGTACGTCATCGACGCTGTTGTCGGCGTCGTTGGGCAGGCCCAGCGTGCGCACCTGCGGGCCGGAGACGATCTGGCCGCGGCCGTCGAGCACCACGGAGACGGCGATCACGCCGTTGAAGGCGGCGTGGCGGCGTTCGCGGAGCGCGTCGCCGTTCTCCGGCGTGACCATGCCGCCATCCACGTAGAGCCGCCCGGCGGGCACCTCCTCGATGATCTCCGCGCGGCCAGGCGCCAGGCGGACCATGTCGCCGTTGCGCGGGGTCACCTGCTGGGGCACTTGCAGGTCGCGGGCGAAGGCGGCGTGCTCCAGGAGGTGGCGGCGCTCGCCGTGGGTGGGCACGGCGATCTGCGGCCGGGCCCAGGCGTACATCTGCGCCAGTTCGTCGCGGCAGGGGTGGCCGGAGACGTGGATGCCCGGGTGGTCGCGCTCGGTGTAGAGCCGCACCCCGCGGTCGGCGAGCTTGTTCTGCAGGGTCCGGATCGGGATGTCGTTGCCGGGGATCACCCGCGACGAGAAGATGCAGGCGTCCCCCTGCCCCAGGCTCACGTGCGGGTGCGACCCCTCGGCGATCCGCGACAGGGCCGCGCGCGCCTCCCCCTGGCTGCCGGTGCAGAGGTAGAGGATCTTGTTGCCCGGGAACTGCTTGGCCTCGGTGTCGGGGATGAAGGCCTTGATGTCGGCCATCAGACCGACGGATTTCGCGGCCGCGGCCATCCGGTGCATGGACCGGCCCACCAGGGCGACGCGGCGGCCGGCGGCCTCGGCGGCGCGGATGACGCTGTCCATCCGGGCAACGTTGGAGGCGAAGCAGGCCACCGCGACCTTGCCCTTCAGCCCGCCGATCAGGGGGATCAGCGCGTCGCGCACATCGGATTCGGAACCGGCGTGCCCGTCAACGAAGACGTTGGTGGAATCGCAGACCATGGCGAGGATCCCCTCGTCCCCCAGCCTGCGGATGGCGTCGGAATCGGTGGGCGGACCCAGCAGGGGGTCGGGATCGATCTTCCAGTCGCCAGTGTGCAGGATGGTCCCCAGCGGCGTGCGGATGGCGATGCCGTTGGGCTCGGGGATCGAGTGGGTGAGCGTGATCAGGTCGAGCTCGAACGGGCCCAGTTTGATCTTCCCGCCCAGCGGAATCTCGGTGATGTGCGCCTCTTCCAGCAGCCCTTCCTCGCGCAGCTTCTCACGCAGGATGAAGGCCGTGAACGGCGTGGCGTAGAGCGGCGCCTTCATCCGCGGCCACAGCCGCGACACTGCGCCGATGTGGTCCTCGTGGGCATGGGTCAGCACGATGCCCAGGATGCGGTGGGCGTGGGCTTCGATGAAGGTCGGGTCCGGCAGGATCACTTCGACCCCCGGCGTCGTCTGGTCGCCGAAGGTGATCCCCAGGTCGACCACGATCCACTGCCGGTCGTGGGGCGGGCCGTAGCCGTAGAGGTTGAAGTTCATGCCGATCTCGTTCGAGCCGCCGAGCGGCAGGAAGACGAGTTCGTCCTGGGCGTTGCGCTTGGCCATCAGGCCGCAGCCGTGTTTCGTCGGTAAATCTCGAGCATCCCTCTGATGGTCAGGTCGGAATCAAAGTGGTCGATAGCAAGCGTGGCGCCGTGAAACAGCGAGGCGACGCCGCCGGTGGCCACCACGGTCATGGGTTCGCCGCGCTCGGCCTTGATGCGGGCGATCAGGCCCTCGATCAGGGCGACGTAGCCCCAGAAGACACCCGATTGCATGGCGCCCACCGTGTCGGTCCCCACCACCCGCTGCGGCTTCTGGATCGCCACCCGGGGCAGCTTGGCTGCGGCGGTGTGCAGGGCTTCCATGGAAAGGTTGATGCCGGGCGCGATCACGCCGCCGTCGAAGCCGCCATCGGCGCCCACCACGTCGAAGGTGGTGGCGGTGCCGGAATCGATGACGATCAGCGGCCCGGGATAGATCGCATGGGCGCCGATGGCGTTGACCAAGCGGTCGGCCCCGGCCTCCGACGGCTTGTCGATGCGGACCTCGATGCCCAGGTTGGCGTTCTCGCCGATCACCAGGGGCTCCACCTTCAGGTAGCGGCGCGCCAGGTTCCTCAGGTTGAAGATCGACTGCGGCACCACGCTGGAGATGATGCAGGCGTTGAACACGCCCATCTGCAGCCCGGCCATCCCTAGAAGTTGCGACAGCCACACGGCGTACTCGTCGGCGGTGCGGCTGGATTCGGTGGACGAACGCCACTGCGCGGTCCAGCTCTCGCCGTCGTGAACCGCGAACAGCGTGTTGGTGTTGCCTTGTTCGATCGCCAGCAGCATGGGCGCCTCTTACCCCTCCGCGAAGAACACGTCGCCCGCCGTGATGCGTTCCAGGCTCCCGTCGTCCAGCCGTAGGCGCAGCGCCCCGTCCGGGTCGAGACCCTCGGCGATGCCGCTGAGGGTGCGATTGGGCAACCTCGCCTCACAACGCTCGCCCAGGCCGTGGGCCCGCGCTGTCCAGCCCGCGGCCACGGCTGCGAACCCCTGGGTGGCCCACAGCCGGCGCCAGGCCTCTAAGCGGGTGGCGAGGATCTCCAGCGCCTCCAGGGGCGTGGGCGGCGGGGTTGCCATGTGTTCGGCGAAAGCGGTGGCAGGGCGGTCCACGGCGGTGGGGGCGTGGGCCAGGTTAACGCCGACGCCCACCGCCAGCCACAGGCGCCCGTCCGCCCGGGTCCCGGACTCCACCAGGATGCCCACCGCCTTGCGGCCATGCACCAGCACGTCATTGGGCCATTTCAGCCGTGCCGCGCCCTCGCCCAGGCAGGTGTCGGCCAGTTCGGCTGCGGCCAGAGCGGCGACGAAGGATAGCTGGGCGGCTTCCGTCGGCGGGGCGTCCGTCGTGGTCAGCAAGGTGGCGGCCAGGTTGCCGGTCTCGGTGGACCAAGCCCGCCCGCGGCGGCCTCTGCCAGCAGTCTGCCGGCCCGCGGCAATCCAGACCGGCCCGGCCTCGCCCGCCTCGGCCCGCCGCCGGGCCTCGGCGTTGGTCGAGTCCAGCTCGTCATAGGCTTCGATCGGCGGGTGGTCAGCCAAGCCCTAGGCCAGGCCGAGGGAGCGGGCCGCATTGGCCGCCGCCGGGTCCAGCCAGACCAGGGCCAGCAGCACCACGGGGAAGGCGAACAGGGCGAGCGCGATGGCGATGGCCTTGGCCTCCAGGGGCGGCTTGTCGGTGGCGCCGACAGCGCCGTCGAACCACATCACCTTGATCAGGCGCAGGTAGTAGAAGGCGGCGACCACGGAGCCCACGAGGCCGGCCACGGCGGCGACGCCGAGGCCCGCGTCGATGGCGGCCTTGAACACATAGACCTTGGCCCAGAATCCGGAGAACGGCGGCAGGCCCAGGGCCGAGAGCGCGAACACGGTCATGGCCAGCGCGATGCCGGGCTGTTCCTTGATCAGGCCGGCCATGTCCTCGATGGTCTCCATGGACCGGCCCTGGCGCGACAGGGCGGCCAGGCAGGCGAGGAAGCCGGTGACGTCGATCATGTAGAGGACCATGAACACCAGCATGGCCTGCATGCCCTCGCTCGTCCCGGAGGCCAAGCCCAGCACGGCGTAACCGATGTTGGCGATGGAGGAATAGGCCCACAGGCGCTTGAGGTTCTTCTGCGCCAGGCCCGCGAACGCGCCCACCGCTACCGACATCAGGGCGATGGCCACCAGCACCTGCTGCCACTGCACGATGGCCCCGCCGAAGCCCTCGGCCAGGACCCGGGCGAACAGCACCATGGCGGCGAGCTTCGGGGCGGCGGCGAAGAAGGCCACCACGGGCGTCGGCGCGCCCTCGTAGACATCCGGCGTCCACATGTGGAAGGGGGCGGCGGAGACCTTGAAGGCCAGGCCGCAGATCAGGAACACCAGGCCGAAGAGCACGCCGGTGTTGGCTCCGCCCTGCACGGCCACGGCGATGTCGGCGAAGGCCGTAGAGCCGGCGAACCCATAGATCAGCGAGGCGCCGTAGAGCAGCAGGCCGGACGACAGCGCCCCCAGCACGAAGTATTTCAGGCCGGCCTCCGAGGCCTTGGCGTTGTCGCGGTGCATGGCCGCCAGGACGTAGAGCGCCAGGGAGTGCAGCTCGATGCCCATGTAGAGGGCGATCAGGTCGCCGGCCGAGACCATCATGCCCATGCCCAGCGCGGCCAGCAGGATCAGCACCGGGAACTCGAAGACCTTCACCCCGCGCCGCTCGAACCACGGCTGGCCCAGGAGAATGGCCACGGCGCTGGCCACATAGATCGCCACCTTGGCGAAGATGGAGGCGGCGTCGGAGATCAGGCTGTCGGAGAAGGCCGAGCCGAACGGGCCCGTGGCCGCCGCAAAGGCCGCGGTCAGAAGGGTGAGCATGGCGGCCACGCCGACCGCTTTGGTGGCCCGCGGCGCGAAGGCGCCGGCCACCAGGAGCACGAGGGCGGCGCCGGCCAGCAGCAGTTCCGGGACGGCCAGGCCAAGGGTGTCGGAGGAGATCATCTTGCCCTAGCCCCTCACCCGCCGATGGCCGCCTGGTAGACCGTCACGAGCTGGTTTACCGAGGCCTCAGTAAGGTTGAAGACGATATCGGGCTGGACGCCCAGGTAGAGGGTGGACGCGATCAGCGGCACGAAGATGGCCACCTCGCGCCAGTCGAGGTCGGTGATGGCGGCCAGCTTCGGATTGACCAGCTCGCCGAAGATCACCCGGCGATAGAGCGTCAGCGCATAGACCGCCGACAGAATCACCCCGCTGGCGGCGGCCAGCGCCGTCCAAGTGGAGACCTGGTAGACCCCGGTCATGGTCAGGATTTCGCCCACGAAGCCCGAGGTGCCTGGCAGGCCGACATTGCCCATGGTGAACAGCATGAACACCGCCGCGTACCACGGCATGCGGTGGACCAGCCCGCCGTAGAAGGCGATCTCGCGGGTGTGCATGCGGTCATA
>NZ_JBKJTG010000207.1:0-26863 GCF_046590535.1 Phenylobacterium sp. | reverse complement strand
GAGGCCTTCGCCATCCGCACCGGGTCCGGCGGCGCCGGCGCCATGCCCGGCGGCGACGGCGTCCTGCGGCGCATCCGCTTCCTCGCCCCTCTGGAAGCGGCCCTGCTGTCCTCGCGGCGCCAGCATGCGCCCCAGGGGCTGGCCGGTGGCGGGCCGGGCCTCGCCGGACGGCAACGTTTGATCGAAGCGGGCGGCGCGGTTACAGAACTCCCCGGCTGCTTCCGGATCGAAGCCAAGGCCGGCGACGCCGTCGAGATCGAAACCCCGGGGGGCGGTGGGTTCGGTCCGCAGGCGCCGTCTGATCGCCACGAATGAGGACCATGCTCGCCCGATGTCCGCTCTTCTGATCGCCCTTTCCCTCCTCGCCCAGGACCCGGCTCCGGCCGCCGCCCAGGCCACTCCGCCCGCCGTCGCCGCGCCCGTCGAGGACCGCCGCCCCGTTGGCGCCCCGCGGGACGACTATCCCTTCGTGGGCTGGTGCTACGGCACGCTGCGCGCCTACCTGGAGCTCCACGACCAGGTGATGCCCGAGGTCACCCGCATCGAGACCACCTTCAGAAAGCCCGGGACCAGGCTTTCCGACGACCTGAAGGTCTATGCCGATATGCAGACGGACGGTCAGGCCAAGCTGAAGATCTTCCAGCGCGCCATGCTCGCCGCCGAACGCGCCAGCCTCAAGCCGATCAATGCGCTGGGCGCTGAGGCGGTGCGCAAGGGGCGCTCCACCTGGACCGCCGGCCCTCAGGTCACCAAGGCGCGGTTGGCGCAGGAGTGGATGAGCTGGGCTCTGCCCGACCGCTGCGAGACCGTCGCCGTAGCCCTGCAGGAGCGCGCCACCCTGATGGGCGCGACCTTCCAGGTGAATGCCGAGCCGGAACCCGCCCCGGCGGCCCCGACTAACCCCTAGCGGCTCAAAAATCCCCGCAGGCGGTCCAGGCCTGCGGCGTTCTTCTCCGGCCGGGCGGCGAAGCACCAGCGCAGCCAGCCCTCGCCTTCCTCGCCGAACGCGCCGCCGGGCGCCAGGCCCAGGCCAGCCTCGGCGATCAGGGTGCGGGCCAGCGCCATGGAGTCCGCACACCCATCGATCCGGAAGAAGGCGTACATGCCGCCGTCCGGTTCCGGCGCCTCGACCCCGGGCATTTGGCGCAACGCCCCCAGCACCTGGTCCTTGGCCGCGGCCAGCTCCGCCCGCAGGCCGGCCATGTGCGGTTCACCGTCCCGCAGCGCCACCACCGCCGCGGCCTGGATGAAGTCCGGGGCGCAGGAGGTGTTGTACTCCAGCAACACGCCGAGGCTGTCCATCAGCGCCGGCGGGGCGACCATCCAACCCAGCCGCCAGCCGGTCATCCGCCAGGCCTTGGAGAAGCTGTTGACGCTGATCAGCCGGTCGCCGTCGTCGCCCAGGGGCAGGAACGACGGCGCCGAGGCCTCTGGCCCGAAGTTCAGCCGCTCATAGACGTCGTCGGCCACCAGCCAGATCCCCAGGTCCCGACAGCGGGCCAGCACCGCGGCGCGGTCTTCCGCCGGCAGGGTCCAGCCGGTGGGATTGTTCGGGGAATTGAGGAACAGCGCCCGGGTGTCCGGGGTCAGGGCGTTGAACAGCCGGTCGAGGTCCAGCCGCCAGCGGCCCTGGTCCGGCTGCAGCGAGACCGTCGCCAGCGTCGCCGACAGGATGCGCGGTATCTCCGCCACATTGGGCCACACCGGGGTCACCACCACCACCCGGTCGCCGGGGCTGACCACCGCCTGGGCGGCCAGCATCAGGGCGCTGACCCCGGAGTTGGTGACCGCTACCCGCGACACCGGGATGTCGCGCCCGTGCAGGCCGCTGAGGTAGGCGCTGAGCTGGTCGCGCAGGTCTGCCCGGCCCAGGTTGTGGGTGTAGAAGGTCCGCCCCTCGCCCAGCGCCTCGGCCGCTGCATCGCGGATGAACGCCGGCGTCGGCTGGTCGGACTCGCCGAACCAGAACGCCAGCACATCGCTGCGGCCCAGCGCCGAATTGGCCACCTCGCGGATCTGCGAGACGCGGAGCGCCTGGACCTCGGGTCGGGCGAGCGGTGCGAACATCGCCCTTCCCTAGTGCAGGCGGGCCTGCGGCGAAACAGCCGCCTGGCGCGATCCGGTCTCAGGTTCAGCCTAGTCGGCGGGCTTGGTGATCGGCCGGGCGTCCTTCCAGTCGTAGGGCAGGGTGTTGGGGGTCACCACCACCTCGGTGGTGAACTTGAACGGATAGTTGCCGCCGCTGTCGAAGCTCAGCTCCACGAACGAAGCGGTAAAGCCGCTGGCGGGCTTCACGAGGTTGGCCACATAGGTCCCGTCCCGGCGCGGCAGCAGCCGCGTGCTGGTATAGGCCTTGCCGATGGTGTCGACGCGGAAGTCCCGGGCCTTGGGGTTGGTGGCCTGCCACAGCAGCACCTCCCGCGGCCGTTGGGCCGCGCGCACCACGATCTGGTCGCCACGGCGGGTCCAGGAATAGCGCGGCCGGGGCGTGCCGTTCAGCACCGAGCCGTACCAGGCGATCATGCTCTCCGCGATGTCGGTGCCCGACGTGTTGTGCTTGGAATTGGGCAGATAGCGCAGGCGCTTTTCCTCGCGCACCGCGTCCCAGTAGAACTGCGAATTGTCCGGCAGGAAGAACTCATCGCCGGAGGCGTTGATGATGTACTTGGGCATCCGCAGCGACGCCCGGCCGAGGTACGAATAGGGGTCCTCGAAATCGCGCAGCGCTTTCAGCGCCGGCGTGCCCATCATCCCCGGGATGATCCCGTGGTTCACATAGTCCTCCAGCGCCGGCGAGAAATAGCCCAGCGCCTGCCAGTGGTGGCGGGTCACCGCGTCGGCGTTCAGCACGTCGATGACGATCGGCATGATCGCCACCACGCGCTTGTCCAGCGCCCCCACCAGCCAGGTGGTCCAGCCCCGCTTGGAGCCCCCGGCCACCACAAAGCCGTTCAGCTTCACCCGCCCGCCGGCCTCGCTGGCCATGTATTGCTGGACGGCGGTCATGGCCGCGGTCCCGCTCTTGACCATGGCCAGGCGCAGGATCTGGTTCGGGTCTCCGCTCTTGGCGTACTTCGCCTGCTGATAGGCGATGATGTCGTCTTCGAAGCGCGCCTTGTCGGGGGTCTCGGTGAAGCGCAGCGGCTGGTTCGGCACCTGGCCCAGCTCCACCACCACGGAGCTCGTCTCCACGGCGATCTTGGCGGAGCGGTCGGCGGGCTTGGTGGGCGCCGGGTCCTCATTGTCGCCGCCGCCGATGAACAACAGCGCCTTGTCGTGGGCCACCTTGTCGGGGACCACCACGGTCACGAAGTGCTTCCACACCGAGCGATCGACTTCCTTGGGACTCAGCCAGGTCTGCGAGGTCATCTCCAGCACCGCCCCGTGGTAGCCGGGCCCGGAAATCGGCCCCACCACCTTCCAGGCGAAGGTCGGGTCCGGCCGGGCCACATAGGCCTCCAGCGGATTGCGCGGCTGCGCCGCCACCGGCGCACCGGCCAGCACCACGGCGGCCAACGCCGCACCCAACAGCCTGAAGAATTTCATCGACACCTCCCTTGGACCCTGTGGCGGGTCCTTGGGCGACACTCTGCTACTGCAGACGCCGTTGCGCCAGCGCCGCGCAACTGGCCGAGCCGATCGGCCCGTCTTCGTCGTAGAGCCGGCAGTCGCCCACCGCGACGCCGTCGGTGGCTCCATGGCTGATCACCTCGAAGCCCAGCCACTGCGTGCGCGGCTCCCGGTGCAGATAGACCGTCACGTCGGAGTTGATGAACTCCAGCCCCTTGTCGCCGGCGTGAGCGAAAGGGCTGGCGAAGTCCGCCGCCACCGCCACGCGGACGAACGGGGTCAGCGGGCGGCCCTCCACCAGCTCGCGCACCTCGGCCATCCAGGTGCGCTTCTGCCCCACCACGCCGAAGCCGCCGGAGATCGGCCGCATGGCCCACATCCCGCCCATGCCGGAGCGCTTGTCTTCCGGCGGGTCGATGTCGGCCGGCGCCGGCGCACTCCACGGCTCCGG
The DNA here is from genome assembly GCF_046590535.1 of Phenylobacterium sp. GTDB lineage: Bacteria > Pseudomonadota > Alphaproteobacteria > Caulobacterales > Caulobacteraceae > Phenylobacterium. The sequence continues at coordinate 22,842 of NZ_JBKJTG010000207.1, read as the reverse complement.
CTTCCAGACCGTGCCCTGCGGATTCTGCGTGCGCTTGAGGAGCTGGCAGGTGGCGCGCCCGGCGCTCACCCCGCCGGAGATGAACTCCGCGTCGATCACCTTGATCCGCCGGCCTTCTCGCACCACCCGGGTGGTCACCTCCACCGCAGACAGGTCCGGCAGGCGGTACATGTCCACGGTCAGGCGCGCGGGCATGAACTCCGGGGCGCCATGCAGGCGCTCGATCTCGTGGCCCAGCAGGCCGACGATCACCCGCCCATGCAGGGAATTCGGGTCCCACGGGCCGCGGCTGGCGGGGGTGGGGACGTAATGCGTCCCCTGGATGCGGAAAAAAGGTTCGTTGCTCATGCGGCCGGACCTTGCCGGATTCCCTCAGGCTGCGCGAGGCGCCGCATCGGTGGCTTCGGACCGGTTGCGCCCCAGGATGGTGGTCACCGACATGTCGCCGGCCACATTACCCACGGTGCGGAAGATGTCGGGCGCCACCTCAACCGCCAGCAGGATCGGCAGCAGCTCCAGCGGCAGGCCCAATGCCAGGCAGATGGGCGCCACACTGGCGAAGAACGACACCTGCCCCGGCAGGCCCACGGAGCCGACGCTGACCGCCAGGGCCACGAACACCGCCCCCGCGTACTGCACGGCCGAGGGCGCCAGGCCGTAGATCTGGGCCACGAAGATCGCCGCCGCCAGGTTGGCCACCGGGCTGGTCAGCCTGAACACCGCCACCGCCAGAGGCAGCACCAGGTCGGTGACCCGCGGGCTGATGCCCAGCTCGTCGCGGGTCCGCTCGATCATCGCCGGCAGGCAGGCCAGCGACGACTGGGTGGCGAAGGCCGCCACCAGCACCGGCGACACCGCCCGTGTCCAGCGGATCAGCGGGACCCGTCCGACCACCACCGCCAGGACGAAGGCCAGCACCGTGATCCCCAGGTTGGAGGCCACCACCGCGACAATGTACTGCGCCAGCACCCCGGCCGCCCCGAACCCGGCCCGCAGGCCCACGCCCAGGCCCAGGGCGAACACCCCCAGCGGCGCGGCCCACAGCACCCAGCGCACGATCTGGATCATGGCGTCGCCCACCGCCCGGAAGAACTCCGTGAGCTGCAACGCGCGGGCCTGCGGCAGCCGCGTGATGGCGAAGCCGAAGAAGGTGGCGAACACCACCAGCGGCAGGATGGCGTCCTCCGCCGCGGCCTTCAGCGGATTGGCCGGCGCCAGGCTGCGGATCCAGTCACCCAGTGTGGCGCTGGCCATGGCCGTGGCGTCCGGCGCCTGGGCGCCGGCCCGCAGGGCGGCCGCGCCCGCCTCGCTCACCGGCCACACCGCATAGAACCCGTGGTTGAAGGCCAGGGTAAAGCCGCAGCCCACCACCAGCAGGGCCGCAAACCAGATCGTCGCCCGGGCCGCCAGCTTGCCGGTCGCGGCCGCGTCGGCCACCGAGGCGATGCCGGTCACCAGCACGGCGAACACCAGCGGGACGACGGTCATCCGCAGCGCATTCAGCCACAGGCCGCCCACCGCCTCGACGCCCGCGATCAGCCGGCGCGCGCCCTCGCCGCCGTAGGTCTGAGCCGCCGCGCCCAGGGCCAGACCCGCGATCAGCGCCAATAGCACCCGCACGCTCAGCGATCGCAAAATGGTCAAGCGCTGCGGCCTCTCACTGCACAGACCGATGAGGCCCGCATTCGGGCGTGGCCGCAAGCCGGGGGCGATGCGCGCGTCTCGCCTAGTCCACGATCATCGCCACGCCGCGCTGGATCGCCGCGTAGCATTCGCAGGCGCAGCGCTCGATCGCCGGTCGGTCCAGCACCCGGATCTTGCCGCGGGAATAGGAGATCAGTCCCCGGGCCTGCAGTTGCGAGGCCACCGCCGTCACTGTAGTGCGCTGCACCCCCAGCTTGGTCGCCAGCTGTTCCTGGGTCAGCGGCAGGACGTCATCGCGGACCCGGTCGTGGGTGAGCAGCATCCAGCGGCAGAGGCGCTGTTCGGCCGAATGCAGCACATTGCAGGCCACCGATTGCGTCGCCTGCAGGATGGTCGCCTGGCCGTCGCGCACGATGGCGTCGGTCAGGCTGCGGCTGTCGGCGGCGGCGGCGGCCAGGGCGGCCAGCGCAAGGCGCCAGGCGCGGCCTTCCAGCTGCACTTCCATGCGCTCATAGGCCACCGGCGAGCCCAGCGCGTGCAACAGGCCGTAGCCGCCTTCGCAGCCGATGGTGCGGGTCTCCACCTGGGCCCCGTTGTTCATCACCGTGATCACCGAGATGATGCAGTTGACCGGCAGATAGACGCCGGAGACCCGGGTCTCCGGCTCGTCCAGCACCTGGCCGCGGGCGAGTTCGACGGTGTGCAGGTGCGGCCGCAGCCGCCGCAAATCCTCGGCCGACAGATCATCAAGGAAGCGGTTGTTCAGATCCATGCGCACCCGGCTAACTGTTGGGACGAGTTCGCCAACCCCCGTTGGCGGAACCCGCGTCACGTTCCCCTTGTTGAAGGAGTGAGTCCATAGCGGTTTGAGTGATGAGCGCGACCCGGTCCAAAACGGCTGGGCCGGATTTTCGTGCGGAGGCGAGGGATCGAACCTTCGCCTCAGCCGTTCCCATGTCTCCACAGTGACGAGGAGACCGGATGGCTCACGCCCGCAAGAAACTGCCCGCCTTCCCCGGAACCGGCGAGCTGTCCTACCGCAGCGCCGCCATCCCCGTGGAGTATGAGATCCTTGGCGACCCGGCGACCCTTAGGCTCGGCCCCCTGCGGCTGCGCGGCTCATTCACAGCCACGCCGGAAACCGCCGAAGAGGCGTTCCGCGAGGGCGAATGCGCCCTGAAGCTGGAGAACGCGACCACGTTCCGCATCGTCATGCTCGGCCACACGGCCGGCAGCGGCACGGCTTACTTCGAAATGCGCGTCTAGCTCGCCTGGGCGACCTGCAGGTCCGCGTCCTGGCCCTGCGCCAGGGTGAACACCAGCTCCTCGCCTTCCCACAGTTCGGCGCGCTCGCCGTCCGGTCGCTGGGCCAGCAGATCGGCGGCGCGCTGTATGGCGGCGGCGCGCGGCATGTCCGGCAGCACCTCGAAGTGGGGCACACCGCCGCCCGTGCGGTGAACGTAGCAGAAGAAGGGCATCGCTGGTCTCTCAGGCGTGGCCATCGACCCGATCGTCAACCGCCACCTTAAACATGCGCCGGATTGCGGCGGCCGCCAAAGAGAATCTGAAGAATTCAGTAAAGACCGCGTCAGCCTTGGCTTTTTCGCGCCTTTCCGATGACTTGGGGACGGTTGTAAGTCGGAAGGACCCGCTGCGGGGTTACCAGTAATGTCGACTAGTCTACATAAACTGCTTATCGACGTGCCTGGTAGCGGACCGACAGCGAGGCGCCGGCGTTGCTGACATCGGCCTCCCGCAACCGGTCGGCGACATGGCTCAGCGCCAGATCCTGCTCGAGGAAACGGCCGAGTTCCTCGCCCTCGTGCTGGACGATCCACTCTCCGGCGTTCTCGACCACTTCAAACTTCATGCTTACCCCATTCGCTACAACCTCTGCGTTAAACTGGATGTGGTTAATGCAACAAGTGCGAGTGGGTCCTCCCAGGTGCGCCCGCTTGTCGCACGCTCAGCCTCCATTCATCCCTCAGACCGCTATGGCCAAGCTTGGCTGGACGGGAAATGAAGGGCGCGGGTTCGACATTATCTGCGGATCGGAAGCAATCTTGTGCGCCCAGGCGGGTTTGCCCTGCGCCGCAGCGTCCTATCTTAGCGGGGCAAGGCGCCGCGCGGCGGCGCAGACCTTTGAGGGACCCGCGTCATGATCGAGCGCAGAGCGTTCGCGAGCCTCGGCGGCGCCGACCACGGCTGGCTGAAGGCCCGTCACCACTTTTCCTTCGCCGGCTATTACGATCCCAAGAACATGGGCTGGGGTTCGATCCGGGTGTGGAACGACGACGAGATCGCCCCGCGCTCCGGCTTCGCGCCGCACCCGCACGCCGACATGGAGATCATCACCTATGTCCGCACCGGCGCGATCACCCACCAGGACAGCCTGGGCAACCAGGGCCGCACCGAGGCCGGCGACGTGCAGGTGATGAGCGCGGGCTCCGGCATCCGCCACGCCGAGTACAACATGGAGTCCGACACCACGACGCTGTTCCAGATCTGGATTGAGCCCGACCGGCGCGGCGGCGAGCCTTCCTGGGGCGCCAGGCCGTTTCCCAAGGACGACCGCGCCGGCAGGTTCGTGACGCTGGCCAGCGGGATCGACGGTGACGCCGACGCCCTGCCGATCCGCACCGACGCGCGGGTGGTGGGCGCCACGATCCGGGCCGGCGAGACCGCGGAGTATCCCATCGGCGCCGGACGCCACGGCTATCTGGTGCCCGCCTCGGGCTCGGTCGAGGTCAATGGCGTGCGGCTTGAGGCCCGCGACGGGGCAGCCATCCACGACGAGGACACCCTCAAGATCACCGCCCTGGAGGACGCCGAGATCGTCCTGGTCGACGCGGCCTAGCCGAAAGAGAGGGCCCGCGACCTCGGCTGGAGGTCGCGGGCCCGACGCACGCCCACACTGATTGGGAGAGTTAGCGGGCGGCGAGGGTCTTGGTCTGGTCGGCCAGGCGCGCCTGACGGATCGTGACCATCTTTTCCTGGAGTTCGACGCGGACGCCGCTGCGGCAGGATGCGCGGGCGGTCAGGCCATGAATGCCGCTGCAGTAGTCCGTGGCCGCCAGGCGGGCCCGCCGGTTGAAGGTGGTGAGGCCTTCTTCCGTGGTCAGGTTCAGGTCGCCGATCACCACGCGGGCCGGGGCGGCTTGCGAGGCCGTGGCGATCGCGGCGAGCGGCAGGACGGCGAGGGCCAGGGTGGCGGCGCCGGCGATGCGGGAAGCGAAATTGGTCATGTCAGTCCCTCGTGAGTTTCGAATGCTTGAGGCGGGATCACGTCCGCCGGTGAGGGAGTGAATACTTGCGGACTAGGCTGAAGTCCCGTGAATACGGTGTAATGACCTAGAATTCACAATATTACGACGAGTTAATACCTGAACGGTTGGTAATGGAGGTGGCGCTTTGCACGCGGCGCAGGACTGACGGCGGCCCGAGCGCCGCAGCCACCATCCCGCTGCTATCTCAGAAATTCAGGCGATCAAGGTCAAGATGGGCCGCCTCAGTGGTAGGCCGTCGGCTCCACCACCGTCTCGTCCCACTCGCCGGACTGGTCCTGGACCAGGACGATGCGGGGTTCGTCGTCCACGCGGGCGAAGTCCCCGGCCGCGGCCAGGGCCTCGGCCCGGCTGGCGTAGGCGCCCAGCTTGCCCTCCCGGTCGTCTTCCAGGAGCCATAGGCCGCCCACGGCGACAATGGTCAGGTCGAACATGCGAATCCCCCAGCCCGACCGATGTTCTCCCATCGCGGGGTTGAGAAAGCGTGGCGTTTTCGCGTCGCACCCGCTGCGGCCTGTCGCCGCGGCGGACGCCCGGCCTCAGGTGTTGCGGTAGTAGGGCTCGACGGGGCCGGACAGCTTGACGGTCAGCGGATTGCCGTGCCGGTCCTTGGTGGCGCCAACGCTCAGGCGCACCCAGCCTTCGCTGACGCAGTACTCGTCGACGTTGGTCTTGTCCTGGCCCTTGAACCGCACGCCCACGTTCCGCGCCAGGATATCGGCGTCGTAGTAGGGGCTGGACGGATTGGTCGAGAGCCGGTCGGGAGGGGTGTCGCTCATGCGCCGCGACCTCGCATGGCCGGCCGCATTCTTCAAGCCGCCGCTGGCGGGCCCCCGCGGAATCGGCATGCTGTCGCGCTCTCTACCGGGGACCCAATATGTTGCAAGCGTTCGTTGCGGCCGGCCTCGCCGCCGCCGCCGTCCTGGGCTTCGCCGCCCAGGCCCAGGCTGCGCCGTCGGTGTTCACCCCCGGCCCCTGCGCCGGCGATTTCACCGGCGTGGCCCACAAGGTCGATTGTGGCGTGCTCGCCGTCGACGAGAGCCGCGGCCAGGCGGGCGCCCGCCGCGTCGCCCTGCCGGTGGCCATCGTCCGCGCCCTGGCGCCCAAGGCCGGCCTGCCGCCGGTGATCTACCTGCACGGCGGACCGGGCGGCGGCGTCCTCTCCGGCCTGCCTCGGACGCTGCGCAGCCCCGCGGCCCGCGAGATGATCGCCATCGACCAGGACTGGATCTACTTCGACCAGCGGGGCGCCGGGGTGTCCGCGCCTTCGCTGGACTGCGGCCGGGTGGACCTCACCGACGCCGGTCCCCTGTCCCAGGCCGCCGCCGACAGCCTCGTGGCCTGCGCCCAGCGCCATGTGGCCGCCGGCGTGGACCTCTCCCGCTACAACGCCGCCGAGGTGGCCCGCGACGTGGCCGACCTGCGCCGCGCCCTGGGGATCGGCGCCTTCGACCTCGTGGGCGGCTCCTATGGGGTGCGCATCGAGTTCGCCATCCTCACCCACGCCGTCGAGGGCGTCCGCGCCGTGGTCATGGACAGCCCCTGGTCGCCCGAAGCCAAGTGGGCCGACGGCGGCCCGAAGATGGTCGCCGACGCCGTGCGCCTGATCCTCGCCAAGTGCCAGGCCGACGCCGCCTGCCGGGCGAAGCACCCGACCCTTGAAGCTGACTTTGCCGCCCTGGCCCGCGGCTGGCTCGCCAAACCCTTCGTCAAGGCCGGCCGGACCTACGCCGCCGACGACCTGGGCGGCTTCCTCATGGAGGCCGCCTACAGCGCCGAGGGCGCCCGCGCCCTGCCCCGCGACCTGGCCAAGATCATCCGCGGCGACATGAGCCTGCTGGACGCCAGCATCGCCGAGCGCAGCGGCTACGCGGAGGCCCAGCACCTGACCCATCTGTGCAAGGAGGAGTTTCCCTTCGAGGACCGCGCGGCGGTGGCGGCCGGCGCCGCGGGCGACCCGATCGCGGGCCTGCTGGTGGCCTCCATGCAGCGCTACTTCGACGTCTGCCGCGCCTATCCCGTGGGCCCCGCCGATCCCCTCGAGCAGCGCCCGGTGACCAGCTCGATCCCGGCCCTGTTCCTGGCCGCCGAGATCGACCCCGGCTGCCCGCCGCACATCGCCGAGGCCGCGGCGAAGCGGTTCTCCCGGGGGCAGTTCGTGGTCATCCCCAACACCACCCACGGAGTCTCCGGCCGCAGCGCCTGCGCGCGCCGCATGGTCCGCGCCTTCCTGGCCAACCCCGCCGCCCCGGTGGACCGCGCCTGCCTCAGCCCCGAGCACGACCGCTTCGTGTTCGATCTTGAGGACGGGTAGCCCTGCGCCTTTACAGGCGCGACCGTCGCGTGGACCATGGGCCAAGCTCCGGCGCCAGACCGGGCTGTCCTTTGGGGAATTCCATGCTCTCGAAACGCGCCTTGATCGCCGCGGCCGCGCTCGCCGCCTTCACGGTCTCCGCGCCGGCCTTCAGCCAGACCGCCGCTGGCCCGGTGACCAAGGTCCGCCAGGGCGAGGTGCGCGGGGTCAGCGAGGCCGGGGTCACCCGCTTCCTGGGAATCCCCTTCGCCGCCCCGCCGGTGGACGCCCTGCGCTGGCGCCCCCCCGCCAGGGCCGCCGCCTGGAGCGGCGTGCGCGATGGCGCCAAGGCCGGCAATGACTGCACCAAGGTGGAGGACTGCCTCTACCTCAACGTCACCCGCCCCACGGACGCCAAGCCGGGCGCCAGGCTGCCGGTGATGGTCTGGATCCACGGCGGCGCCTACGTCCTGGGCTCCTCCGAGCGCGGCTTCGGCGCCGAGCATGACGGGGCCGAGTTCGCGAAGAAGGGCGTGGTCACCGTCACTCTCAACTACCGCCTGGGCCGCGCTGGCTGGTTCGCCCACCCGGCGCTGACCCGGGAAGGCCCCGCCGGCAACTACGGGATGATGGACCAGATCGCCGCCCTGCAGTGGGTGCGCGACAACATCTCTGCGTTCGGCGGCGACCCCGGGAACGTGACCATCTTCGGCGAGTCCGCCGGCGGCATCTCGGTGCTCTACCTGATGCTCTCCCCCGAAGCGAAGGGGCTGTTCCACAAGGCGATCTCGGAGTCCGGCTTCGCCCGCCACCAGCCAACCCCGCTGAAGGTCGCCGAGGCCGGCGGCCTGAAAGTCGCCGCCTCCGCCGGGGTCGAGGGCGAGGGTCCGCAGGCCGCCGCGGCGTTGCGCAGGCTGCCGCTCTCCGCCATGCCCGTCACCGGCCCGATCACCGGCCCCGGTCGGCCCGGGCCCATCCTCGACGGCAAGCTGATCGCCCGGCCCATCGCCGAGGGCTTCGCCGCCGGGCGCCAGGCGCGCATCCCGCTGGTCATCGGCGGCAACTCCAACGAGGCCAGCCTGTTTAGGCCCCAGCCCGCCCAGCTCGACGCGATCACCGAGGGCCGCGACGCCTTGATGGCCGCCTACGATCCCACCGGCGCCGGCAACAAGATCCAGATCATCAACGACCTGGCCACCGCCCAGTACATCACCGAGCCCGACCGCAACCTGGCCCGCATCCACGCCCGGGCCGGCCAGCCCACCTGGCTGTACTATTTCTCCTATGTGCCCGCCGACAAGCGCGCCACGGCCCTGGGCGCGCGGCACACCGACGAGATCCGCTATGTGTTCGGCGGGCCGCTGCAGAAGTTCGCGCCTGAGGACGCGGCCATCTCCCGATCGGTCAACGCCTACTGGGCGGCTTTCGCCAGGTCCGGCGATCCGGGCGCGGCCGGCGGGGTCGCCTGGCCCCGCTACGCCCAGCCCCGCGAGCCCTCCATCGAGTTCGGGGTGGACGGCGCCAAGGTCCGCGACCGCCATCTCGCCCAGCGCCTCGACTGGGTGGAGCAAAGCCTGAACAAGTAGGCGCCGCCGCGCCGTGGCCGGAGACACCTCATGCCGCTCGCCTGGCCGCTCAGCTTCGCCGTCCTGGTCCTGGCCGTGGCCTTCGCCGCCCGATCGGTTGAGAACGCCGTGGGCCTGCCCGCCGACCAGCCCCTGGGCCAGCTCGCCTGGATCCTCGTCCCGGCGCTCGCGGGCCTGGCCTGGAGCCGCCTGGACCCCGCCAGGCGCGGCGGGCGCGTGTTCCGTCTCGACCCCGCGGTGCTGCGCGCCGCCGCCCTGGCGGTCGTGGGCGCGGTGGTGGTGGTTGCGGCGGTCACCGGGCTGGGCCTCGCCACCGGCGGCCTGGGGTTTCCACAAGGCCCCGCGCTTGCCCCCGCCGTCTTCGTCACCCTCTCCGTCTCGGCCCTGGTGGCCAGCACCCTGGAGGAGGTCGGCTGGCGCGGATACCTGCTGCCGGCGCTGCTCTCCCGCGCCGGCTATTGGGCGACCATCGCGCTCGCCGCCGCCGTCTGGTTCACCTGGCACCTGCCGTTCATCGACCGGCTGACGCTCTACACCGACGAGGCGCCCGCCACCCTGTTGGTCCGCCTGGCGGTGGGGGTGGTAGCCCTGCAGCTGCTGTTCACCGAGGTGTTCCTGGCCACCCGCTCGGTCTGGGTGGCCGCGGCCCTGCACGGCGCCTTCAACGTCTCCGCCGGCGCGGTGTTCGCCTCGGGCGCCGTGCTCACCGGCGCCGCCGGCTGGATCGTCTCGCCCAGCGCCGACGGCCTGGTGCTGATGGCGCTCGCCGCCGCCGCAGCCCTGGGGATGCGCCGGCGCCGGCTGTCGGTTAGAGCGTGACAGCCGAAAGTGGACACCGGTTTCGGCGTCCGTCACGCTCCAAACTTTCGAAGATAGACCCTTTTTATCCGGCTCAAGTGATTCCACTTGAACCGGAAAGGGTCTAGGCCGGCTTCCTGAACTTCATCACGAACTGGTCGGTCTTGCCGCGGATCGCCGGGTCGAAGACGTTGGCGGTGAGCGGGTCGGACGGCAGGTCGAGGAGCTGGCTCTCGCCCTCGAACCTGAACCCCGCGGCCTCCACTTCCTGGCGCAGCAGGGCCGGGTCTATGCGGTGCAGGCTGTCCGCGGCGGCCAGGCCGGAGCCCGCCTTGGCCACGTGGTCGACCACCAGGAACACCCCGCCGGGCTTCAGCGACTTGTAGATCTCCGCATTGACCGTGGTCGCCGTAGTGGCGGGGAAAGGCTTCAGGTGCAGGTCGTGGTAGTTCTGCACGGTGAACACCAGATCCAGGCCGTCGGGCAGGTCCAGGGCCTGCAGGCTGGCGTCCAGGGGCGTGACGTTCTTGTAGGCCGCCGCCACCGTCTTCAGGTTGGTCGCGTAGCTCGCCTGGAACTTGATGAACTCGTCGGGCTGGTAGGCATAGACCCGGCCGTTCGGCCCCACCGCCGCGGCCAGGATGCGGGTGAAGTAGCCGCCGCCGATGATGAAGTCGGCCACCTTGTCCCCGGGCTTCACGCCGGCGTAGGCGATGAGCTCGCCGGGCTTGCGCGCCGCGTCCCGGGCGGTGTCGGCCGCGGGCCGGGCCGGGTCCGCCAGGGCGGCGGTGATGTTGGCCGGGACCGGCTGGGCGACGGCTGCGCCGACCACCGCGAACGCCAGCGCCGAAACCACGGAAACCATCAGATTGCGAGCCATGTCGCATCTCCCCTCGAGCGGTTGTTGATGAAGCTTAACACTAGCCGACGGGCGCCGCAGCCACCGGCGTCGGGGCCGGCGCCTCTACCGCCACGGCGGGCGGCGGGGCCGGCGGCCCCGGCGGAATGGCCCGCGCCGGGATGCGCTTCAGGGCGGTGACCATGAACGCCCGCCACATCTCCGCCGGCGCCCCGCCCCCGGTGATCGGGCCCATGGGCTGGGCGTCGTCGCGGCCCATCCAGACCACCGTGGCGAAGCCGCCGGTGTAGCCCGCGAACCAGGCGTCCTTGTAGTCCGAGGTAGTGCCGGTCTTGCCGGCCAGGTCGTAGCCGGGGATCGCCGCCCGCGCGCCGGTCCCCGAGACCATCGCCGCGCGCAGCATCCGGTTGAGGTCGCTGAGCGGCGGGTTTGCCGCCGCCTGGGCCAGGGGCGCAGGCTTGCGCTGGTAGACCACGGCCCCGCCGCTGGTGCGGATACGCTCCACCCCATAGGCCGCCACCCGCTGGCCGCCGTTGGCGAACCCCGCATAGGCCTGGGCCATCTCCAGCGGCGAGACCAGCGTGGTGCCCAGCGCCATGGCCGGCTCCACATTGATCGGCGAGGTGATCCCCATCCGCCTGGCCGCGCCGGCCACCTGGCCGCGCCCGACCTCGTCGGCCAGCCGGGCTGCCACCGTGTTCACCGACTGCGCCAGCGCCCGCTCCAGGGTGATCTCGCCCAGATACTCCTCCGAATAGTTGCGCGGCGACCAGCGTCCGATGGTCAGCGGTTCATCCACCACCATCATGTCGGGGGTGCGGCCCGCCTCCAGCGCCGCCAGATAGACGAACGGCTTCCAGGCCGATCCAGCCTGGCGCCGCGCATCGGCCGCGCGGTTGTAGGGGCTCAGCCCATAGTCCACCCCGCCCACCATGGCGCGCACCCGGCCCTGCCCGTCCACCGCCACCAGCGCCGCCTGCCGCGCGCCCTGCGCCCTGTGCCGGTCCACCGTGGTCCGCGCCGCGTCCGCCGCCGCGGTCTCCAGCCCCAGGTCCAGAGTGGTCTCGACGATCAGATCCTGCTTCGGCGTCCCCACCAGGGTGCGGGTCTGGCCGTCCAGCCAGTCGACGAAGTACTGCGCCGGCGCGGTGGTGGCGCTGCGCCGGGCGTTCACCGGCTTGGCCAGGGCCTTGGCCCGCTCGGATGGGCTGATCGCGCCGGTCTCCACCATGGCGTTGAGCACCAGCCGGGCGCGGGCGGCGGCGCGCTCCGGCTGCAGGGCGGGATTGTACTCGGTGGGCGCCTTCAGCACCCCGGCCAGCGTCGCCGCCTCCATCACGCTCAGCCGCGCCGCGGGCTTGTTGAAATAGCGCTGCGCGGCCGCCTCGAGCCCATAGGCGCCAGAGCCGAAATAGACCCGGCTCAGATACAGCGACAGGATCTGCCGCTTGGAATAGGTCTGCTCCAGCTGCACGGCCAGCAGCACCTCGCGGGCCTTGCGCTCCACCGTGCGGTCGGAGGTCAGATAGAGGTTGCGGGCCAGTTGCTGGGTGATCGTCGACGCCCCTTGCGTCGCCCGGCCCTCGCCGACGCCGACCATGATGGCGCGGGCGATGCCCACCGGATCGAAGCCGGTGTGCTCGTAGAAGCGGCGGTCCTCGATGGCCACGAAGGCGGCGGGCACATGGGCTGGCAGTTTGGCAAGGTCCACCGGCGGGGCGTAGCGGCCGCCGCGCACCCCCAGCACCGCACCCTGGCGGTCCACATAGGTCACCTGCGGATCGCGGCGGATCGGCGGCAGAGGCGGAAGCTGCATGGAGGATGCAGGCGCCAGCAAGGCTCCGGCGGCGGCGAGGGCGGCGATCACCAGGCGAACTCCTTGCGGCGGTCACCGGCGTTCTGTCGCGACCCGGTCCCCCTGCCTAGATAATTCGCGGTAATGCGGCGGCCTCAGGGCGCCTCATAGACGATCAGCGCGCAGCCGCTGGCCTTGGCCCGCGCCATCGCGCCGCGCAGGTCCTGCGGAACCGCATCCTCGTCGGTTATCTCGCCGCTCGACAGCACCCGGGTGTCGATCCAGCCGCGTTGATCGAGCCCGGCCCGCGCCACCGCCTCCGCGGCCTCGGGCGTCGCCGCTAGCGCGAACACCAGGATCGCATGGCGCCGCCCGTCCGGCTCGGAATTGTCCGGCCCCGCCACGGCCTCGACCCGCAATACAAAGACGCCTTGCGGATCGCCGCCCATGGGTTGCTCGCCTAGCGTATCGCGATCGGGTTCACCACCAGTTGCACGGTGCCGACGAACCGCGGCTGGCCCAGGACGAACAGGAACTCGCTCACCCCGTCCGCGGCCAGCGGGGCGGTGTTGATGTTCTCCAGGATGTGCACGCCGTGCTTGGCCAGCAGGGTCTGGTGGACCACGAACGGCCGGTCGGGCTGCACGAACGGCAGGGGCTCCAGCGCGATGGTGTCGGCGCCGATGGCCACCACTCCCAGGCTCGCCAGCCACCGCGCGCCGCCTTCGCCCAGGCCCGGCTCGGTGGTGGAATAGGCCGCCTTGTCCTTGCTCATCATCGCCATCCAGCCGGTGTGGAACAGCACCACGTCGCCGCGCCCGATGGTCACCTTCTGGGCCTTCATCGCGGCTTCGATCTCGGGCCTGTTGAAGGCCTCGCCGGCGGCCAGCATCGGCTTGCCGAAATGGCGCGCCATGTTGATCAGCACGCCGCGGGTGACGATCGGCGGGATGTTGGACATCTCCAGCGTCTTGAACCCGCCGGCGACGTTCATCTCCGCGCTGGTCAGGCCGTTGTAATAGCGGTGGTTGATGCCCAGGTGCCCCAGCCCGTCCATCTGGGTGCCGATCCCCATGCTGGTGGTGACCTTCTCATCGTGGGCGGTCACCAGGCTGGCGCCTACCGGGGCGACCACGACGCCGGGCGCCGGCGAGATTTCGGCGGTGTAGCGCCGCTCTCCGAACGCCGCGCTCTGCGGGCCGGTGGGAATGCCCAGCGCATAGACCTTGCCCTGCTTCACCAGCCCCACGGCCCGCTTCACGCCGGCCTGCGAGAGGTTGTTCACCGCGCCCAGGGTGTCGGCCGCGCCGTACTTGGAGGGATACCAGGCCTCCGCCTGCTGCGCCGCCGCGCTCCCCGCCGCCAGCACGGCCGCGGCCGCGATCAAGAGCATCCTCATCGCTTGGTCTCCCCCTGTTGTTGCGGCCAGCCTCTCACAGCGGCCCGATTGCACCTAACGCCGCTCACCGGCCTCACTCCCACCAGTAGGGCGCCCGCACCCGGGTTCCGGTGACCACCTCGTTCATGGTCATGGGGTCGTACATCCGGCCGCCCAGCATCACCCGGTGAACCTTCTCGCTGTTGCGGATGTCGGTGGTCGGGTCGGCGTCCAGCACCACCAGGTCGGCCAGCTTGCCCACTTCCAGCGAGCCGATGTCGCGGCTCATGCCCAGGGACTGGGCCGGGACGATGGTGCCGGCCCGCAACGCCTGCATGGCGGTCATGCCGCCGCGCACGAACGACCACAGCTCCCAATGCGGCCCGATGCCCGCCTGCTGGCCGTGGGCGCCGATGGACACCAGCACCCCGCGATCGGCCAGCTTCTTGGCTTCCCGGGCGTTGTCGTCGTCCACATAGTCGCCCTCCGGCGCCTTCACCCGCCGCGCGCTGGCGGCGATCAGCTGGGTGGGCGGGGTGTGCCGCGCCAGGATCGGCTGGGCGAACACGTCGGTGGCCTGGCGCCAGTAGGGGTCCCCCGCCGGCCCGCCGAAACTGACCACCAGGGTGGGCGTGTAGGCGGTCTTGCTGGCCGCGAAGAAGCTCAGCACGTCCTCGTAGAACACCCCCACAGGCACGTTGTGCTCCAGCGTGGAGTTGCCGTCGGCGACGATGGTCATGTCCATGCCGAACAGCGAGCCGCCCTCGGCCACCACCTGCATGCCCTCGCGCCGGGCCGCCTCCACCACCTGCTGGCGCTGCTCGCGCCGGGGCTGGTTGTAATTCTTGACGCTGCCGGCCCCCTGGGCCTTCAGCCGCCGCACGTGGGCCAGGGCGTCGTCCAGGCTGTCGATCTGCGCGTAGTTGCGGGCCGCCTTGGCGCCATAGACGATTTCCCCGGTGGAGAAGATCCTGGGGCCGACGATTATCCCCGCGCGCTGCATCTCCGCGGCGGTGAAGATCTCCGCGGCCCGGTTCGACGGGTCGTGGATGGTGGTCGTGCCCAGCGCCAGGTTGACCAGCAGCGACCAGTTCTGCTGCGGCGCCAGTTCGTCCACCCCCTGCGGGCCGTGGGCGTGGGCGTCCACCAGCCCCGGGATGATGGTCTTGCCCGCCACGTCGACGGTGCGTGCGCCCGCCGGAATGGTCACCTCGCCCCGGCGACCCACCGCGGCGATGCGGTTGTCGCGCACCACGATCACCCCGTCGTCGATGATCCCGCCGTCCGCGGCCGCCATGGTGACGATCCGCGCGCCGGTGAGCGCCACCACCCCCGAAGGCCGGTCCGCGGCCACCTCCATGCCCAGCGGGACGCCCGTCGTCGGCGGCTGGAACTTCGGCGCATTCTCCGGCGCCGGGGCCTGCGGGAAGAACGCATTGCTGGCGGCGCTATAGACCGTTGGGCCGAGGCTCCAGTGGAGCTGCCCGCCGTTCTGCGACCAGTGGATCCAGTCCGCCCCGCCGCTGCTCACCTTGGTGACCGGCAGCGGCCCGCCCTTCAGGTCCACCGCCACCTCCTGGCCGCCGGGCAGCAGCGGCATGACCAGGGCCTCGTAGTTCTGGCGGAACGCGAAATACGCCCCGTCCGGCGAGACCACGTAGTCGGTGACCAGTTCGCCGGTGGCGTGGGTGCGCTTGGCCTCGCCGTTCAGGTCGGTGCTGACCAGCAGTTGCTTGCCCTTCTCCGAGGCGATCATGAACAGCCGGTCGTTGGCCGCGCCGAACTGCGGCGAGGCCATGTCGCGGGCCACCCGCTCAGGCGTCCCGCCGGCGGTCGCCACCCGATAGACCCCCGGGTTCTCTGACCATCTGCGCGAGGTGAGCGCGCCGCCCGAACCCTTCTCGAAGACGATCGTCTTGCCATCGGGCGAGAACGCCGGGCGCGCATAGTGGCCGGGCTGGCGGGTCACGTCGCGGGGCGCGCCGCCTCCCGCCGCCACCGTGCGGATGCGCCCAAGTCCGGCGTCGGTCCAGCCCACGAAGGCCAGCGTCCGCCCGTCCCGCGACCAGGCGGGGTGCAGCTCGAAGCCCTCGTCGCCGCGGGTCAGCCGCCGCGCCGCGCCGCCGGCCATGGCCTTAAGGTAGAGCTTGCCCAGGCTCTCGAACACCACCTGGCGGCCGTCCGGCGACACCGCCGCGAACCGCGCCATCTTGGTGGTGAAGCGGTCCGGGGAGACCACCACCTGCGGATGCGGCGCGTCGATCAGGCCGCGGGTGTCGTTCACCCGAAAGGCGATCACCGCCGCGCCTGAGCCGTCGGCGTCCACCCGGCGGATCTTGCCGCCGGCCCAGAAGACGATGCTCCTGCTGTCTGGCGTCCAGTCCATGTTGGGGTAGAGGCCGGTGACCGCCCAGGTCTCCTGCACGTCCTGGTCGAGGGCGTCATAGACCTTGCGCTCCACGCCGGAGGCCAGGTCCTTAACATAGAGCTTCGACAGCGTCCGCTCGCGGCGCACGAAGGCGATCTTGGTCCCATCCGGAGAGGGCGTCGGGCGCACCGATCCGCCGGCTCCGGAGGCCACCGTGGTCACCTCGCCGGTGTCCAGGTCGTAGCGCTCGATGTTGAACAGGTCGGTGTTCGAGTCCTGGGCGTATTCGAAGATCGGGCCAGGCGTGATGTTGCGCGTGTAGAAGACGCTCCTGCCGTCCTGGGCGAACACCGGCTCGCCCAGCTCCTTCTGGTGCTGCTCGTTGGGCTTCTTGACCAGCACCACGCCGCCGCCGCCGGACACGTGATAGAGCCAGATCTCCCCGGTCCCCAGGGAACGCCCGGTGGTGAAGTGCTTCTTGGCCGCGATGAACCGGCCATCGGCGCTCCAGGTAGGCTGGTTGAGGAGGCGGAAGTCCTCCTTGGTCACCTGGCGCTTGTCCGCCCCGTCGGCGTTCATGATCCAGATATTGTCGCCGCCGCCGCGGTCCGAGGTGAAGGCTATCCTGCGCCCGTCCGGCGAGAAGCGCGGCTGCACCTCCCAGGCCAGCCCCTCGGCCACCCGGCGCGGCGTCCCGCCGGCGATGGGCATGACGTAGATGTCGCCCAGCAGCGCGAAGGCCAGCGTCCGCCCGTCCGGGCTGACGTCCAGGTCCATCCACGTGCCTTCGTCGACATTGATCGGGGTCTGGCGCACCACCGCGCCGGCGGGCGCGTTGACGTCCCACTTGGGCGGCTTGCCGGGCGCCGCGGGCGCGGTGGCCGTGGCCACGGCCGCGGTTGCCGCCGGCGGCCGGGACGAGGCCTCCTGCGGCTTCACCGCCTGGTCCTCGGGCGCCTGGGTCTTTTCCACCGGCGGCTGCGGGGACGGGGTCTGCGCCTGGGCCTGGGTCAGGCCCAACGACACGGCGGCGATGGTGGCGAGCTTAAGCTTCATGGGGTCCCTCTGGACCCACCCCTAGCAAACCGGACCCCGCGGGGAAATCCGGCGCAGCCCGGCTCAGGCCTTGGGCCTCAGGTCTTGGGCTTCAGGTCCGGCCGTGAGGCCAGGAATGCGGCGCGCTCGGCCGCGGTCAGCACCTTCGCCCGCTTCTGCCGCGAGACCATGGGCGTCGGCGGCGCATAGACCCCGGTGGGCTTGGGGGCGGGCTTCAGGTCCGCGAAGCGCTTGGGGGGAGGTTTCATCGCGGGGGTCCTAGCGTCGCCGGAATTTCTTGGCCTCGGCCGCCAGCGAGGCGCCCCAGGGGTCGGGCCGGTCGTCGTCCGGCAGGAAGGGCAGCTGGCCGGCCACCCCGCGGATCGCCAGCCAGAGCTGCTGGTTGAAGTGGCCCAGCACCCTGAGCGGCCGGCGCTTGTCGTCGGTGACGTCCCAGCCGGCCGCCTCGAAGGCGTCCACCTGCTGCGCGATCGGCCTGTCCTCAACGCCGTCCCAGTCCGCCGGGCGGGCGACAGCCTCCGCCTCGGCGGCGGTCAGGCCAAAGATCGCTGTCGAACAGGCGTCGATCTCCGGGTGTTCGGCGCGGGCCTGCGGCTCGGCGAACTCGCGCTTCAAGAGCGCCCGGTACTCCAGGTCCGCGACCCCTGGCAGGTCGATCAGGCGGCGCAAGGCGGGCGGGCGGTCCATCGCCCTGCCCTAGCGTGGATGCCTCGCCTTGGCGAGGCGCCAAGAGACCCCGCCCCCCGCGACCGTCTGCCCTCTGTCCACTGCCACGCTTCTGGGCCTAACCTCTCGCCCGCGTGTCCGCGAGGAGCTGTCGTGCTGAGAACCGTTGGTCCGATGGCCGCCCTGGCCGTCCTCGTGGCGGGAGCCGCCGCCGCCGCGCCCGCGCCGGCCGCCCCGCCGCTGGCCTGGTTGATCAGCCCGGGGGAGGCCTCCTGCCGCATCGAGCTGGAGCTCACCGGCCGCTCCGGCGCGATCATGCCCGTGGCCCTGGTCTCCGACGGCGACCGCGTGGCGCTGCGGTTCTCCAAGGACGACATCCCCGAGCGCGCCTTCCTGTCGATCCGGATCAACCAGAAGGCCTACGCCAACCTGATGCTGCGCACCGCCGACCCCACCGTGGGCGAGCTGGTGCTCAGCGACCTGACCCAGGCGGCCCTGCGCAAGGGCGCTGTGCTGCAGATCGCCTGGCTGGCGGAGGAGCCGGTCGCCGGCTCCCTGAGCGGCGCCGAGGCGGAAATTCCCAACCTGAAGACCTGCGGCGCCCAGGCTGCCGGCCAGGCCCGCGCGCGCCAGTCGGCCGTCGCTGAAGCCAAGGCCCGCGCCGAGGCCCAAGCCCACGCCCAGGCCATCGCCCAGGCGCAATTGCAGACCGCCCAGGCCCAGGCCGCCACCGCCGAGGCCGAACGCCAGCGGGTCGCCCTGGACGCTGAACGCCTCGAGGCCGCCTTGGACAATGAGCGCCAGAACGCCGCCTACCAGGCCCAGCGCCGCCGCGCCGACGAAGCCGCCCAGCAGCGCGCCGCCTATGAGGAGCAGCGTCAGCGGGCGGGCGACGACTATGGCGAGCGCTACATGCGCCGGGTGTGGGAAGTCCTGCCGGACTGGGCCCGCGGCGGCTATCGCCGGGGCCCCTATAACGGCTACTAGGTCACCACGGAGCGGGGGCGGACATGGCCGGACTGAAGGACAAGCGCGGCTTCATCGACAAGGAGCGGCTGGACCTTACCGAGCGCAAGGCGATGGAGTTCTGGATGAAGCGCTGGGGCGTCACCCGCGACCAGCTCACCGCAGCCCACCGCAAGGTCGGCCGCCTCACCAAGGACATCGCCGCCGAGCTCGGCAAGAAACGCTAATCCTGCCCGCCGCCCCGCTTGGGGATCGGGGTGCCGAAGATGCCGGGGCCCTGGCTGGGCGTCAGCCCCTTGGATTCTTCCAACCGCGCACCGCCCAGGATGCCGGCCATGGCGTAGTTGCCCTCGTGGCAGGCGTACTCATAGACCTGCTCGCTGCGGCCGTTGAGGCTCATCTCCGCCTTCCAGGTCTGCGTGTAATAGACCGGGTCCTCCACCTGGAACTCATAGAAGATCTGCTGGTCCGCCACCCGGGTGAAGCGCTCGGTGACGCGGCCCTTCTCGCTCAGATAGACCGGGCCAGCGCTGGCCTGCTTCGGGTTCACATTGACGGTTTCCACCACCAGGGTGTCGCCCTCCCACCAGCCGACGCTGTCGCCGAGCCAAGGCGCGATCGCCGCCGGTCCATGCCGGGCAGAGGCCCGGTCGCGGGCGATGGGGATCACCCGGGCGTCGTGGACCATCTCCACCACGATGATCACCGCGCCCGGCGTCTGCACGATCTGATAGTTGTTGTTGTAGATGGTGTTGAGCATCCCCGGCCCGCCGGCGCCGCTGAAGCCGATCAGGCAGCGCTCCGGCAGCGGCAGGGCCTCGGGCCCCGCGTACAGCACCTTCATCCGTTCCGCCCGGGCGTCGCGGGCCCGCTTGCGGCCCTCGTCCGACATGGGCAGCTGGCCATTGGCCGGCTCGACGATCCACGAGGTGCGGAACTCGCCCTTCACCGACGACAGGCTCTTGCCGGGGTCGATCCAGAAGGCGTTGTAGCCCCGGTCGCTGTTGCCATCCTCCAGCAGCTTGTCGTTCACGTCGGACGGGCCGTTCTCAGCCTCGATCAGCTGCATGAACGGGTTGGCCTTGACCAGGGCCTCGGCCTCGGCCTGGCTCACCGCCAGCTTCGGCACGCCGGGCGGCCGGGTCAGGTTGGTCACCGAGGCGTTGGACCACACCCCGGTCAGGTCCGGCCTGCCATCGGCCGTCCTTGGGGCGGCGTAAGCCTTGGCCGGTTGCGCCTGAACCTGGCCGGCCACCGCCGCCGCCAGCACCATTCCCAGAACCGAAACGCCCCACCGCATGGCCTTGCCTCCCAGCCGCCGCCCCTCCTCTTGGGGGCGTTCGGCGAAGCGTCACGGTCCCACGCGGGACGAAGGAGTCAAGTCGTCCCTGGCCGGACCGCAGGTCTTGGAACAAACTATGAACATACGGGCGCGGGCCAGGGCAGCAGGCGCGGGCTGATCGTCTTCCTGGCGCGGATGGCGCGCGAAGGGCAGGCGGGGCGGCTCGCAGGCGGCGGAACATCACGCGAACTGCCGAAAAACCAAAATGGGTACCCCCGCGTCAACCTGCCGAGGGGCCTCAGCAGCTCGTCGACGTCGCCCCGGGGAGGCTGCGGGCCAGCGCCACGGCGCGCTCAACGCCGGCCGCCGACAGCACCGGGTCGGCGCTCTGGTCGGCCTTCTCCCCATGCCGCACGAGCACCACCGTCTGCGCCTGCGCGGCGGAGCTGGCGAATGCCGCGATCAGGGCGGCGCAAATCAAGCGCGTCATGCAAATCTCCCACGTCCGCTCTTCCCCGAGAACGCGAAGACCCAGGCTCTTTGAACCACGAACCACACGAACTGGCTCGGGATGCTCTCCGCGCACACGCCCAACCGGTGCATTCGTGTGGTTCGTGTGGATCGTGGCTAACCTGAACCCGCCAAACCTACGCCGGCTCATACGCCAGGATCGGCCCCAGCCAGCGCTCGGCGGTCTTCAGGTCCCAGCCCTTGCGCCTGGCATAGTCGGCAACCTGGTCGCGGTCGATCCGGCCCACCCCGAAATAGTGCGACTCCGGGTGCGCGAAATAGAGGCCCGAGACCGCCGCCGTTGGCGTCATGGCGAAGCTCTCGGTCAGCTCCAGGCCGGTGGCCGCCTCAGCGCCCAGGAGCTTGAACAGCGTCGCCTTCTCGGTGTGGTCGGGCTGGGCCGGATATCCCGGCGCCGGGCGGACGCCCCGGTAGGTCTCGGCCACAAGGGCGTCGATGTCGAAGGTCTCGTCCGGCGCATAGCCCCAGAGCTCGGTGCGCACCTTGCGGTGCAGCGCCTCGGCGAAGGCCTCCGCCAGCCGGTCGGCCAGCGCGCTCACCAGGATCGCCGAATAGTCGTCGCCGGCGTCCTTGAAGCTCTTGGCCAGCGCGCGTTCGCCATGGCCAGCGGTGACCGCGAAGCCGCCCACCCAGTCGGGCTTGGTCCCCACCGGCGCCACGAAGTCGGCCAGCGCCACATTGGCCCGACCACCCTCGCCCTTGGCCATCTGCTGGCGCAGGGTGTGCAGGCGGGCAAGCTCGGTGGACCGGGTTTCGTCCGTATAAAGAATGATGTCGTCGCCGTCGGAATTGGCCGGCCAGAAGCCGACCACGCCGCGAGCCTCGAGCAGCCCCTCCTGGACGATGCGGGCCAGCATGGTCTTGGCGTCCTTGAACAGGTCGGTGGCGGCCGCGCCGACCACGTCGTCGTCCAGGATCTGCGGATAGCGGCCGACCAGCTCCCAGCTGGCGAAGAACGGCGACCAGTCGATGTGCCGGGTCAGCTCCGGCAGGTCGTAGGGCGCGAAGGTGCGCGTGCCCAGGAAGCCGGGCTTGGGCGGATCGTAGGCCGCCCAGTCGGGGGCGAAGCCGTTGGCCCGGGCGGCGGCCAGGCTGGTGCGGTTGCGCGCCCCCTGGCTGCGGGCGAACTGCTCGCGCACCTTGGCGTACTCCGCCGCCGTCTCCGCCTGCAGCCGCACCTTCTCGGTGGGCGACAACAGGCCCGAGACCACGCCGACCGCCCGGCTGGCGTCCAGCACATAGGTGGTGGAGCCGCCCTTGTACTGCGGGGCGATCTTCACGGCGGTATGGGTCTTGGAAGTGGTGGCGCCGCCGATCAGCAGCGGAATGGTGAAGCCACGGCGCTCCATCTCCGCGGCCACATAGGCCATCTCGTCCAGGGACGGGGTGATCAGGCCCGAGAGGCCGACGATGTCCACGTTCTGGGCCTTGGCCTCGTCCAGGATGCGGTCGGCGGAGACCATCACCCCCAGGTCGATGACCTCGTAATTGTTGCACTGCAGGACCACGCCAACGATGTTCTTGCCGATGTCGTGGACGTCGCCCTTGACGGTGGCCATCAGGATGCGGCCCGCCTGCTCGCGGGGCTTGCCGGCCTTCTCGGCCTCCATGAACGGCATCAGGTAGGCCACCGCCTGCTTCATCACCCGGGCCGACTTGACCACCTGCGGCAGAAACATCTTGCCCGCGCCGAACAGGTCGCCGACCACGTTCATCCCGTCCATCAACGGGCCTTCGATCACGTGCAGCGGACGCACCGCGGCCGCCCTGGCCTCCTCGGTGTCGGCCTCGATGAATTCGGTGATGCCGTGCACCAGGGCGTGGGCCAGCCGCTTGGCCACCGCAGCCTCGCGCCAGGCCAGGTCCGGCCCCTTGGCCTCGCTCTTGCCGCCCTTGTACTTGGGCGCTAGCTCCACCAGCCGTTCCGTGTTGGTGAGCTTGGGGTCCCGCTGCGCCCGGTTGAGGATCACGTCCTCCACCGCCTCGCGCAGTTCCGGGGCGATGTCGTCATAGACCGGCAGGTCACCGGCGTTGACGATGCCCATGTCCATGCCCGCCGCGATAGCGTGGAACAGGAAAACCGAGTGGATGGCGCGCCGCACCGGCTCGTTGCCGCGGAACGAGAAGCTCAAATTCGACAGCCCGCCCGAGATATGCACCCCGGGGCAGCGCGCGCGGATTTCGCGGCACGCTTCGATGAAGTCGAGCGCATAGCGTTTGTGCTCGTCGATCCCGGTCGCGACCGCAAAGATGTTGGGGTCGAAAATGATGTCCTCGGGCGGGAAGCCGAGCTTCTGCGTGAGGAGGTTGTAGGCGCGCGTGCAGATGCGGACTTT
>NZ_JBKJTG010000133.1:0-5189 GCF_046590535.1 Phenylobacterium sp. | reverse complement strand
TGTGGTTCATCGGCGGGCTGACCCACCAGACCAAGGAAGATTGAGACCGTGGTCGGAATCCTCGCGGACAAGGACCGCATCTTCCTCAACCTCTATGGCCGCCACGACTGGGGCCTGGAGGGTGCGAAGGCGCGCGGCGCGTGGAACGGGACGGCCGACATCGTCGGCCAGACCCCGGAGTGGATCTGCGACCAGATCAAGGCCTCTGGCCTGCGTGGGCGCGGCGGGGCGGGGTTCTCCACCGGCCTGAAGTGGACCTTCATGCCCAAGCAGGAGAGCGAGCGGCCGCACTACCTGGTGGTCAACGCCGACGAGAGCGAGCCGGGCGCCTGCAAGGACCGCGACATCCTGCGCCACGACCCGCACCTGTTGATCGAGGGCTGCCTGATCGCCTGCCGCGCCATCCGGGCGCACACCGCCTACATCTATGTGCGCGGCGAGTATGTGCTCGAGCGCGAGCGGCTGACCGCCGCCATCCGCCAGGCCTATGAGGCCAGGCTGGTGGGCAAGGACAACATCCACGGCTGGGACTGCGATATCCGCGTCACCCACGGCGGCGGCGCCTATATCTGCGGCGACGAGACCGCCCTGATGGAGAGCCTGGAAGGCAAGAAGGGCCAGCCCCGCCTGAAGCCCCCGTTCCCGGCGGGCGCTGGCATCTATGGCGCGCCGACCACCATCAACAACGTCGAATCCATCGCCGTGGTGGGCGCCATCCTGCGCCGCGGCGCGGACTGGTTCGCGAGCTTCGGCCCCGAGAAGTCCACCGGCACCAAGCTGTTCGCCAGCTCCGGCCACGTGAACAAGCCAGCCGTGGTCGAGGAGGCCATGGGCATCCCGATCCGCCAGCTCATCGAAGAACACTTCGGCGGCGTGCGCGGCGGCTGGGGCAACCTGAAGGCGGTGATCCCCGGCGGCATCTCGGTGCGGATGATCCCCGCCGAGCAGTGCGACGAGGCGATCATGTCCTACGAGGACCTGCAGGCGCGCGGCTCCGGCCTGGGCACCGGCACCATGATCGTCATGGACAAGGACGCCGACCTGGTCCGCGCCATCGCCCGGGCGTCCTACTTCTACAAGCACGAGAGCTGCGGCCAGTGCACGCCGTGCCGCGAAGGCACCGGCTGGATGTGGCGGGTGATGGAGCGGATGGTCACCGGCGAGGCGGAGATGCGCGAGATCGACCTGCTGCTGGACGTCGCCTCCCAGGTGGAAGGCCACACCATCTGCGGCCTGGGCGACGCGGCGGCCTGGCCGATCCAGGGCCTGTTCCGCCACTTCCGGCCCGAGGTGGAGGCGCGCATCAACGCCTATCGCGCCGGCAAGCCCCACGTGCAGGGCGCCACCTTGCAGGCGGCGGAGTAAGCCCATGCCGATAGCCAAGGTCGACGGGGTTGAAGTCGAGTTCGAACCCGGCATGAACGTGCTGCAGGTGGCCGAACTGGCGGGCAAGGAGATCCCCCGCTTCTGCTACCACGAGCGCCTGTCCATCGCCGGCAACTGCCGCATGTGCCTAGTGGAGGTGAAGCCCGGCCCGTCGAAGCCGCAGGCCTCCTGCGCCCTGCCGGCCGCCGAGGGTCAGGAGATATTCACCGACACCCCGATGGTCCGCAAGGCCCGTCACGGGGTGATGGAGTTCCTGCTGATCAACCACCCGCTGGATTGCCCGATCTGCGACCAGGGCGGTGAATGCGACCTGCAGGACCAAGCCATGGGCTATGGCCGCGACGACAGCCGCTACGCCGACAACAAGCGGGCCGTCGAAGAAAGATACATGGGTCCGCTGATCAAGACGGTGATGACCCGCTGCATCCAGTGCACCCGCTGCGTCCGGTTTATCACCGAGGTCGCCGGCGTGCCGGATATCGGTCTGATCTCTCGCGGCGAAGACGTTGAAATCACGACCTATCTTGATAAGGCCGTGGCGTCCGAACTGTCTGCCAACGTCATCGACCTGTGCCCGGTGGGGGCGCTGACCTCCAAGCCCTACGCCTTCAACGCCCGGCCCTGGGAGCTGACCAAGACCGAGAGCGTCGATGTCATGGACGCCCTGGGCTCGGCGATCCGGGTGGACGCCCGCGGCTCGGCCGTGCTGCGCGTGCTGCCCCGGGTCAACGAGGACATCAACGAGGAGTGGATCAGCGACAAGACCCGCTATGCGGTCGATGGCCTGGCCCGCCAGCGCCTGGACCGGCCCTATATCCGCGAGGCCGGCAAGCTGCGGCCTGCGACCTGGACCGAGGCCCTGGACGTGGTGGCCGCGAAGCTCACCTCGGCCCCGGCTGACCGCATCGGCGTGATCGCCGGCGACCTGCAGGACGCGGAGTCCATGAAGGCGGCGCTGGACCTGTTCCGCGGCCTGGGTGTGGCCTCCACCGACTGCCGCCAGGACGGCATGGCGCTCGGCGACGGGCCGCGCGAGAGCTGGCTGTTCAATTCCACCATCGCCGGCATCGAGGATGCGGACGTCATCCTGCTGGTGGGCACGAACCCGCGGGTTGAGGCGCCGGTACTGAACGCGCGCCTGCGCAAGCGCTGGCTGGTCGGCGCCCTGAAGGTGGGCGTGATCGGCGAGGCCGCCGACCTCACCTACGGCTACGAGCACCTGGGCGCGGGGCCGCAGGCCCTGGCCGGCCTCGGCAAGCAAAAGAACGACTTCCTCAAGTCGCTCAAGGACGCCAGGGCTCCGGCGATCATCGTGGGCGCGGGCGCGCTCGGCCGCGCTGACGGCGCCGCCGTGCTGCAGGCCGCCGCGGGTGTCGCCAAGGCCTTCGGTATGGGCTGGAACGTGCTGCACAGCGCCGCGGCCCGGGTGGGTGGCCTGGACCTGGGCTTCACGCCGCGGGAGGGTGGCAAGACCGCCGCCGAATTGATCCGCAAGGGCGGGGCTGACGTGCTCTTCCTGATGGGCGCGGACGAGATGGAGTTGGGCGCCACCGACGCCTTTGTCGTCTACCTGGGCACCCACGGGGACGCCGGCGCCCACCGCGCCGATGTGATCCTGCCGGGCGCCGCCTACACCGAGAAGAACGGCTTCTACGTCAACACTGAAGGCCACGTGCAGCAGGGCGTCCGCGCCGTGTTCCCCAAGGGCGACGCCAAGGAAGACTGGGCGATCCTGCGGGCGCTGTCCGAGCGAATGGGGGCGAAGCTCCCCTACGACAGCCTCGACCAGCTTCGCGCGAAGCTGTTCGCTGACCACCCGACCTTCGGCCGCATCGACTATGTGGCGGGGCCGGCCGGGGCGGCGGGCCTCGATCTCGGGGCGCTCGGCCGCAAGGGCGCGGTATCAGAAGATCCGTTCTTAAGCCCGGTGCGCAGCTTCCACCTGACCAACCCCATCGCCCGTGCCAGCGTGACGATGGCCGAATGCGCGGCCCTGGTTTCGGGTCCCGCCAGACTTGCGGCGGAGTAGGGATGCCCGTCACCACCACCACCACCATGACGACCGTCACCAGCTTCTGGACCTCACCGGTGGGCTGGAGCCTGCTGCACGTGGGCCAGATCCTGCTGGTGACCGTGGTCCTGCTGCTCACGGTCGCCTTCATCATCTATGGCGACCGGAAGATCTTCGCCGGGGTGCAGATGCGAAAAGGCCCCAACGTGGTGGGCCCCTTCGGGCTGCTGCAGTCCTTCGCCGACCTCGGCAAGTTCCTGATCAAGGAGCTGGTCATCCCGTCGGGGGCGGACAAGATCGTCTTCCTGCTGGCGCCGCTGATCAGCGTGACCCTGGCCCTTGGCGCCTGGGCGGCCATGCCGCTGGCGCCGGGCTGGGTGATCTCCGACATCAACGTCGGCGTTCTCTACCTGTTCGCCATCTCCTCCCTGGGGGTCTACGGCATCATCATGGGCGGCTGGGCGTCCAACTCGAAGTACCCGTTCCTGGGCGCCCTGCGCTCGGCGGCCCAGATGGTCAGCTACGAGGTCTCCATCGGCTTCGTGATCATCACCGTGATCCTGCTTTCCGGCACCATGAACCTGACCCGCATCGTCGAGCTGCAGGCCGGCGGCTTTTGGAACTGGAATATACTGGGCGGGGCAGGGCTGGCCAACCTGCCGCTGGCCCTGGTGATGATCCCCATGGGGGTGATCTTTTTCATCTCGTCCCTGGCCGAGACCAACCGCCCGCCCTTCGACCTGCCTGAGGCCGAGTCCGAGCTCGTGGCCGGCTACGCGGTGGAGTACGGCTCCACGCCCTACATGCTGTTCTACCTGGCCGAGACCGCCAACATCGTCCTGATGTGCGGCCTGATGGCGGTGCTGTTCCTGGGCGGCTGGCAGGCTCCGTTCCCGACGCCCTTCACCGATAGCTGGCCCGCCACCCTGGTCAGCCTGTTCGGCCTGATGTGGCTGATGGCCAAGACCATCTTCGTGTTCTTCATGAACGCCATGGTCCGGGCCATCGTGCCCCGCTACCGCTACGACCAGCTCATGCGCCTGGGGTGGAAGGTGTTCCTGCCCACCTCCCTGGTGGCCGTGGCCCTGGTGGCCGGCTGGCGCGTCTATGGGCCTCTCGCATGATCCGGCTCGTCCTCATCGCGGCCCTGGGCCTCGGCCTCGCCGCCTGCGCCTCCGGGGGCCGGGACGGGGGCTACGCCACCTATGACGCGCTCGCCCAGGCGCAACGGGAATGCGCGGGTAAGGGTGGCGGCCTAAAGCGCAAGACCGAGGGCAATGCGGCGCGGATCGACGCCTTCGCCTGCGAGAGGAAGTGAGCATGTTCCAACGTCTCGGACAGGCGGTGAAGGGCGCGGCGCTGATGGATTTCATCGGCGCCTTCGGCCTGGCGCTGAAGTACATGGCCCGGCCCAAGTCCACCGTGCAGTACCCGCATGAACGCAACCCGCAGAGCCCGCGGTTTCGCGGCGAGCATGTGCTGCGCCGCTATCCCAACGGCGAAGAGCGCTGCATCGCCTGCAAGCTCTGCGAGGCCATCTGCCCGGCCCAGGCGATCACCATCGAGGCCGAGCCCCGCGCCGACGGCAGCCGCCGCGCGACTCGCTACGACATCGACATGGTCAAGTGCATCTACTGCGGCCTCTGCCAGGAGGCGTGCCCCGTGGACGCCATCGTGGAAGGCCCCAACACCGAGTTCGCCGTGGAGACCCGCGAGGAGCTCTATTACGACAAGGCTCGGTTGCTGGACAACGGCGACCGCTGGGAACGGCAGATCGCGAAGAATCTGGAAC
>NZ_JBKJTG010000070.1:0-15639 GCF_046590535.1 Phenylobacterium sp. | reverse complement strand
ACTCGCAGATCGAGGAATTCCTGAAGGACTACAAGGGCGAAGGCATCCAGCATATCGCGCTGGGCGTGGATGACATCTATGAGTCCGTGGAGACGATGCGCGACCGCGGCGTGAAGTTCCAGGACACCATCGACGCCTATTTCGACGGTACCGAGGCTCGCGTCCCTGGCCACGGCGAGGACGTGCAGCGGCTGCAGGCCGACAGAATCCTGATCGACGGCGCCCCCACCGAGGGCCAGGGCCTGCTCCTGCAGATCTTCACCGAGAACATGATTGGACCGATCTTCTTCGAGCTGATCCAGCGCAAGGGCAACGAGGGTTTCGGCGAAGGCAACTTCAAGGCCTTGTTCGAGTCCATCGAACTTGATCAGGTGCGCAGAGGGGTGTTGCCCGCGAAGGAGGGTTGATGCGTGCGTTTGCGATCGGTCTGGCGGTTGTGGTGATGGCGATGGGATCGGGCGCGGCGGCGAAGCCCAGGTGGGCGCTGGTGGTGCATGGGGGGTCTGGAGTCATCGAACGCAAGGACCTGACGCCGGAGCAGGACACGGCCTACCGCGCTTCCATCGGCAAGGCGGCGCAGGCGGGCGCCGCGGTGCTCGCCAAGGGCGGCGCGGCCCTGGACGCCATCGAGGCGGCCATTCACCTGCTGGAAGACGATCCGCTGTTCAACGCCGGGCGCGGCGCGGTGTTTACCGCCGACGGCCGCAACGAACTCGACAGCTCGATCATGGACGGCAAGACCCTGGCGGCGGGCGCGGTGGCCGGGGTCACCCGTACCCGCCACCCGATCTCGCTGGCCCGCGCGGTCATGGAGCACTCGCCCCACGTGATGCTCACCGGCCCCGGGGCGGACGCGTTCTCCCGCACGCAGGAGCTTGAGCAGGTCGATCCGTCATTCTTCTTCACCGAGCGCCGGTGGAAAGGCCTGGAGCGCGACCTGACGCGCATGGGCCTCCCGATCCCGCCCCGGCCCGCAGGCGCGCCCACGGCGCCACAGGCCCTGTCGCACCTGGTGCATGACGAGGGCCGCAAGCACGGCACGGTGGGCGTTGTGGCCATGGATACTCGCGGCGACGTGGCCGCTGGCGCCTCCACCGGGGGCACCACCGCCAAGCGCTGGGGCCGGGTGGGCGACAGCCCGATCATCGGCGCGGGGACCTACGCCTCCAACCGCTCCTGCGCCGTCTCCGGCACCGGCGCGGGTGAGTACTTCATCCGCCTGACCGTGGCCCGGGAGATCTGCGCCCTGGTCCAGCACAAGGGCATGACCCTGCAGGCCGCCGCCGACCAGGTGGTGCAGAAAGAGCTGACCGCCCTGGGCGGGGAGGGCGGCGTCATCGCCGTGGCTCCCGACGGTCAGATGGCCTGGAGCTACAACACCTCCGGCATGTACCGCGCGCGGATGGCCGAGGGCGTCCCGCTCTTGGTGGGCATCTACAAGGACGAGCCCTGATGGCCGGCCGCAACTGGATTCCGGTCCGCGGCGCGCAAGGGCGCCACTCCCGCCAGGCCCATGCCGACATGCCCGAAGGGACCTATGAGCGGGAGATTTCCAAGGAGGGCTTCTTCGGCCCGGCCGCCTTCCTGCATCACCCGCGCCCGCCCACCGGCTGGACCACCTTCGAGGGCCCGCTCCGGCCCCGGGCCTTCGACCTCAACGCGCTGAACGCCGCCGAGCCGTCGCCCTGGGCGGCGGGCGTCGTGCTGCACAATCCTGCTGTCGAGATCCGCTTCTGGAAGCTCAGCGAAGCCATGCCGGCCCTGGCCCGCAACGCCGACGGCGACCAGCTGCTGTTCGTCCACCAGGGCCAGGGCGACCTGTTCTGCGACTACGGCCGGCTGGCCTACCGGGCGGGCGACTATCTCTACCTGCCCCGGGGGACCATGTGGCGGCTGGCGCCGACTTCGCCCACCGCGGTCCTGATGATCCAGGCCACCAACAGCCACTTCGGCCTGCCCGACAAAGGCCTGCTGGGCGGCCACGCCCTGTTCGATCCGGCCATGCTGGAGACGCCGGCCATGGACGAGGCTTTCCGCACTCACCAGGCGCTGGAGGGGCCGGTTCGAGTGCAGATCAAGAAGCGCGGCGAGGTCTCCACCGTGACCTTCCCGTACAATCCGCTGGACGCTGTGGGCTGGCATGGCGACCTGGCGCCCGTGCGCCTCAACGTCGCCGACCTGCGGCCGGTCTCCAGCCACCGCTACCACCTGCCGCCCAGCGTCCACACCACCTTCGTCAGCGACCGGTTCGTGGTCTGCACCTTCGCGCCCCGGCCGTTCGAGACCGATCCCGGCGCCCTGAAGGTGCCGTTCTTCCACAACAACGACGATTTTGACGAAGTGCTGTTCTACCATGCCGGGGACTTCTTCAGCCGCGACCACATCGAGGCCGGGATGATGACGTTCCACCCCTCGGGCTTCACCCACGGACCCCACCCCAAGGCGCTGAAGAACATGCTGGCCCAGCCAAAGCCCGCCACCGACGAATACGCCGTGATGATCGACACCCGCGATCCCCTGGACGTGGGCGAGGCCGCGGCCACCGTCGAAAACCCGGCCTATGTCGACAGCTGGAAGGCGCCATGAGCTTCGAGGCCGACCTCGAAGCCGCCGCCCAGGACGAAATCGAACGCGCCTGCACCCTGGGCTGGCGCCAACTGGCCGAACACACGCCATGGGGCGACACCTTCGAAGGTTTCACCCCCTCCGGCCGCGCGGTCTGTTTCGAACGCAGTTACCTTTGGGATGGTGAGCCCGGCAGCGACATCCGTGTCGAGGTCACCGTCTTCGAACCGCAGGCCTATGAGCAGGGCGTGCTGCAGACGCGCACCATCGCGCGCGAACCTTTCGACCTGAGGAGTCTCTGATGAAGCTGGCGTCGTTGAAGGGCGGCCGCGATGGGCGGCTGGTGGTGGTCTCCAACGACCTGGCCTGGTTCACCCCGGCCGACGCCATCGCGCCAACCCTGCAGGCGGCGCTGGACGACTGGGCCAATCTGGAGGGCGACCTGCGGGGCCTGGCCGAGAGCCTGGAGCACGGCGCCGTCCCCCGCGAGCGCTTCCACGAGCATGACGCAGCCAGCCCCTTGCCCCGCGCCTATCAGTGGGCGGATGGATCGGCCTATGTGAACCACGTGGCCCTGGTCCGGCAGGCCCGCGGCGCGGAGATGCCGGAGACCTTCTGGACTGACCCTTTGATGTACCAGGGTGGCTCCGACGGGTTCCTCGGGCCCCGCGACCCCATCGGCCTCGCCGACGAGGCCTGGGGCCTGGACATGGAGGGCGAGATCGCGGTGATCACCGGCGACGTGCCCCTGGGCGCCGGCCGCGACGAGGCCCTGGCCGCCATCCGGTTGGTCCTGCTGTGCAACGACGTGTCCCTGCGCAACCTGATCCCCGGCGAACTGGCTAAGAACTTCGGCTTCTTCCAGTCCAAGCCCGCCTCGGCCTTCTCCCCCGTGGCGGTCACCCCCGACGCCCTGGCGGGCTGGCGCGACGGCAAGCTGCACGGCGCCCTGGAGGTCGAGCTGAACGGCCAGCCCCTGGGCTGCGCTGACGCCGGCGTCGACATGACCTTCGACTTCGGGACCCTGGTGGCCCACGCCGCCAAGACCCGCGCCCTCGGCGCCGGGACCATCATCGGCTCGGGCACCGTCTCCAACCGCAGCCAGGACGGCGGCGCGGGCAAGAAAGTGACTGACGGCGGCGTCGGCTACTCCTGCCTGGCGGAGCTGCGCACCATCGAGACCCTTGCGGGCGGGGCGCCTAAGACCCCGTTCCTTCGGCCCGGCGACGTGGTCCGCATCGAGATGCGCGACGCCCGCCGCCACAGCCTGTTCGGCGCCATCGAACAGGAGGTCGCCGCCGTATGAGCCGCGTCCCGGCGGCGGGGGGCCTGCGGCTCGACGCCTACCTGCCCTATCGCCTGTCGGTGGCGTCCAACGCGGTGTCGGGCCTGATCGCGCGCGCCTATCAGGACCGCTTCGGCCTGCCGATCCCGCAGTGGCGGCTGCTCTGCGTGCTGGCCGAGGACGGCGGCTTGACTCAGGGCCAGATCGTGGCCCGCACGGTGATGGACAAGGTGACGGTGAGCCGCGCAGCCCATGAGTTGCTCAAGCGTGGGTTGGCGGCGCGCGCCGAGCACCAGGCCGACGGCCGCTCGCACGTGTTGTCGCTGACGCCTGAGGGCGCCCGGCTGCACGCCGAGATCGCCCCCCTCGCCCTGGCCTACGAGGCGGCCCTGATCGCCGGCCTCGCGCCGGAGGAGGTGACGCTGCTAAAGCGGCTCCTTGCCCGGCTGCAGACGGCCGCCGGCCAGCTGGCCGGGGACGCCGACGGCCCGCCAGTCGGGCTAGTGGAGTAGCTCGGGCTAGTGGAGTAGGGCGGGCTCCGGGCGCACGCCCCAGCGATGCGAGCCCTCGCCGAACGGCAGGTGGAAGCCGTAGGCCGCCCGCCTGCGCTCGTCGCGCCAGTTCTCCTCGAAGGAGAGGATCAGAGCGCTCTGCAGATCCTCGGGGATCTGGCGCACATCGTGGCCGAGGTGGCGGGCCACCTGTTCGATCACCAGTGCCCGGTGCGCTTCGCCGCCGAGCAACAGGAGAGCCTCACGAACGCGTTTGGCGAGGGTTTGAGTCCCCCGCTTCGGCTTTTTGCCGGTGGCGGCGTCGAGGGCGTTTTCGAGCATCTTCTGCATGACACGGGCACCTTGCCAGCAATGCGTTTGACGGGCCGTTAAACGTTAGGGCGAACCAGTGGTTAATTTGCAGCCGGGAGTTGCCGCGCTGTCAACCCCCGCCATTGCCACAGGGGCTGCCGAGAAAGCCCATATTTCCGTCACTTAGGGCCGCCTGGAGCTCGGCGCTCAACCCCCGCCCATGGCCACGGAGGTGCGGTAGACGATGAACGACGCCAGGTAGGCCAGGGCGGTCATGTAGACGAACATGACGATCGGCCAGCGCCAGGAGTTGGTCTCCCGCTTCACCACCGCCAGGGTCGAGGCGCACTGCGGGGCGAACACATACCAGGCCAGGAACGACAGGCCGGTGGCCAGCGACCAGTGGTTCGCCAGCGAGGTGGCCAGGGCGCCCACGTGGGCCTCAGCGTCGCCGATGGCGTAGACGGTGCCCAGCGCCGCCACCGCCACTTCGCGGGCCGCGAAGCCCGGGATCAGGGCCACGGTCATCTGCCAGTTGAACCCGATGGGAGCCAGCGCCGGGCCGATCAGGTGGCCGAGCTGGCCGGCGAAGCTGTACTCAATGGGCTGGCCGGTGGCGCCGGGGGGCGGGTAGGGGAAGGTCGCCAGGAACCACACCACGATCATCAGCGGCAGGATGATCCGCCCGGCCCGCATGACGAAGATCTGCGCCCGCTGGAAGAGGTTGCGCGCCACGTTCTCCACAGACGGCAGCTTGTAGGTCGGCAACTCCATCAGGAACGGCTCCACCGCGCCGCGCCAGAACAGGCGCCGGGTCAGGAACGAGACCCCCAGCGCGCTGGCGATCCCCGCCACATAGAGCCCGAACATCACCAGCCCCTGCAGGCTAAGGACCCCCGCCACCGAGCGGTTCGGGATGAAGGCCGAGATGATCAGGGTGTAGACCGGGATTCTGGCTGAGCAGGTCATCAGCGGCGCCACCAGGATGGTGGTCAGCCGGTCGCGTTTGTTGTCGATCACCCGGGTGGCCATGATCCCCGGGATGGCGCAGGCGAAGGACGAGAGCAGCGGGATGAACGCGCGCCCGTGCAGCCCGGCGCCGCCCATGATCCGGTCCATCAGGAACGCCGCGCGGGCCATGTAGCCGAAGTCCTCCAGCAGCAGGATGAAGAAGAACAGGATCAGAATCTGCGGCAGGAACACCAGCACGCTGCCAACCCCTGAGATCAGCCCGTCGGTGAGGAAGCTGGCCAGCAGGCCGTCGGGCAGGGCCCGGCCGACCAGGGCGGCCAGCGCCTGGAAGCCCGCATCAATGGCCTCCTGCGCCGGGGCGGCCCAGGTGAACACCCCCTGAAACATCAGGAAGAGCACGGTGAGCAGGATGCCCAGCCCGGCCACCGGATGCAGCAGCACCGCGTCGACGCGGCCGGTCATGGTGTCGGGCCGCTCCGCCGGGCGCACATGGGCCTTGAGGATGCGGTGCGCCTCGCGGTGGGCGTCGCGGATCTCGGCCGCGCTGGGCTCGTGCCACTGGCTCTCGGTGGACAGCGCGCCCGATGCGATCAGCCCGTCGACCCTGGCCACCAGGTCGTCGATGCCGCGCTTGCGGGTGGCCACGGTGGTGACGATGGGACAGCCCAGTTCCCGGGCCAGGCCCTCCAGGTCGATCCGCAGGCCCTGGCGCTGGGCGATGTCGTACATGTTGAGCGCCAGCACCATCGGGCGGCCCACCGCCTTCAGCTCAAGGATCAGCCTGAGCACCAGGCGCAGGTTGGTGGCGTCGGCCACGCAGACCAGCACGTCGGGCGCGTCTTCCCCATCCAGCCGACCCAGCACCGCGTCGCGGGTCACCGCCTCGTCCGGGCTGCGGGCGCGCAGGGAATAGGTGCCGGGCAGGTCAATGATCGACAGGGACCGGCCGTCGGCGGTGGTCAGGTGGCCTTCCTTCTTCTCCACCGTGACGCCGGCGTAGTTGGCCACCTTCTGGCGGCTGCCGGTCAGGGCGTTGAAGAGCGCGGTCTTGCCGGAATTGGGATTGCCGACCAGCGCCACACGGGCGGGCCGCAGCACGGCGTCGGTCATCCGGGCGCCGGGTCGAGCCGCAGCCAGACATCCTCGGCGTCGCGGCGGCGCAGCGCCACGCGCATGTCGTCCAACCGCACCGCGATCGGGTCGCGGCGGATCGCGCCTTCGTGCAGCACCTCGATGGCGGCGCCCTCCACGAAGCCGAACTCCAGCAGGCGGCGTTCCAGTTCGCCCGCGGCCACCCCGTGCTCGCCGCCGTGGCTGCCGGCGCTGACCTCGGTGATGATCCCCTTCTGTCCCGGCCGCGCCAGGCTCAGGCGCACCACCCGGCCGTCCGCCGACGGGGCGGCGGTCGGGGCGCTCAGGGTTTCGGCGAAGCTGTCGGGCATAGGCGCCTTGGGATCCTTGGAGACCTGGGTTCTTGCGAACGATTATCATTTACGGCCTCGGGCGCGGCAACGCAAGGCTTCGCATGGGCCGCCCGCGCGAACTGGAAATCCGCCGGGACGCCTGCTAGACGGGCCCCTGTCGTCCCATGGGCGCCGCGGGCGTGGTGGAACTGGTAGACGCGCCGGACTCAAAATCCGGTTCCGAAAGGAGTGTCGGTTCGAGCCCGACCGCCCGCACCATTGGCGCGCCCGAGGCGGATCACGCGACGGTCGCGGACCACCCGCTTGAGGAGCGCATGATCAAGGTCGGGGTGGATTTCGGCGGCGCCAAGATCGAGGCCGCCGCGCTGGACCCGGCCGGCGCCTTCCTGGCCCGGGTCAGGGCGCCCAACCCGGGAACCTATGATGCGGCGATCCGGACGGTCTGCGATCTGGTGACCAAGGCGGAGGCCGAGGCCGGCGGTCGCGGCACGATCGGCGTGGGCGCGCCGGGCTCGGTGTCGCCTCGCTCCGGGGTCATCCGCAACGCCAATTCGGTGTGGCTGAACGGCCGCGCCTTCCGCCAGGACCTGGAGGCCGCCCTGGCGCGGCCGGTGCGCCTGGCCAACGACGCCAACTGCCTGGCGCTCTCTGAAGCCCTCGACGGCGCGGCGGCCGGGGCCTCGGTGGTGTTCGCCGTGATCCTCGGCAGCGGCTGCGGCGGCGCCCTGGTGGTGGATGGCCGGCTGGTGGAGGGCGCCAACGGGATCGGCGGGGAGTGGGGCCACACGCCGCTGCCCTGGGCGCGAGCGGACGAAACCCCGGGGCCTGCGTGCTGGTGCGGCCGTCGCGGCTGCCTGGAGACCTGGATTTCCGGGGCCGGCTTTCGCGCTGACCACCTGGCCCACACCGGCGCCGAGCGTTCCGGGCAGGAGATCGTCGCCGCGGCCCGCGCAGGCGAGCCTGAAGCCAGCGCCGCGCTGGACCGCTATATCGACCGGCTGGCCCGTGGCCTGGCGATGATCTGCGACATCGTCGATCCTGAGGTCCTGGTGTTCGGAGGCGGCATGTCCAACGTGGCGGAACTCTACGAGCGGCTGCCCGCCGCCATCGCGCCCCACGTGTTCGCCGACACCTGGACCGCACGGCTGGAGCCGGCCCGCTGGGGCGATTCCTCCGGGGTTCGCGGCGCGGCGCGGCTATGGCCCTAGCCCCGATGGAGGCCGATCCCCGCGCCCAGGCGCAGGCGGCCTGCGCGCGGCTGAAGGCCTGGCTGAACGGCGCCGCCTATCCGCTCTGGGCCGAGGTCGGCTTCGATCCGGCCACCGGCCGCTTTCGCGACAAGATCGGCCAGGACGCAGCGCCGCTTGACCTGCCCAGCCGCGGGCGGGTCCCACCGCGACAGATCTACGCCTTTGCGGCCGCGCCGGCGCTGGGCTG
Organism: Phenylobacterium sp.; assembly: GCF_046590535.1. Classification (GTDB taxonomy): domain Bacteria; phylum Pseudomonadota; class Alphaproteobacteria; order Caulobacterales; family Caulobacteraceae; genus Phenylobacterium. The sequence goes on along the minus strand of NZ_JBKJTG010000070.1, from coordinate 7,153 downwards.
GGATGGCGACGCCGCAGGCGTCGTGCGCCAGGGCCTGCGGGGCTACCTGCGCGACCATCTGCGGTCCGACGGCCTCGCGCGTCCGATCGGGGACGCGGGTCGCGACGATGGCGCCGTCGAGCTCTATGACCAGGCCTTCGCCCTGTTCGGGCTGGCGGCGGCGCACCCCTGGATCGACGGCGGGCTGGAACGCGAGGCCATCGCCCTGCGGTTGGCGGTGCGCGCCCGGCTCAGCCATTCGGCCGCGGGGTTCAATCCGAGTTGGCCGCCGCGGACGCCGCTGGAGTCCAATCCCCAGATGCACCTGCTCGAGGCCTGCCTGGCCTGGACCGAGCTGAGCCCCGAGCCAGGGTGGCCGGCCATGGCGCAGCAGATCGTCGACCTCGCCACCTCGCGGTTCATCGATCCGCGGACGGGCGCCCTGCGCGAGTTCTTCGCCGCCGACTGGTCGCCCGCTCCGGGGATCGCCGGGCGGATCGTCGAGCCGGGGCATCAGTTCGAATGGGCCTGGTTGCTGTTGCGCTGGAGCGGCCGCGCGGGCGCGGCGGACCTTCGCCCGGTTGCGCTGCGGTTGATCGAGCTGGCCGAAGCCCACGGCGTCGATCAGGATCGCGGCGTCGCCCTTGACGCCCTGCTGGACGACTTTAGCCCGCACCTGAACAGCGCCCGGCTCTGGCCGCAGACCGAGCGGCTGAAGGCGGTCAGCCTCGCGGCCGAGGTGACCGGCGATCCGAAATACTGGGCTATGGCCGTGCGGGCGGCGCAGGCCGTGGACCGCTACCTGCAGACCCCGCTACCCGGCCTCTGGTACGAACGCATGACCGCAGCCGGCGCCTTCATCGACGAGCCCGCGCCGGCCAGTTCGCTCTATCATATCGTGCTCGCCATCGACGTGCTGGACCGTTGCCTCCAGCGAACCCGCCCGGCCGGCTAACGGCGCCCGAGACCTGCCATGACCTGCCTCACCCGCCTCACCCGCGCCGACTGCAACGACCTCGACCAAGCCGACCCGCTGGCCGCCCGCCGCGACGCCTTCGCCCTGCCGGAAGGGGTGATCTACCTGGACGGCCACTCCCTGGGGCCGATGCCCCGGGCGGCGCTGGACCGGTTGCACCAGGCGGCCTCAGTGGAATGGGCGCGCCACTTGATCGGCAGCTGGAATTCCGCCGGCTGGTTCCAGGCGCCCCACCGCCTGGGCGCCCGGCTGGCCCCGCTGATCGGGGCGGCGGACGACGAGGTGGTGGTCACCGACAGCACCGCCATCAACCTCTTCAAGGTCTCCGCCGCCGCCCTGGCCCTGCGCCCCGAGCGCCGGGTGGTGGTCATGGACGGCAGCGACTTTCCCACCAACACCTATGTGATCCAGGGGCTCACCGCCCTCATGGGTCGCGGCTACCAGATCCGCTTCGCCGAGCATCCGAACATCGCCGAGGCGCTGGACGAGACCGTGGCCGCAACCATCCTCAACCAGGCCCACTACCGCACCGCCCGGCTGCTCGACATGGCGGCGATCACCGCGCGCGCCCACGCGGTCGGCGCGCTGGCCGTCTGGGACCTGTGCCACAGCGCCGGGGTGGCGCCCGTGGACCTGAACGGCGCCGGGGCCGACTTCGCCGTTGGCTGCACCTACAAATACCTGAACGGCGGGCCGGGCAGTCCGGCCTTCATCTTCGCCGCCCGCCGTCACCACGGGATTGCCGCCCAGCCGCTGACCGGCTGGTGGGGCCACGCCGAGCCGTTCGCCTTCGACCGGGATTACCGCCCCGCGGCCGGCATCGGCCAGATGCTCACCGGCACCCAGCCGATCCTCAGCCTGGCGGCCACGGAGGCCGGCCTCGACCTCGCCGCGGACGTGGACATCGGCCAGATGCGTGCCAAGTGCCTGTCCCTGGGCGATCTCCTGGTCCGCCTGATTGAGGAACGCTGCCCCGACGCGGGTTTCACCCTGATCAGCCCGCGTGACGGCGCCCAGCGCGGCGGCCACGTGGCTTTCGACCATCGCGACGGCTATCCGATCATGCGCGCCCTGATCGACCGCGGCGTGATCGGCGACTTCCGGGCGCCGCAGACCCTGCGCTTCGGCCTGGCGCCGCTCTACGTCCGCCACGTGGACATCTGGGACGCCGTCGACATCCTGGCCCAGGTGATGCGTGAGGAGACCTGGCGCGCGCCGCAGTTCAGCCAGCGCGACGCGGTGACCTGAGGGGGTGGCCGCGCATTCTGGCGGCAGGGCCATCGCCCGTCTCGACGGCGACGCGCCCGGTTGACGCTGACGACCCCGGCCCGCAAACCCCGGCGGTGACTCCGCCCGCCACGCCCGTCCTTGACGACCGCCAGCAGATCGCGCGGGGCATCGCCTACCGCGTGCTGGCCATGGCCTTCCTGGCGTGCCTCTCGGCCGCGGTGAAGTGGTGCGGCTCGCGCGGCGTCCCGCTGTTCGAGATCATCTTCTTCCGCAACGCCTTCGCCTTCCTGCCGCTGGGCCTCTACATCTGGCGCACCACCGGGTTCGAGGTGCTGAAGACGCGCCGCCCGGTCGGCCACCTGGTCCGCTCGGCCGTGGGGCTGACCGGCATGGTCTGCGGGTTCGCCGCCCTGCAGCGGCTGCCGCTCACCGAGGCCACCGCCCTGCAGTTCGCCTCGCCGCTGTTCATGACCGCGCTCTCCGCCCTGATCCTGCACGAGGCGGTGGGCCGCCACCGGTGGGCCGCGGTGGTGGTGGGGTTCGTGGGCGTCCTGATCATGGCTCGGCCCAGCCCCGGCCACATGAACGTGGAGGGCGTCAGCCTGGCCCTGCTCAGCGCGCTGGGCGCCGCCGGGGCCATGGTGGCCATCCGCCAGATCTCCGCCACGGAGCGCGGCCCGACCATCGTTTTCTACTTCACGCTCGCCGGGACCTTGCTGGGGGCGGTGGGCACGGCCTTCCACTGGGTGACCCCCGACCCGCTGACCCTGGCCATGCTGGTGGCCTGCGGGCTGTTTGGCGGCGTGGGCCAGCTCTTCCTCACCGAGGCCCTGCGCGTGGCGCCGGTGGGGGTGGTGGCCCCCTTCGACTACACCCAGCTGATCTGGGCCGCGGCGCTCAGCCTGCTGATCTGGGGGGAGCTGCCCCACCCCATGACCCTGGTGGGCGCCGTGGTGGTGGCGGCCAGCGGCGGCTACATCCTGCACCGCGAAATCCGCCGCTACCGGCGCGCCACCCAGATCTCGCTCACCTCCAGCGTTGACAGCTAGGCCCTGCGGCGCGAGCCTGCGGGATAACGCCGGTCCGCGGCGGAGCCTCTGTCGCGGTCCGCCGTCCGATGGAGCGAACGATGTCCAAGGGACTCCTGGGAGGCCTGGGCGCGGCGGCGGTCGGCGCCATGATCATGAGCGCAGGCCAGGCTGAGGCCGCCATTACGGTGCTGGGCGGGGGCATGGCGCAGGCCTGCTCCAATGCCGCCATCGCCGGCCATTCCGACGTCCGCTTCGAGAAGCTCTGCACCCAGGCGCTGGAGACCGAGAACCTGAACCTGCGCGACCGCGCCGGCACCTACATCAACCGCGGCGTGCTCAAGCTGCGCCGAGCCCAGTGGGACAACGCCCGCGGCGACTTCGACCGCGCGGTGAGGATCAAGCCGGACCTGGGCGAGGCCTATGTGAACCGCGGCGCGGCGGCGATCGGCTCCGGCCGCTTCGCCGACAGCCTGCCGGACATCAACAAGGCCCTGGAGCTGGGGCTGGAAGAGCCGGAGAAGGCCTACTTCAACCGGGCGCTGGCCAACGAGGGCCTCGACAACATGAAGCAGGCCTATTTTGACTACCAGAAGGCCCTCGAACTCAGCCCCGATTGGGCCGAACCCAAGAAGCAACTCACCCGGTTCACCGTCACCCGGCGCTAGAGCGTGACAGCCGAAAGTGGATACCGGTTTCGGCGCCCGTCACGCTCCAAGCTTTTGAAGATAGACCCGTTTTCTCCGGTTCAAGTGACTTCACTTGAACCGGAAAGGGTCTAGCCATTGGTGCGCGCGCTTCCCATCTAGGGAGCATGCGCGCCCTGATCCTCGCCCTGGCCGTCCTTGCGCCCGCCCTCCCGGCGGTGGCGCAGGACGCCTTCGCCCGGCAGCACATGCAGAACGAACTCCTCGCCCAGCAGCAGATGCTCCAGCAGCGCTCCGTGGCCCAGTCCAATGAGCTGATGGCCCTGGAGGCCAGGCTGCGCACCGAGCAGTCGCTCACCGACCTGATCATCCAGCGCCAGACGCCCAGGCTTCCCGGCCTGGAGGTTCCCCGTCCGCCCCCCGTGGCCTTCGACACCTCCAGCCTCCCGACCATCCCCGACGACCGCCTCGCCGCCTCCAACGCCGCCGTGCGCGAGGCGTCTGAAAACAGGCGCTAGGCCCAATGGCGATTAGGCCTGCGCGGCGGCCCGCCCCCTCCGTCTCCCCGCTGCGCGGCGATCCACCTCCCCCGCGTCGCTGCGCTCGCAGGGGAGGAGCGGCCCGCTCCTCACCCGTGAAACGGGGGAGGGGGACCGCGAAGCGGTGGAGGGGGCGCGCCGCTGCGCCAACTCAGCCGTCGCCCGCTCCAGCTTCGCTATGGAGCGCTCCGGCCTCTCGCGGCGTTAAGGCCTCGACGTGAACTGGAGAGGCTGAGCATGCGCTGGACAGGCGGACGGGGTGGCGGAAACATCGAAGACCGCCGCGGCATGGGCGCGGGCGCCATCGGCGGCGTCGGGGCCGGCGGCATCGTCCTGGCGCTGATCGGCTATTTCGTCTTCGGCATCGACCCTTCCACCACCATGAGCGTGGTCGGCGGTGCGCCCGTCGAGCAGCAGGAAGGCGTCCGTGGCGGACCGGCCGACGAGGCCGGGCGCTTCGTCGACGTGGTCTCCGGCTCGGTGGACGCGGTGTGGACCCAGGAGTTCGCCAAGTCCGGCCAGACCTACCGCCCGCCCGCCGCCATCGTGCTCTACGACCAGGCCACCGGCACCGGCTGCGGCACGGGCCAGGCGGCCATGGGCCCGTTCTATTGCCCCACCGACAGCAAGGTCTATCTCGACCTCACCTTCTGGCAGGAGCTGGAGACCAAGTTCGGGGCCGGCGGCGAGGCGGCAAGGGCCTATGTGATCGCCCATGAGATCGGCCATCACGTGCAGACGCTGACCGGCGCCAGCGAGAGTTCCCGCCGCCAGGGCGCCCGCGGGGCCGACAGCGGCGCGGTGCGGCTGGAGCTGCAGGCCGACTGCTACGCGGGCGTCTGGGTGGCCCATGCGCCGGCGGTCTCCGGCGGCCAGGTATCGCTGGACCCCAAGGACATCGAGGACGGCCTGCGCGCCGCCGCCGCGGTGGGCGACGACACCATCCAGCGCAAGACCCAGGGCCGGGTCGCCCCCGACAGCTTCACCCACGGCTCGGCGGAGCAGCGCATGCGTTGGTTCCGCACCGGCGTGCAATCCGGCGACCCCGCCGCCTGCGACACCTTCAGGGCTCCGAGGCTGTAGCTAGCCCGGCATCGCCGGCAGGGGCTCCAGGCCCAGGCACACCGCCACGCAGCGCCGCGCCAAGAGCTCGCCTGGGTCGATGAAGTCCAGCTTCCGGGCGTCGGGGTCCAGCACCAGCGGGACCTCGGTGCAGCCGGCGATCAGCGCCTCGGCCCCGTCGGCGGCCAGGTCGTCGGCAAAGCCCTGCATCTCGCGCTGCACGTCGCGGCCAACCTCGCCGGCCTTGATCCGGTAGAGCGTCGCCATGAACGCCTCCTGCCGGATCGGCGTCAGCATCACCAGACCCATCGCCTGGGCAGCCAGATACTCGCGATAGAGCCGGATGCCGCCCTTGGTGCCCAGCACCCCCACCCTGAGCGCGCCGGTCTCCCGCGCCGCCCGGGCGCCGGTCTCGATCATGTCCACCAGGGGCAGGCCCGAGGCCCGCTGGATCAGGTCGGCGTGGGCGTGGGCGGTGTTGCAGGCGATGGCCAGCACATCGGCCCCGGCGCCCGCCAGGGCCCCGGCCATCTCGGCCAGCACCGGCCCGGCGTCGGCGCTGGAGGCGTTGCGGTCCGGCACCTTGGGATTGATGTCCACCAGCACCCGCAGGTGGTCCTGGTCGGTCTGCGCCGGGGTGAACTGCTGCAGCTTGGTGAGAAAATCCAGCGTCGCCGCCGGCCCCATGCCGCCCAGCACGCCCAGGGTGAGGCTGGTGTCCATCAGAGCTTGCCCTCCAGCTCCGCCTGGTAGCCGGAAAGCCCCTGCGCCCCGCCGGTGTGCAGGAAGACCACCGTCTCGCCGGCGAACCGCCCTGCCTTGGAAAGCGCGATCAGCCCCTTCATCGCCTTACCCGTATAGACCGGGTCGAGTAGCAGGGCGTCGGTGCGCGCCGCCAGCTTCAGGGCCTCGATCACCGCGTCGTCAATCAGGCCATAACCCGCGCCCACATAGTCGCAGTCGGCCACGACCATCTCTCGGGTGACCCGGTCGCGATGGCCCAGCAGCTCGGCGGTGTCCTGCGCCAGCTTGAACACATTGGCCTCCTGCACGTCCCTGGGCGCCCGCACGCCGATCCCCAGCACGGGAATATCCGCGCCCATCACCGCCAGGCCGGCCACCAGGCCAGCGTGGGTGCCGGCGCTGCCGGTGGCGGTGACGATGCGGTCGATCTCCAGGCCCATGGCGTTGGCGTCAGCGACGATCTCGAAGGCGCACTCCACATAGCCCAGGGCGCCGATGGTGTTGGAGCCCCCGCCGGGGATGACATAGGGCTTGCCGCCCCGGGCGCGGACCTCGTCGGCGGTCTTCGCCAGCTCGGCGTTCATGTCGGTCCCGCCGGGCACGCGGCGCACCTTGGCGCCCAGCAGCTCGTCAAGCTGGACATTGCCCGATCGCGTATAGTCCACCGCCTTCGATCCCGTGCGTTCCTCCAGGATCACCTCGCAGGCCAGGCCGAACCGGGCGGCCACGGCGGCGGTCTGGCGCACATGGTTGGACTGCACGGCGCCCTGGGTCACCAGGGTGTCGGCGTCCTCGGCGAACGCCTCGCCCAGCAGGTATTCCAGCTTGCGGGTCTTGTTGCCGCCCCCGGCCAGCCCCGTGCAGTCGTCGCGCTTGACCCAAAGCTCCGGGCCGTCGCCGCCGGCGTTCAGCGCCGCGGTCAACCGGGGCAGAGGCTCCAGCGGCGTC
>NZ_JBKJTG010000134.1:0-7338 GCF_046590535.1 Phenylobacterium sp. | reverse complement strand
GGCGCGCGGCGGTCCGTCGGCGGTGATCAAGAGCCACCACAACGTCGGCGGCCTGCCGGACTTCATGAAGCTGAAGCTGGTGGAGCCCCTGCGGGAACTGTTCAAGGACGAGGTCCGCGCGCTGGGCGTTGAACTGGGCCTGCCGCCGGCCTTCGTCGGTCGTCATCCGTTCCCGGGGCCGGGCCTGGCCATCCGCATCCCCGGTGAGGTGACCCCGGAGCGCGTCGCCATCCTGCAGCAGGCCGACGCCATCTACCTGGAGGAGATCCGCAAGGCCGGCCTCTACGACAGCATCTGGCAGGCCTTCGCCGTGCTGCTGCCGGTGCGCACGGTGGGCGTCATGGGCGACGCGCGCACCTACGACGAGGTCTGCGCCCTGCGCGCCGTCACCTCCACCGACGGCATGACCGCCGACTTCTTCGAGTTCCCCTGGGAGGTGCTGGGCCGCTGCGCCACCCGGATCATCAACGAGGTGAAGGGCATCAACCGGGTGGTCTACGACGTGACCTCAAAACCCCCAGGGACGATCGAGTGGGAGTAGCGGCTTCGAGCAGGCGCAGACACAACCCTCGCTGACGCCATGGCGGTGGAACTCGGTTAACCGGCTCATGCCTCTATGACCCCTGGCGCAGCCGGCGCCCTCGGAGGGATAGTCGGACATGGGTTCGAAACTGGCGGCGATGGAGTTCATCGCCCAGCAGACCGGCGACGTCTTTGTTCGCGCCAACGCCAGAGGCGTTGTCAGGTACGTCTCCAACTCTGTGCGGGCGCTCGGCTATGAGCCCAGCGAGATTGTCGGCACGACGGGTCTGCAACTGGTGCATCCAGACGACCGGGCGACGTTCATCGCAAACACCGAGGCGGCGTTGCGCGGCGAGCGTCAAACCCCCCGCGCTCGAGTGCATCGCTTTCGCACCGCCGACAACCAATGGCGATGGATGGAGGGGAATCCCCGGCTCATACGCAACCGCAGAGGCCAGGTCATCGAACTGGTCAACGTCTTGCGCGACGTCACCGATCGCCGCGAGGCGGAGGCAGCAGCCGATGACCAAGCGGAACTGATGAGTTCTGCGTTCGAACATACCGGAATCGGGAAGGCTCTGGTCGGGCTCGATGGCGCGTTCCTCAGCATCAACAGCGCCTTCTGTGACATCGTCGGCTATCCGCAGGCGGTGATGCTGAAGCTCGACTTCCAGACCATCACCCATCCCGACGACCTCGATATCGACCTCGACCTCCTGGCCCAGCTGACACGCGGCGAAATTCCCAACTACCGCATGGACAAGCGCTACCGTCGCGCCGATGGCTCGGTTGTCTGGGTGCACCTCACCGTTTCGATGGTCCGCGATGCGACAGGCGCGCCGAAGCTCTATGTGGCCCAGGTCCAGGATCAGACGCAGCAACGCGCGGCGGAGGCGGCGTTGCAGGCGAGCGAGGCTCGCTTTCGCCTTCTCGCCGAGAACGCCAGCGACCTCATCATGCAGTCGAATACCGATGGCCGGCTCGCCTACATCTCACCGTCCTGCCTGGCCGTGACGGGATATAGGCCCGAGGAGATGATCGGTCATTCGGCGCTGCGCTGGATACATCCCGAAGACCGCGCGCTCGTGGTCGAGGCCTTCCAGGCGCAGGTCGCGCAAGGCGAGGCCTCCTCGGGCGAACCCATCGAGTACCGGCTGGAGGCCCGGGATGGTCGCACGATTTGGATGGAGTCTTTGCCGCGGGCGAATGTCGATCCTGCGACCGGCGAGGTGACCAGCGTCACGGACGTCGCGAGGGAAGTGACTATTCGGAAGGCCTTGGAGGCCAGCTTGGCCGAGGCGCGCGACGCGGCCGAGGCGGCAGCCTCGGTGAAGGCGGACTTCATGGCCAACATGAGCCACGAAATCCGCACGCCCCTGACGGCCATTCTCGGGTTCACCTCCCTGCTAGGCGCACGCGGCGAGATCTCCGCCGACGCGCGCTATCAGGTGGAGCGGATCGCCAGCGCCGGCCATGCGCTGCTGACCATCGTCAATGACATCCTGGACTTCTCGAAGCTCGAAGCCGGCCTGATGCCGATCAAGCCGCGTCCCACGGGACTGCGCGAGGCTCTCGCAGAGTCGCTCGCGCTGTTCGAGCCGCAGGCCGCCGCGAAGTCGATTGCGTTGACCCTCGTAGGGGCCGCCACCTTGCCCCACGCCGAGGTCGATCCTGACCGGTTGCGTCAGGTTCTGCTCAATCTCGTGGGCAATGCCGTGAAATTCACGGACGCGGGCGCCGTCGTCGTGCGCGCGGTCTATCACCGCAAGGCCGCGAAGCTGCGGCTGGAGGTTCAGGATTCCGGCCCCGGCATGGATGCGCGGCAGCAGGCCATGCTCTTCCAGAGATTCTCCCAAGTCGACGCTTCCTCCACCCGCCGCCACGGCGGGACGGGGCTTGGGCTCGCGATCTGCCGTGGATTGGTTGAGGCCATGGGTGGCGAAATCGGCGTCCGGAGCGAGGTTGGACGCGGCTCGACCTTCTGGTTCACGGTCTCGGCGCCCCGCGCGAAACAGGCCGTCGGGCCGGCGGCCGTCCAGGGAATCTCGCTTTCCGGCGTGCGGGTGCTGATCGCGGACGACAATCCCGTTAACCGCGAACTGGTCCGCGCGCTGCTTGCACCGCTCGATGCGGAGATCGTCGAAGCTGTGGATGGCGTCGAAGCCGTCGAAGTCGCCCAGGCCCAGCCCTTCGACGTCATCCTGCTGGATATCCGCATGCCGCGGCGAGATGGGCCGGACGCCGTCCTGCAGATCCGCAATCAACCGGGACCGAACCAGTCGATCCCGATCCTGGCCTTCACGGCCGACTATGACCTCGAGCGATACGGAGAGCAGGCGGTCCGAGGGTTCGACGGCGTGGTTCGAAAGCCCATCATTGGGGCCGAGCTGATCGCAGAGATCGCCCGCGCGGTAACGGTTGAGTTCTTGGCGCCGCAGACCGAGACAGAGGTGGCGGCGTGAGCGTGTTCATTCCCGACGACCGACGGGTCCTGATCGTCGATGACGATCGCGCCATTGCCGAAGTGATCAGCATGAGGCTTGCGGTGCATGGCCTCCTGACACGGGTATTCCACGACGGACTGGGCGTGCTGGCCCAGGTGCGCGAGTTCCGGCCTCACGCCATGGTCCTCGACATAAACATGCCGATCGTGGACGGCTTTGCAGTGATGGCTCAGCTTGGGGCGGAACGGATGGCCAAGCTGCCGACCTTGGTCCTGACCGCCCGACATCAGACCGGGGACGTCAAGCGGGCGGTTGCCCTCGGCGCGAAGGATTACTTGGCGAAACCGTTTCATGACGCGCAGTTGCTGTCGCGCGTCGCGCGCATCCTTCGCCACTAGGCGCCGCGCAGTTGCTGGGCGGCTCGATGAGCGCGTTGATGCTCTACTTTCTGTTGTGAGGGGTTCTGCGGTGGGTGGACTTGCGGGCCATCGGGGCGCGGTCTCGCAGACCTTCGCGCAGGTTAGCCGATGACCGTCACCATCTTCGCCATCAAGTCTCGCGACACGATGAAGAAGGCGCGGGCCTGTCTGGACGCGCGCGGGGTCGCCTACGCCTTCCACGACGACAAGGCGCTAGGCGTCGATCGCGCCCGGCTCGACGCCTAGCGCCAAACATGACGAAGACTTAATGGCCTAGGTTGCATCCGTGGCTGGTCCGGGGCGCCTCTTACTCATCAGAGACGGGCCGCCACGGCTCGCCGAACGACACGAAAAAAGGAGAGTTTCATGGAGATCCTGATCCCCATCACCATGTTCGCGATGATCGCCGCGATCGTCATCGCCCCGCGTTACTTCAAGAGCCAAGAGCGCATGAAGATGGCCGAGACCCTGCGCGCCGCTATCGATAAGGGCCAGCCGCTGCCGCTGGAAATGATCGAGGCGATGTCCAGCGACACCCGTGTCGCCGCCGCCGCCGCCTCCCCGCAGCGCGACCTGCGCACCGGCATCATCTGGACCGGCGTGGGCGTGGGCCTGGCGAGCCTGGGTCTGGCCATGAGCTTCGAAGAGCCGGACATGACCTACCCCCTGCTGGGACTGGCCGCCTTCCCGATCTTCATCGGCCTGGCCTTCATCCTGATCTCGTTCCTCAACAAAAGCCGCGACTAGGCTGGCCTAGCCGGGGGAACGCCCATGCCGGGCAAATCACAACTCAGATACGCCAGTCTGCATGACGTTGAGCTATGTACTCACGCAGCGACCGGCGAGCGAAGCGCCTATGGCGAGCTCGTGCGCAGGCACGGCTCGGCGATCCGGGGACTGCTTCGCCGGATGGGCGCGCAGCCCTCCGAAGCCGATGATGTGGCCCAGGACGCCTTCCTGGCGGCCTTCGAGCGCATCGCCGAATTCCGCGGGGAGGGCACCTTCGCCGGGTGGGTGAAGAAGATCGCGGCGAGGCTTTACCTGCGTCGATTGCAACGCGAGCGCCGTCTGGGCGCTTTCGCTACCTCGGCGGGCGATGAAGAGGCCTATGTCCACGCAGGCGACGCGGAACACCGGATCGACCTGGACGAGGGGCTCAAGTCCCTCAGCCCGGCGGAACGGCTAACCGTGTCGCTGTGCTTCGGCGCGGGGCTTTCCCACGCCGAGACAGCCGAGGCCTTGAACCTGCCGCTAGGAACGGTCAAATCGCATGTCAAACGTGGTCTGGAAAAGCTCAGAGCGCGACTGGCGCCGTCGGACGGCGCCGTTCTGGAAGGGAGACGCCACAATGGTTGAGGCCGACTTCGAGCGCAGGCTCGAGCGCCTCTTCGCCGAGGCGCCCGCATTCCCCGACGCCAGCGCCTTCGCCGCCAGGGTGGAGGGCCGCCTCGATCGGGGATGGATGGCCAGGCGATGGCTGATCGGCGCGGCCGGCCTGGTCGGCGGCGTGATCGGGGCCAGCCAGCTAATCATGTCCAACTTCATCCAGCGGGTGGAGACGGCGGAGGATTCCGTGCGGCTGATGGGATCCAGCCTGGCCGACATGGCGCCCGGCGCCGAGCTGGTGACCGCGCTCTCCGCGGTCAGCAGCGGGATGTGGGTCGCCGTGGCCCTGGCCGTGGTGACCATGGGCTTCGCCCTGTCCCGCGTGATCGAGGAGATTTGAGCCCTTGTCATCGTACCGGGAGGAGGGCGTCCGTCGCGTGACCGCGCCGGACATCGCCGCGCGCAAGGGCCAGACGCCCATCGTCTGCCTGACCGCCTACACCGCGCCCATGGCGGAACTCCTCGACCCGCATTGCGACCTGCTGCTGGTGGGCGATTCCGTCGGCATGGTGGTCCATGGCTTGCCCAACACCGTGGGCGTGACCCTGGAGATGATGATCCTGCACGGCCAGGCGGTGATGCGCGGATCGCGGCGGGCCATGGTTGTGATCGACATGCCGTTCGGCTCCTACGAGGGCTCCGCGGAGGTCGCCTACGCCAACGCCGCGCGGCTGATGAAGGAGACCGGCGCCCAGGCCGTGAAGGTCGAGGCGGGCGCCACCATTGTCGACACCATCGGCTACCTGGTGAAGCGCGGCATCCCGGTGATGGGCCACGTGGGCCTGCGCCCCCAGGCGGTGCTGGTGGACGGCGGCTTCAAGGCCAAGGGCCGGGGGGCCGACGAGCGGGCGCGTATCCTGCAGGACGCCAAAGCCACCGCCGACGCCGGAGCCTTCGCTGTGGTGGTGGAGGGTGTGGCCGAGGGCCTCGCCCGCGAGATCACCCAGGCCATTGAGGCGCCCACCATCGGCATTGGCGCCTCGGCCGGCTGCGACGGCCAGATCCTGGTCACCGACGACATGCTGGGTCTGTTCGACTGGACGCCGAAGTTCGTGCGACGTTATGCGGACCTGCGTGGCGAGATTTCCCGGGCCGTAGGGGGCTATGCCGAGGACGTGCGCCAACGGCGCTTCCCCGGCCCGGCCGAGATCTATTTCGCCAAGGCGGTCTGAGCCGACCTAAACCTTGCGGCAACCGATTCGGGGCCAGGGTGGCGGCATGGCCCGCCTCACCCTGATCCTCGCCCTGTCCCTGAGCCTCGCGGCGGCCACTGCCCAGGCTTTGGAGAAGAAGCCCCCCGAGCTAGACGTCGGCCAGTATGTGGACCTGTCGCCCGTCGGCCTGCCCATCGTCGCCGATGGCCGGCTGGTGAACTATGTGTTCGTCCATGCCCGCATCAACCTGACCAGCGGCGCCAACGCCTCGAAGATGCGCCAGAAGGAGCCGTTCTTCCGCGACGCCCTGGTGCGCGCGGGGCATCGCACACCGTTCACCATCCCCAGTGACCACTCGAAGATCGACACCGTCCGGCTGACCGCCGCCCTGCAACGCGAGGCCGTGGCTATCGCCGGCCCCGGAGCAGTCAAGTCGGTGGCGGTGACCTCGCAGGCGTCGCGCAAGCGGATCGCCACGCCGCGCACCTGAAAATCCGGCCTGCGGAGGCCAGCGCCAGTGCGTTCAGGTTCGTTGGACGGCGGCAGGTTGCGCCCACTGGCCAACTTTGGCACTTTCCCCCGTCCTGTTTCGGAGCGCCGGCTTGTGGCGTTGCGGTGCGGGTACACAAAAAGGGGCTGGGAACACGCCGGTGACGGCCATTGCGGCCACAGCCGGTCCCCCTCCGCGCGACGCAAAGGGGTGCGCTACTCATGAGTCTTACGCTTACGCTGGTGATCCTCGCCGGCCTGCTTGCGCTGGTTTACTGCGCCGTGCAGGCCGCGTCGCTGCTTCGGGCCTCGCCCGGAAACGCGCGCATGCAGGAGATCGCCGCCGCCATCCAGGAGGGCGCTCAAGCCTACCTGCGCCGGCAATACACGACCATCGCCGTCGTCGGCGTGGTCATCCTCATCATCGTGGGCCTGCTGATCGGCGTGGAAGCCGCCGCGGGCTTCGCCATCGGCGCCGTGCTCTCGGGCGCGGCCGGCTTCGCGGGCATGCTGATCTCGGTGCGCGCCAACGTGCGCACCGCCCAGGCGGCCTCGGAGAGCCTCGACAGGGGCCTCTCGCTGGCGTTCCGCGCCGGAGCGGTCACCGGCATGCTGGTGGCAGGCTTCGCGCTCTTGGGCGTGTCGCTCTACTACGCCATCCTCACCCAGGTGATGGGCCACGATCCCACCGAGCGGGTGGTGGTCGACAGCCTGGTGGCGCTGGGCTTCGGCGCCTCGCTGATCTCCATCTTCGCCCGTCTGGGCGGCGGCATCTTCACCAAGGGCGCCGACGTGGGCGGCGACATGGTGGGCAAGGTCGAGGCCGGCATCCCGGAAGATGATCCGCGCAACGCCGCGACCATCGCCGACAACGTGGGCGACAACGTCGGCGACTGCGCCGGCATGGCCGCCGACCTGTTCGAG
>NZ_JBKJTG010000119.1:0-16706 GCF_046590535.1 Phenylobacterium sp. | reverse complement strand
GGATGTATTCTGGAAAACAGAAGACATCCCCGAGCAGATGCGGCGCCTTTTCCGGAAAGTCCGCGACGCCGATTATCTCCGTGAGCTCAATGCGCCCGCCTTCGCAACCGACGCCGCTGCCTTTCTAGCCGAGCTCAACGCCATCCACCCGTTCCGGGAGGGGAACGGCCGCACCCAGACCACCTTTCTGGCAGCACTCGCCGCCCGCGCCGGCCACCCAGTCAATCTCGCTGACCTGAACGAGGACCTGTATCTGCAAGCGATGATCCGCAGCTTCCATGGGGACGAAGTGCCGTTGCGGGATCAGCTACTCGCATTGATTAGCTGAGACCGCGGAACCGTCTCTCGCGTGGAAACAGTCGGCCGGCCGGCCCTAGCTCCCCGCCACCCCCACCTCCAGCTTGTCCTGCGTCTTGGTCTCGAAATCCGCCGCCTCGTGGCGCTCCCGCAGTTGGCTCGCCGGGTCGCCCTGGACGCGGTTGACCATGCGGCCGCGCTTCACCGCCGGGCGCTGGGCGATCTGGTCGGTCCAGCGCTGGACGTTCTTATAGTCCTGCACCGACAGGAACTCGCCGGCCTCATAGACCACGCCCTTGGCCAGGGCCCCGTACCAGGGCCACACCGCCATGTCGGCGATGGTGTAGTCCGCCCCGGCCAGGTACTCGCTCTCGCTCAGCCGGCGGTCCAGCACGTCCAGCTGGCGCTTCACCTCCATGGCGAACCGGTCGATGGGGTACTCCATCTTGGCGGGCGCATAGGCGTAGAAGTGGCCGAACCCGCCGCCCAGGTAGGGCGCCGAGCCCATCTGCCACATCAGCCACGACAGCGTCTCCGCCCGGGCCGCCCGCTCGGTGGGCAGGAACGCGCCGAAGGTCTCGGCCAGGTGGATCAGGATCGCGCCGGACTCGAACACCCGGATGGGCGTGGGTCCGCTGCGGTCCACCAGGGCGGGGATCTTGGAATTGGGGTTGGCGCTGACGAAGCCGGAGCCGAACTGGTCGCCGGAGCCGATGTTGATCAGCCAGGCGTCGTATTCCGCCCCGGTGTGGCCCAGGGCCAGCAGCTCCTCGAACATCACCGTCACCTTCACCCCGTTCGGGGTGGCCAGCGAATAGAGCTGGAACGGGTGGCGGCCCACCGGCAGGTCCTTGTCGTGGGTGGGGCCGGCGATCGGGCGGTTGATGGCGGCGAACCGGCCGCCGCTCTCCTTGTTCCAGGTCCAGACCTTGGGCGGAACGTACTCGGTGGGTTCGGACATGGTGCGGCTCCCGCTGTTGGCGCCCGCTGGCGCGCCCTCGCCCTGACGATGTGGGGCACAAGGCGCGGTTTGGCCAGCCCGGGCGGCTTCGCAAGCGTTGCCCGGCGCCCTAAGAAGGCGGGCCATGCCCCTAGACGCCTTTCAGAACACCTTCGCCGGCAATCCCCTGAACCGCGCCAGCGACCGGCGCGGCGACGCCGTATGGCTGGCCGAACAGCTGGCATCGGCCGACAGCCTCGGCCTGGCCCTATGGAACGGCCGGCCCTTCGTGGAGGCGGGCAAGGAGGGCGGCCTGCAGATCGCCTACCTGCCGGCCAAGCTGGTGGGCGAACTGGCCGGCGGCGCCGAGCGGCTACTGTTCATGGGGCTGTGGAACGACACCGCGGTGTTCGCCGTGGACCTGGACGGCGCCGCCGATCCCTCCGTGGGCGTCCTGGAGGGGATGGGCCGGTTCGAGGACCTGCGCGCCGTGGCCCTGAAGCTGCCCGCCGGCGACGCGGCCATCGTCGCCACCGCCAAGTCGATGTTCGAATGGCGCCGCCGGCACAAGCACTGCGCGGCCTGCGGCGAGCCCAGCCAGGCGGTGGACGGCGGCTGGAAGCGGGCCTGCCCGTCCTGCGAGGCCGAGCACTTCCCGCGCACCGACCCCGTGGTGATCATGCTGCCCTACCACGGCGACCGCTGCATGCTGGGCCGCCAGGAGGCCTGGCCCAAGGGCATGTTCTCCGCTCTCGCCGGCTTCCTGGAACCCGGCGAATCCATCGAGGAGGCCTGCGCCCGCGAGCTCCACGAGGAGGCTGGCCTGCGCACCCGCAAGGTCCGCTACCACTCCACCCAGCCCTGGCCCTATCCGTCCTCCCTGATGATCGGCCTGATCGCCGAGGTGGAGGACGACGAGGGCGCGCCCGACCAGACCGAGCTTTCCGAGGTGCGCTGGTTCACCCGCGACCAGGCCCGCGACCTCCTGGCCGGCAAGACCGAAGGCGTCGCCGCGCCGGGCGCGCTGGCCATCGCCCACCAGCTGCTGAAGGCGTGGGTGGAGGAGACCTAGCGGCAGGCCTGCTCTGTTTTGATGGGAGCGTCAAAAATTTGCCGCGGGCAAAAATTTGGCCCGCTGCGGGGGATAATCGCAGCGGGCCGTATTTTGAGCAGTCGCTCTAAGTAGAGCGGGCGTTTCCTCCCCGAAACGCCGGAGACTTCTGGACTAGCGCCATCATGTCTCTCGCGGGGTGAAAGAACGGCAATTTTCTGCCCGAGTCAACGGCTTGCGGGCCGGTTCCGGGCACGGGTTGATCAGAATCTCGCGAGCTTGCACAAATTTACACCGTCTTTTGACAGTAGCGTCAAAACAACCGGGCCTTCAGGGCCTCGAACGACGCGCAGCCCACCTCGAACACGAAGTCAGGCCGGGCCGCGGTCACCGGCCCCAGCCCCGCGGCGCTGAGCTTCTGGCCCGCGGCGGCGAGCTGGCCCACCGCCACCAGCAGGCCGTTGGGACGCCGGCTGGCGCCCGCCGCCGCCAGGTCGGCCACCGCCTGGGCCTCCGCCTCCCCGCCGTCCGCCGGCCAGATCAGGGTGGCGCTGGATAGCGCCGTGGCGCGGGCCTCGAGGCCGCGCAGCAGCCGCTCGGCCACCGCCAGCTGGGCGGGGCTCCAGTCCGCCCGCAGGCTGGCGGCGAGCTGGGCCTGGCTCCTCAGGATCGTCCCGTCGGCCAGCACCTTCAGCCCGTTGGCGGCCAGCGTCGCCCCGGTGGTGGTGATGTCCACCACCAGCTCCGCGGCGCCGGCGGCCGGCGCGCCCTCTGTGGCGCCGCCCGATTCGGTGATCCGGTAGTCCACGATCCCGTGGCGGGCGAAGAAGGCCCGGGTCTGGGCCAGGTACTTGGTGGCCACCCGCATGCGCCGGCCGGTGCGGGCCAGGTAGTCGTGGGCCACCTCCTCCAGGTCGGCCATGGTGTCCACGTCGAGCCAGCTCTTGGGCGCCGCGACCACCAGGTCCGCGCGCCCGAAGCCCAGGGGCCGCAGCAGCAGCACCCGGGCGTCCAGGTCGCCGCCGCGTTCGCGCAACAGGTCCTCGCCGGTGACCCCCAGGTGCGCCTCGCCGGCATCCAGGGCCTCGGCGATGTCGGCGGCCGACGAGAGCCGCACCTGGGCCCCGGGCAGGCCCTTCAATGTCGCCAGGTAGCCCCGCGCGCCGCCCAGCGCCTGCACCTCCAGCCCGCCATCGGCGAGCCAGGCTTCCACCTGTTCCTTCAGCCGCCCCTTGGAGGGCAGCGCGATGACCAGGGGTTCACTCACGCCTCGCCTCCCGCGAACGCCCGCCAGGGCCGGACCATGCAGCCCACCGCGCGGCCCGCGGTCTGGCCGCCCAACCGGGCGAGCAGCCCGTCATAGCGTCCGCCCACGGCCACCGGCCGCTCCGTCCCCAGAGCGTCGCTGCGGATCTCGAAGGTCAGGCCGTCGTAGTAGTCGAAGGCGTGGCCCAGGGCCGGGGCGAACCGCATGGCGGTCTGCGGCACGGCAGCCGCAAGCGCCCCTAGCCGGGCGTCCCAGGCCTTCAGCGCCGCCGTCAGGGCCGGCGCCTTGCGGCCGGCCAGGGCGGCGACCTTGGCCAACCCCTCCGCCGGCGCGTCGGAGATCGCCATGAACGCATGGATGGCCTCGGCCTGGGCCGGCGTCAGGGCCGGCGCGCTGGCGGCCTCTCCCTTGCGCACCAGCCGCTGGGCGATCTCGGCGGGGCTGCGGCCGCCCACCGGCTGGACGCCGGCCAGGGCCCAGACCTCTTCCAGCAGGCGCGCGCCCTCGCCAGGCGACAGGCCGGCCAGCATGGCGGCGAGCTGTCCGCCCTCGGCGGAGACCGGCAACCCGCCCCGGGCCAGCTCGGCCTGCAGCAATCGTGGCCGGCCCGCCACCCGGGTCAGCCGGGCGGCAAGCGCGTCTGGCAGGGCCAGGGATTCGATGAACGGGGCGAACAGGCCCACGTCGCCCAGCCACAGGCTGAGGTCGTCGCGTCCGCCCGCCTCGGCCGCCCGCCAGGCCAGGGCGGCGATCTCCGCGTCGGACGCTGCGGTCGCGCCGCCCGCCGGCGCGAACAGCTCCAGGCCCAGCTGCACAAACTCCTCGGCGCGCTCTGTATGCGGCGAGGCCCGGAAGGCCGCACCCTCGTAGGCGTAGCGCCCCGCCGTCCGGCCGCTCTCGATGTGGTGGCGCGCGATGGCCACGGTGAAGTCGGGGCGCAGGCAGGCTTCCGCCCCGCCCTCCGCCTGGACCACGAACAGCCGCGCGCGCATGGCCTCCCCCGCAAGGTCCAGGAGCAGGTTCAGGGGCTGCAGGATGGGCGCGTCCACCGCCTCGGCGCCGGCGGCCTGCAACGGCGCGCGGATGGCGGCGAGCGCCCGGTGCGGGACCTTGGGCTCGACCCTCATGCGACGGCGTCCAGGATCTTGCGGATCGTCGCCACCAGCTCGCTGCGCGGCACCGTCACCTGCCCCGGCCGCTGCTCGCGCCAGGCTGCGTTGTCGGTGACCCCGGCCGACAGGGCGCGGCCGAGGTCGAGGTCCTTGACGGTGGCGGAGCCCTGGGCGAACTCGTCCTCGCCGATGATCACCGCGGCGGGCGACAGCCGGCGGTCGGCGTACTTCATCTGCGGCCGCATGCCGGAGGCGCCCAGGTAGACCTCCGCGGCGACGCCCTGCCCGCGCAGCTCGCCGGCCACGGCGAAGTAGTCGGCCATCCGGGTCGGGTCCAGGACGATGACCACCACCGGCCCCCGCACATCGGCGGCCAGGTCGCGGCCGGCGGCCTTCAGGGCGCTGGCCAGTCGGGTGACCCCGAAGGAAAAGCCGGTGGCCGGCGTCCGCTCGCCGGTGAACCGCGCCACCAGGTCGTCATACCGCCCGCCGCCGCCGATGGAGCCGAACCGCACCGCCTGGCCGCGCTCGTCGGTGGTCTCCAGCAAGAGCTCGGCCTCGAAGACCGCGCCGGTGTAATATTCCAGCCCGCGCACCACGGAGGGGTCGAAGGCCGCCTGGTCGGCGCCCACGCCCAGGGACGTCAGCGCCCGATCGATGGCCTCAAGCTCCGCCAGACCCTCGTCGCCCTCGGCCGAGCCGCCCACCACATTGGCCAGGGCGGCCAGGGTGTCGGTCCGCCCGCCGGCGCCGGCCGCCGTGAAGGCCAGCACCCGCTCGGCCGCGGAGCCGTTCAGCCCCGCGCCGTTGGTGAAGGCGCCCGACTCGTCCAGCCGGCCTTCGCCCAGCAACAGGCGCACCCCGTCCGGACCCAGGCGGTCGAGCTTGTCCACGGCGCGCAGCACCGCCAGCTTCTGGCCCTCGGCGGTGACGCCGGCCGCCGTCATCAGCCCGTTCAGGAGCTTGCGGTTGTTGACCTTCAGGATCGCCGATCCGGCCGGCAGGCCGGCGGCGGCCAGCCCCTCGGCGGCCATGGCGATGATCTCGGCGTCGGCCTCCGGGCGGGCCGAGCCCACCGTGTCGGCGTCGCACTGCACGAACTCGCGGAACCGGCCCGGGCCGGGCTTTTCGTTGCGCCACACGGGCCCGAACGCATAGCGCCGGAACGGCTTGGGCAGAGTCTCCCAGTTCTGGGCGGCGAAGCGGGCCAGCGGCGCGGTGAGGTCATAGCGCAGCGCCATCCACTGGTCGTCGTCGTCCTGCAGGGCGAAGACGCCCTCGTTGGGACGGTCCGCGTCCGGCAGGAACTTGCCCAGCGCGTCGGCATACTCCAGCGCCCCGGTCTCCAGGAGCTCGAAACCATAGCGCTCATAAACTTGCGCGACGGCCAGCAGGATGCGGCGCTCGCCGGCCAGGTCGCGGGCGCGGCGGTCGGCGAAGCCGCGCGGGGCGCGGGCCTCCGGTCTGGGCGTGTCGGTGGTCATGGCGCGCACCTAACCGGTGCAGGGCGAACGCTCAAGGCGGGAAGGCTGTCCATCGTCTTGTCCCAGGAAGAATCGAAGGGCGACGGAGGGAGCTCGAAGTCGACACGAAGCCCCGTCCGCATGGGCGGGGCTCGGTCGGGGTCGCGTCAGGCCATGCGATCCGGAGCCGATCCCGCGAGGGTCGGATGGTGATGGTGGCCGTGATGATGCGCGAAACCGCTCATGGGCGAGGCCTATAGCCGAGGTTGGGTCGGAAGCCAACTGGCCCGCCAGGGGGCGCGCTACGCCCTTAGCTTGCCGATCAACGCCGCCGTGGACGGGTCGTGGGCGCCCGCCGGCCCGCCCTCCAGCTCGGTCAGCACCCGCACCGCCAGGGTCTTGCCCAGCTCTACGCCCCACTGGTCGAAGCTGTTGATCCCCCACAGCACCCCCTCCACGAAGGTCTTGTGCTCGTAGAGGGCCAGCAGAGCGCCCAGCCGCTCGGGGTCCAGCCGGTCCATCGTGATGAAGCTCGACGGACGGTTCCCGGCGAAGGCGCGCTGCGGGGCCAGGGCCTCGATTTCGGCGGGCGAGGCGCCGGCGGCGGCCAGTTCGGCGCGGACCTCGGCCTCGGCTCGCCCGACCATCAGGGCCTCGGCCTGGGCCACGGCGTTGGCCACGAGCTTGCGCTGCGCCGCCGGGTCCCCTTCGGAGGGTTCGCGCACGGCGATGAAGTCCACCGGGATGATCTCGGTCCCCTGGTGCAGCAACTGGAAGAAGGCGTGCTGGCCGTTGGTGCCGGCGTCGCCGAACACCGCTGCGGCGGTGGCGCGGGCCACGGGGCGGCCCTGGGCGTTGACGCTCTTGCCGTTGGATTCCATCTCAAGCTGCTGGAGGAAGCTGGCGAACAGCCGCAGCCGCTGGGCGTAGGGGACGACGGCGCGGATCGGGCGGGCGAGGCCGTTGCGGTTGAACACATGAGCCAGCGCCAGCAGCACCGGCGCGTTGGCCGCCAGCGGCGCCTGCCGGAAGTGGTCGTCCATGGCCGCCGCCCCGGCGTGCAGCCCAGACGTCGCCTGGTGGCCCAGGGCGATGGCGCAGGAGAGCCCCACCGCCGACCACACCGAATAGCGGCCGCCCACCCAGTCGTGGAAGCCGAACACCTGGTCCGCCGGCACGCCGAACGCCTGCGCCCGCTCCGGCGCCGCGGAGACCGCCGCCAGGTGGGCGTCGCCGGCGTCGCCCAGTTCGGCGCGCAGCCAGGCGCGGGCGGCCTGCGCGTTGGTCAGGGTCTCCTGGGTCGTAAAGGTCTTGGAGACGGTAACCACCAGGGTTCGGACGGGGTCGAGCCCAGCCAGCGCCTGCGCCAGTTCGGCCGGGTCCACATTGGCCACGAACCGCAGGTCGATCTGCGGTGAGAGAGGCTTCAGCGCCTCCCAGACCAGCCGCGGTCCCAGGTCCGAACCGCCGATACCGATGTGGACGATGGCCTCGAACGCCTCGCCCGTGGCGCCCCGGCGCTGACCCGAGCGGACCGCCTCTGCGAAGGCGCGCACGGCTTGGCGCTGCGCCTCGA
Organism: Phenylobacterium sp.; assembly: GCF_046590535.1. Lineage (GTDB taxonomy): Bacteria > Pseudomonadota > Alphaproteobacteria > Caulobacterales > Caulobacteraceae > Phenylobacterium. The sequence goes on along the minus strand of NZ_JBKJTG010000119.1, from coordinate 9,000 downwards.
TCCCCGCGGAGACCGGCTCGCCGGCCGCATGGAACTGCGATCCGTCCGGCGCCCGCAGGGCGGCGTGCAGGGCGGGTCGGCCTTCGGAGCGGTTGACCATCTCGCCGGCGAAGATCGCCGCGCGGGCGCCCTCGACGTCGGCGGCGCGGGCAAGCGCCAGGGCCACGTCCAGGTCGGCCAGCGACCAGGGCTGTTTGGAAAGGTCGAGACGCAGACCCGCGGCCTCGACGCTGAGCCGCGCCAGACGCTCGGGCTCTGCCTGAAACAGGTCGGAGATCCGGCGCTCCAGCGCGTCATGGGCTGCGGCCAGAAGGGCCGTCCAGGCGGCGTCGGTCGCGGGCAAGCGGAGGATCTCTACTCGGCGGTGGCGTACTTGACGCTGCAGCCGTAAGGCCGGGTGACCGCCTGCTGCACCGGGCGGCCGGCCTTCACGTCGGCCAGCGCCGCGGCCACGTGGTTGGTGGCGCCCTTCAGGCTGGCGAGGTCGGACGAGGCCTTGTCGTCGATGCCGCCCATGTAGACGACCCGCTGGGTCTTATCGATGACGAACATGTGCGGCGTGGTCTTGGCCTCGTACGCTCGGCCCACGCGGCCCTCGGGGTCCAGCAGGACGGCTGTGGAGCCGGCCTTGGCGCTGGCCTTCCAGGCCTTGGCCTCGGCGGGCTTCAGGTAGCCTTGCATGGCGGGCGCGGAGGAGACCAACGTCAGCCAGACCACGCCGTCGGCGGTGGCTTTGCGCTGCAGGCCCTGCATGGCGCCGGAGCTGTAGTGCTTCTGCACATAGGGACAGCCGTTATTGGTCCACTCCAGGACCACCGTCTTGCCCTTGAATTCCGACAGCGCCCGGGGCCGGCCATCGGCGTCGACGGCGGTGAAGGCCGGCGCGGCCTGACCCAGGGCGGGAGCGGCCAGGGCCGGGGCGGCGCAGGCCAGGGCGGCGGCGGCGGCGAGCGCCAGGGCGGTGCGGCGCAGGAGGGTCTGGGTCATCGGTTCAGCTCCGGGGCTCAAGACATCAGGTTGCCGACTTGGTGGCCTTGCCGGCGGCGTCCAGCGCCCGGACCACCACGCCTTCGGTCAGGATTGAGGGCAGGATAACGCCTTCGCCCCCGCCCGCGCCATAGACCAGGTAGAGCGGCACCCCGGCCCGGCCGAAGCGGGCCAGGTCGGCGGCGATCACCGGATCGCGCTTGGTCCAGTCGGCCTTCATGTAGGTGACGCCGTTGCGCTCCAGCGCCCGGGCCACGCCCTTGGTGGACAGCGCCACCCGATCGTTGACCTGGCAACTCACGCACCAGGCGGCGGTGTAGTTGACGAACACTGGCTTGCCCTCGGCGCGCAGGTCGGCAAGGCGCTGCGGGGTGTAGGCCTCATAGGCCACCTCGGCGGCCTCGGCGCCGGTGGGCGCGCCGGGAGCGGGCGCGGAGCCGTAGGGCGCGCCCACTGCGGCTGCGAGGGCGACCACCGCCAGGAAGCCGGCGCCGGTGGCCAGGGCCGCGGGATGCTTGCCTTCCGAGGCGCGCCGCTGCGCCGCACCGGCCAGCCAGGCGGCCACGGCCAGGACGATGGCGGCGGCAAAGATGCGGGCCAGGGCTTCGGGGCCGGCCTGCAGGGTCAGCACCCAGACTAGCCACGCCGCGGCGGCGTACATCGGGAAGGCCAAAGCCTTGCGAAAAGCGTCCATCCACGGCCCGGGCTTCGGCAGCCGGGCCAGCAGGCCGGGCACGAACGCCACCGCCACGAACGGCGCGGCGAAGCCGATCCCCAGGGCGGCGAACACCGTGAGCGCCGCAAGCGGCGTCTGGGTCAGCGCCCAGCCCAGGGCCGGGCCCATGAAGGGCGCCGTGCAAGGCGCCGCCACCACCACGGCCAGGGCGCCGGTGAAGAAGGCGCCGGCCAGTCCGCCGCGGGAGGCCAGGCCCCCGCCGACGTTCTGCAGTGAGCCGCCCATCTCGAAGACGCCGGAGAGATTGAGCGCCACCAGCAGCATCAGCAGCGCCAGGGCCGCGACCACGGGCGGACTCTGCAACTGGAAGCCCCAGCCCACCGCCGAGCCCGCCGCCTGCAGGGCGATCAGGCCGATGGCCAGCGCCAGGAAGGTGGCCAGCGCGCCTGCGCCGAAGGCCAGGCCCTCGCGCCGGGCCCGCGCCTGGTCCTCGCCGTGGCGGGCCAGGGAGGCGGCCTTCATGGCCAGCACCGGGAAGACACAGGGCATCAGGTTGAGAATCAGGCCGCCGAGCAATGCGAAGAACGCCGCGGAGACCAGGCCCAGGTTGGCGGTCCCGGCCGGCGGCTGAGCCTTCGCAGGCGGCGGGCCGAGACCCGCGGCGCCGGCCGGCGCCGGGCCGGGGGTCGCGGAGATCTCATATGCCTTGGCGCCCAGCGACAGCACGCCGGCCAGAGTCTGTGGGCCGGCGTGCTGCTGGAAGTCGTAGCCGGGGGTCAGCGCCAGGGTGAGGCCCTCAGGACCGCGCTCGATGGCCTGCGGCTTGGCGTGGTCGATCACCGTGCCGGCGTAGGGGAAGAAATAGGCGCCCGCGAAGTCTGCGCCCTTCAGCGCCTGGCCGGTCACCGCCAGCGACAGGGCCGGACCCTGCCGGGCGAAGGCGGCGGCCAGGCCTGCGGACTTCGGCGCCTGGTCAAGGGTGCGCTGGATCACCGGCCCCCACCTGGGGTCGGCGGGGGCAGGCCCGGCGGTCACCGGCAGGCTGAGCTGCAGGACCGCGTCCTCGGGAATGCAGATCTCCTCGCAGACCAGGAAGGCGGCGGCGGCCTTGAGGGTCACCGTCTCCCCAACCCGGGCCGAGGCCGAGGCGGTGAGGGTCAGCGGCAGGATCACCTCGCCCTCGAAGCCGTAGTTGACCAGAGGCCCCACCGGCAGGCGCTTGGGCGTCGGCCAGACGAACTCGCCCGCCTTCCAGCCGGCAGGCAGGGTCCACACCGCCTTGGTGGCCTCGCCACTGTCGCCGGCGTTGCGCCAGTAGGTGTGCCAGCCCTTGTCGATCTTCTGGGTGATGGCGACGTGGATGGTCTGGCCGGGGGCTATGCCCTGGCTCTGGGTGACCAGTTCGGCGGTCAGGTGGCCGGTGTCGACAGGCTGCGCGAGGGCGGGGCCCCCCAGAAGCAGCGTCAACAGGAATGCCGCCAGGAACCGCATCATCACCTCGAAAACCGCAGCTAGAGCACAGGCTAGGGGCGCTATATGGCGCGGCGATGGCGATGACGCAAAGCCGGGGCTCGACTTGGCGCCAGACCCACGGTCACATCCTGGTCCTCATTTCCGCAAAAGTGTCCCCGGAGCCGCCCGCCTGTGCCAGCCTCATTCGACGACATTCAGATCGGTCAGGTGGTCTCCCTGGGCGCCGCGGCGGTGGACCCCGACGTACTGGCCGCCTTCCTCATCGCCTTCACCCCCGGCTGGACGGCCGACCGCGGAGCGCCGGACGCCATGGTGTTCGCCATCTGGGCCCGGCTCGACGCCATCGCCCACACCGACTGGCCGCAGACCAAGCGTTTGGGGGTCGATGCCCTGCGCTGGGTCCGCAACCCGCCGGCGGGCGAACTGCTGCGCGGCCGCATGACCGTCATGGCCAAGGACCCTGTGGGGGAGGGCAAGGGGATCGTCATCTGCCAGCACGACCTCCTGGATGAGGCCGGCCGGCTGGTGTTCTCGTGCCTGACCCGGGGCGTCTTTGCGCGGTAGGGCCGGCGAGGGGTTGATATGCCGACAGCCCTCTCCCGCTCATCCCGGCGAAGGCCGGGACCCAGGTCCAGCCGCCGAGGCGGATGGAAAGCCGCCGAACGGCTCGCGGGCACATCTGAGGCCGCCATCTGGGTCCCGGCCTTCGCCGGGATGAGCGGCTTCGAACACGGAACCTACCCGTTGGCGGCGACGGGTTCCTGCGGCGCCCGGGCCATGGCCAGGGCGATCAGCCGGTCCCAGCCCACCAGCGACAGCATGTGGGCGTAGATCTGGCCCAGCGCGCCGTTGTCGCGCAACTCGATGATCTTGTCGGCCGGCAGGGCGTTGAGCTTCTCTTCCGAGACGCCGAAGTAGTCGGCGATCTTCTGCGGCTCCCCGGCCGTGCCGTCGGGGTTCACCGGGGTGAACTGCGCGGTCTTGGTCTCAAACAGGTCCAGGTCCTTGAGGATCTGCACGAAGCTGGTGGTGCGCTGGCGCTCGATCTCGAAGTTGTTACAGAATTCGATGCAGTTCTTCGTGTACTCGGTGGGCTCGCCCTTCTCGTCGAAGAACGCCATGTCGCCGCCCTCGACGATGAATTCGGCGGCCCGGTCGACGCACAGCACCATTTGCTTGGCCGACTCATCGTTGGCGAACACGAACGGATAGCGGCGCACATAGGCCGGGATGTAGACCCCCGGTTCGAACAGGCCGTCCGGCTTGACGAACATGTTGTCCCCGGCGTTCAGGCCCATGACGGCGATCGGCAGGCGCTCGTCGCCCACGAAGATGATCGGCCCGGTCACGGCGGCCAGGGGGAATTCGCCCACCGTCAGCGGGATGGCGTGGCCGGCCTTGGCGAAGCTGAACGGGCCGTCCATGCGCTTGACGCCCAGCTTGCCGTGGGTCTCGCGGGCCAGCGGCTCGGGCTGCGAATAGAACAGGACGTTGCCGGTGATCTGGCCGGCGGGCTGGGCGGTGGTGGTGGCCATGGAGAACCTTCGAATACGTGGGGCGACAGCACGGCCGCGGGAGGGCCTGCGCGCGCGAAGCCGCCGCTTCTAACCGATCCTTGGGGGGCCCGCAAATGCGGCGCAGGGCCGCTTGCCCGATTGCGCTGGAGCCGCTTCAATCAGAGCCGACAGCGACCGGCCGGCAGGGCCGGCGCGGCGGAGGAACGCAGATGCCCATCTTCTACCCCGACATCCTTGACCAGAAGACCGAGCCGCGCACCTTCACCTATGGCGACAAGGACGTGATGCTCTACGCTCTGGGGGTCGGCATGGGCGCCGATCCGATGGACGAGCGCGAGCTGCCCTTCGTCTATGAGAAGAGCCCCAAGGTGATCCCGACGGCCGCCACCGTGCTGGCCTCGGCCAGCGGTCGCCCGGCGCGGGGCGCCGGCCAGGTGGAGCAGAAGCCCGGCCACCGGCCCAGCCAGATCAACTTCCTGATGGTGGTGCACGGCGAGCAGAAGGTCGAACTGCACAAGCCGCTGCCGGCCTTCGGGACCTTCACCGCCCAGGGCCGCACGGTGGGCGCCTATGACAAGGGCAAGGACAAGGGCGCGGTGATCATCAACGAGACGGTGTGGACCGATGAGGCCGGCGAGAAGGTCGCCACCCTCACCGGCTCGACCTTCGCCCGCGGCGACGGCGGGTTCGGCGGTCCCACCGAGGGCGCGCCGGAACCGCACCAGGTCCCCGGCCGCAAGGCCGACCTCACCGTCGATATCACCACCCGGCCGGACCAGGCCCTGCTCTACCGGCTGAACGGTGACCGCAACCCGCTGCACTCCGATCCCGACATCGCCCGCCGGGCTGGGTTCCCGCGGCCGATCCTGCACGGGCTGTGCACTTACGGCATCACCTGCCGCGCGGTGCTGCAGGCGATCACCGGCTACGACCCCGACCAGATCCTCAGCCACGAGGCCCGGTTCTCCGCCCCGGTGTTCCCCGGCGACACGGTGAGCGTCGATCTGTGGACGGACGGCAAGGTCATCTCCTTCGAGGCCCGGGTGAAGGCCCGCGAGGTCACCGTGATCAAGAACGGCAAGACCGTCCTGCGCGGCTGACCGCCCCCCACGCCTCCTCTCCCCGACACGAAGTGTTGGAGGAGAGGGGCAGGGTGAGGGGCGGCGCAGGACGTTGCGCCGCCGCAGAGGTTCAGCCAGCCGCCAGCCCGCCTCCATGGTCGAGCGCGGCGAAGGGCGCGCGGTCGGCCTCACTGAACGCCCGCAGGATCAGGCGCTCCGTCTCGATCACGCCGGCCGGCCTTCAGTCAGGGCGCCGTAGAGGTCGGTGCGGCGGTCGCGGAAGAAGCCCCAGGCCGCCCGGTGGGCGCTGAGGAAATCCAGGTCGAAGGTGGCGGTGATCGCCCCCTCGTCCTCCCGCCCGAACGCCGCCACCAGGTCGCCGCGATGGTCGGCGATGAAGCTGGATCCGTAGAACTGCTGGCCGCCGCCGGGGTAGTCCGCCCACGGCCCGAAGCCGGTGCGGTTGGCCCCCACTACCGGGATGACGTTGGAGACCGCATGCCCCTGCATGGCCCGCCGCCACGGCTTGGCGGTGTCCAGGCTAGGGTCGTGGGGCTCCGAGCCGATGGCGGTGGGATAGAACAGCACCTCCGCGCCCATCAGCACCATGGCCCGGGCGGCCTCCGGGTACCACTGGTCCCAGCAGATGCCGACGCCCAGGCGCCCGAAGCGGGTGTCCCAGACCTTGAAGCCGGTGTCGCCTGGCCGGAAATAGTACTTTTCCATATAGCCCGGCCCGTCGGGGATGTGGCTCTTGCGGTAGACGCCCTTCGCCGTGCCGTCGGCGTCGACCATCACCAGGCTGTTGAAATAGTGCGGCCCCTCGCGCTCAAAGATCGAGATCGGCAGCACCACCCCCAGCTCCTGGGCCAGGGGGGCAAGCGCGGTGACGCAAGGGTGCTCACGCCAGGGATAGGCTTCCTGGAACCAGCGTTCCTCCTGGGCGACGCAGAAGTAGGGGCCCTGGAACAGCTCCGGCGGCAGGATCACCTGGGCGCCCTTGCCGGCGGCCTCGCGGATCAGTTCGGCGGTGCGCGCGATGTTGGCGTCCCGGTCCAGGCCGAAGGACGCCTGCAGCGCGGCGACGGTGATCTGGCGCGGCATCAGGCGGGCTCCTGCTGGGTTATGCAGTGAAACGAGCCGCCCCCGGTGAGGATAGCCGTGGAGGGCAGGCCGATCACCTGGCGGTCGGGGAACAGGGTCTCCAGCGCCTGGACGGCGAACTCGCCGGGGCGGGCCTCATAGATGGGCACGATCACCGCGCGGTTGGCGATCAGGAAGTTCATGTGCGAGGCCGGCAGCGCGCCGCCCTCAGGCCCCTCGATCCAGCCCGGCGAGGGGATCCGAACCACCTTCAGCCTGCGGCCCGCCGCATCCTCGAACCCGGCCAGGCGGCGCGCGGCGTCGTCATAGGCGCCCGCGTTGGGATCGCCGCGCCCCCAGGCCACCGGACAGACCGCCACGCCCGGCGCCACGAAGCGCGCCAGGTTGTCCACGTGGCCGTCGGTGTGGTCGTTGGCCAGGCCCTCGCCCAGCCACAGCAGCTTCCGCGCGCCCAGGGCCTGCGCCAGCGCTTCTTGAGCCTTCTCGTCCGTCCAGCCGGGGTTGCGGTTGGGGTTCAGCAGGCACTGGCCGGTGGTCAGCACCGTGCCCTCGCCGTCGTGGTCGATCGCCCCGCCCTCCAGGATGAAGTCGTGCGCGGTGAGCGCTACGCCCGACGCCTGGGCGATCTGCGCCGCGACGGTGTCGTCGTGCTCCAGCCGGTACTTGCCGCCCCAGCCGTTGAAGCGAAAGCCCTGGGCCTCAAGCCCTGCGTCGCCGCGGGCGAAGATCGGGCCGGTGTCGCGCAGCCAGATGTCGCCAAAGGCGCCCGCGACGATCTCCACCCCGGCCACGTCGCCCAGCAGCCGGCGCGCGTCGGCTTCGCCCTCGGTCGAACCGGTCATCAGCCGCACCCGCTCGGCCCCGGGTCCCGCCAGGGCGCGGGCCAGGGCCGCCACCTCGGCCTGGGCGGCCGCCAGGTCGTCCTCCCACAGCGCCGCATGGCTGGGAAAGCCCAGCCACATGGCCCGGTGCGGCGCCCACTCGGCGGGAACGGTGACGGTCATGCAGAGCCTCGGAAACGAAGGACGGGCGGAAATGGGCCGCGCAGGGTCGCGCGTCAAGCGCCGGGGCTCCTGCGCCTGAGTTCGCGGGGCGGCGCGCGCCCTCCACCGCTTCGCGGACCCCCCGTTTCACGGATGAGGAGCAGCCGCTCCTCCCCTGCGAGCGCAGCGCGGCGGGGGAGGTGGCGCGGCGCGCCAGCGCCGTGACGGAGGGGGCGGGCGGCCCAGCTCAGTCGCGCCCGCTCGCAGGGGCGGAACCACGGAAAAGGGCGGCCGCATCGCTGCGGCCGCCCCTGGCCTGTCAGCCCTTGAGCCGTCGGCTCAGAACTTGTACTTCGCGCCGAACTTGATCTGCCACAGCGACTGCTCGCGGCGGAAGGCCCGGACGGGTTCGACGAAGGCGCCGCCGACACCGGTGCCGGTCACCAGATAACGGGCGCCCGCCGAGCCGCAGTTGACCACCGGAGTGATGGTCGCCGCGCCGACGCAGGAGACGTTGACCACGGGCACGCTGCGGTGGAAGTCGTACTGCTCGAGCACGCCCCAGTCGTCGTTCAGGAGGTTGCCGAGGTTCTCCACGTCCATGAACACCTCCAGCTTCGCCCCGTTCGGGAAGAAGGCCGGCAGTTCCTGGCTGAGGCGCAGATCGATGGTGGTCACGTCCGGGGTGCGGAAGGCGTTCCGGGGGGCGATCGAGCCGGCGTACTTGGCCAGGCCCGAGTTCTCCAGGAACGACTGGAACCGCGCCTGGTCGAAGCCCGCGCCATAGACGATCCGCGGATCGCTGCCGGAGGCCGGCACGTAGAGCAGCGCATTGGACGACGCCTGGCGGCCCGAGTAGCTGGACACGGGGTAGCCGAAGTCGTTGTCGAAGTTGCCGGTGCGGCTGTTGGCGAAGGTGTGGCTGTAGGGCAGGCCCGAACGGTGCTGGGCGAACACGCGCAGCGAGGTCTCGTTGTCGCCGAAGAACTTGCGCGCATAGCTCATGTCCAGCGAGTAGCGGTGCCGCACCTCATAGTCCGAGGTGGCCGACGGCGGACGCTGCGGGTCGGCGGTGCCGTAACGGGTGTAGCTGGAGACCGCGATCGAACTGGTCATCGGGTTGGCGTCTTCAGCCTGCGTCTGGGTGTAGACGAGGCGACCGCTCAGGCCTTCGAAGAGCCCTTCGCGCCAGTCCTTGG
>NZ_JBKJTG010000045.1:0-6304 GCF_046590535.1 Phenylobacterium sp. | reverse complement strand
GAAATCAAGATGTCCGGCATCGACGCCACGATGGATTTCAAGGCTGACGATGTCATGGACGGCCGTGTCGGCTTGGGCGCGTCAGTCAGCTACCTGCTTAAGTACGACATCGACGCGTTCCAGCAGGGCGGGGTCCTGGTCTCCCGGGCCTATGACGCTCTGGGCTTCACGAACTATGATCGTTTCCCCGGAACGGTTTCGCGGTGGCGGGCCAATGCCTACGCCGAATATACCCGCGGACCGCATAACCTGCGGGCGGATCTCACCTTCGTCGACGGCGCTGTGGACAATCGGGCGCCGATCAGTGTGCAGGACACGACGGGGGCCGTGCGGCCGATCACGTTCGCCCTCAGGGTGGAAGACTTCTACTCGGTGGACCTGAACTACCGCGTGCAACTGCCCTGGGACACCACCCTGACCGCCTCGGTGTTCAACGTGCTGGACCGCGACCCCTCCGCCGCACGTCTCGAGATCAGCTACGACCCCTTCATCGGAAATCCCTATGGCCGGACCTTCAAGGTCGGGGTCCGCAAGAAGTTCTGATGGTGTAACGCGCCCTCGTCAGGAACGGGCTGCGGCGGCGTGTGACACGCGCGCCGCGGCGGCCCGCCATGGCGACTATTGCAACCGACCGGCCAAGGATTCAATAACTTGGCCGGGCCTCCAAAAAGCGTTGTTGCGCCAGAAGCACGAAAATCTCTGGCGCTTCGTCCGCGGGCGGGGGATGCTTCTTTCATTCGAGCCGTGAGCCGCAGAATCACAAGCGGGCCAAGGCTCCTCCGGGGAGGGAATCACCATGTTGAAGAGCAGATATTTCTGCGGCGCGTCCGCCGTCGCCGTCGTCCTGACACTGGCCTCGGCCAGCGGGGCGTCGGCCCAGACTTCCACGAGCGCACCGGCCGATGTGACCGAGGTCGTGGTCACCGGCTCCTATATCGCCGGCACGCCGGAGGACGCGGCCCAGCCGGTCGATGTGATCGGCGTCGAGGAGTTGGCCAAGCAGGGCGCGCCCAGCGTTGTCCAGCTGGTCAAGACCCTGACCGCCGCCCAGTCCTCCCTCGGCGAGAGCAACCGCTACAACGGCGGCGCGGGGACGGCGTCGCTGAACCTGCGCGGCCTAGGTTCCGCCAGAACCCTGGTTCTGATGAATGGCCGCCGTCTCGCCGACTCCACCGCGGCCGCCTTCCAGGGCGGCGGGCCGGACCTCAATTTCATTCCCACCGCCGCCGTCAGCCGGATTGAGATTCTGAAGGACGGCGCCGCCGCAACCTACGGGTCCGACGCCATCGCCGGCGTGGTGAACTTCATCACCCGCAAGGATCTCGACGGCTTCGAATTCAACGGCAACTACGCCTTCATCGCGGATTCGGACGGCGACTACGACGCCAGCCTTGCCTGGGGAAAGCAGTTCGAGCGGGGCAATGTGCTGCTCACTGCCGGCTACCGCGCCCGCGGCCGCTTGGCGGTGGATGACCGCGACTTCGCCCGTGTACCGTTCCAATCGGTGTTCTACGGCGGCTGGTCCGGCTCGGCGAGCCCGGGAAGCTACGCCATCCCGACCGGCGGAACGTTTCGCGACAACGGCTGCAACGAGCTGGGCTCCCAGGTGCTCAGCGGGGGCCTGAAGCCCGTCGCCGGCAATGGCGCCGGCCAGCCGCTCTGCCGCTACCAGTTCACGCCCTTCAACGACCTGGTGAACGAGGAGCACCACTACCAGCTGTTCGGCCAGGTGAACTTCGAGCTTTCCGACACGGTCTCGTTCCACGCCGAAGCGGCCTGGAACCGCAATGATGTTCCCAACCAGCGGATTTCCCCGGCCAACCTGACCACCCAGTTCCCGACGCCCATCGCGCTGGGCGGGACGTCCGGCTCGCCGACCCCGGCGGGCTTCAACAACCAGTCGCGGTTCTTCATTCCGGCCAACAACCCCGGCCTGATCGCGCTTCGCACCACCTGCGCGGCGCCGCTCACCGCGGCTCAGTGCGCCGGCATGGTCAATGGGGTCAACGCCAGCCAGACGGCGTGGCGCCTCATCGGCGTCGAGGGTCACCCCCTGAACGCAGACGGCGCCGACCACCAGGATATCCAGCAGACTCAGTATCGCATCTCGGCCGGCTTCAACGGTCGCTTCGATGGCGGCATGCTGGACGGCATTGGCTGGGACACCGCACTGACCTTCATGGAGAACAAGGGGATCGTGACCACCAACGACCTGTTGGTGAACCGCATCCAGCGTGGCTTCAACGGCCTGGGCGGGGTGGGCTGCGACTACCGCACCGGCACGGCCGGGGTCGGGGCCTGCAAGTTCCTCAACCCCTTCTCCAACGCCATCGCGGCCAGCGCGATCACCGGCGCCACGAACCCCTACTACCAGGCGTCTGTGGCCAATGATCCGCAACTCAAGGCGTGGCTGTACGGGACCTACACCAACGTCGCGACCAACCAGATTCTGGTGGCCGATGCGGTCGTCAACGGTGAGACCTCGATCGCCCTGCCCGGCGGAAACATCGCCTGGGCCGCGGGCGCCCAGTACCGCTTCGACCACAACACGGACGAGTGGTCCGACCTTGGTGACGTGCAGGCGACCCCCTGCGTTGATTCCATCGACGGCCAGCAGGGCACATGCCCGAACCCCACTGGCCCCTTCGTGTTCTTCGGGGCTCAGCGCGACCGTGACGTTGACCGCCGGGTCGGCGCCGTGTTTGCCGAGGTCAAGCTGCCGGTTCTGGACAACCTGGAGGTCGGCGCGGCCGTCCGGCACGAGGACTTCGGGGGCAACGTCGGCACCACCACCAATCCGCGGGTGTCGGCACGTTGGGAGCCCTTGGACTGGCTGTCCCTGCGGGCCTCCGCCGGCTCGACGTTCCGTGCGCCAGGCCAAGCGGCTTTGACGCCCGGCAGCAGCAAGGGCGTCCGCAACCTCGGCGGCTCCTACCGGGCCACGGTCACCGAGAACAACCCGAACCTCGAACCGGAGACCGCCAACACCTCCAACGTCGGCGTGATCGTGAACTACGGCGGGTTCACCGCCTCGGTCGACTTCTTCAAGTTCAACTTCAAGAAGGAGCTGATCGTCGAGGATGCGGGCCAGCTTTTCGCCGCCATCAACGCCGCCAACTGCGCCAAGCCCGCCTTCGCCGCCCGCTTCGTGTTCGTAGGCGCCTGCAGCCAGGCCAATTTGCTGGTGGAGACGATCAAGATCGTCAACGGCCAGAACACCAAGACCTCCGGCTTCGACATCCGCGCGCAGTATGAGTGGGACAATTTCTTCGGGATGGACCTCTGGGGCGCCCGCGCCTCGGTGGGCGCCGAGGCGACCTTGCTCAGCGAGTACAAGCGCGGCGCCACCACCCTGCTCGAGGACACCTCGGTAGTGATCGCGCCGGCGATCGACCGTGCCGGCAAACACGAGCTGATCGGCGAGTTCTTCTCCTATCCGAAGGTGCGGGCCAACGCCTTCATCAACCTTCGCGGAGAGAACTGGAATCTGCGCTATCAGCTGCTCTATCGGGAAGGCACGACCCTGGCCGGCACGGTGTGCCCCGGGGACGCCGGGGCGGGGGCGACCGCCGACTGCCGCTACAACTACGGCGCCGGGGTTTACGAGAGCGTAGGCAAGCTCGACGACTTCTGGCAGCACGACCTCACCGGACAGGTTGAATTGCCGTGGGACACCACCCTCTCGGCCAGCATCCAGAACCTGCTGGATGAGGACCCTCCGTTTGCTCAGAGCTTCTACAACTACGACGTGACCAACGGGAATCCGCTGGGCCGGGTGTTCAAGGTGGGCGTCAAGAAGCGCTTCTAGTCCACGCCTCAGCCAGCACGACCGAACGCCGCCGGCGCCTGCCGGCGGCGTTCTTCGTTCCGCCGAAACTCCAAAGTGACGTCGCGAGTGCTACTTCGGGGAGATCAGGGCTTTGCGCGGGGCGGCAGGGCCGCGATCTCGGCCGGCGTCAGCCTGCGCACATTGCGCACCTGGCAGCGCTGCTGGCCCAGCGGTCCCCGGGTAATGATCTCGGCGTCCAGTCCCGAGCAGATCGAGGACGACCCGCGGGAGACCAAGGCGATCTCGTGCGACCAGTCCACGTCGTGGCACGGGCCGAACATCTCAAACCGATAGACCTGCTTGACGCCCACGCGGACGTTGACGATGCGGTCGTCGTTTGAGGCGAAGTTGTTGACCTGACTGGTCCAGAAACATTGCCGCGCGGGCTTGGCGGGCTGCTCCAGGGGCGAGGTGGCGCTGGCGGTTTGCGGCGCGCCGATGGACAGCACCATCAGACTGACCAGGGCGGCGGTGACGGTCTTCAGTCTCATGTCTCGTGTCCTGACAAGCAAAGGACGTCCCCCGAGAGCTTTCAGATATAGGGCCTACCGGCCGGTTCAGGAACTCCCCCGCCGCGCGGCGCGGCGCGCGAAGCGCCTGGGATCGACGATTTCGGCCAGAGCTGTCGGCAGCGGGGAGGGCGCCCCCAGGGCCAGGGCGGCCACATGCTCGGCCAGCAGCGGCGCCAGAGAAAATCCCCGAGAGCCGAACCCGGCGAGCAGAAACAGACCGTCTGCGATCTCCCCCGCGAGCGGAACGCGGTCGGGTGTCACCGCGCGGATCGCAGCGCGGCCTTCCAGGCGGGCGCCGGCGAGGCGTCGCGCGAGCTGGGGCAGGGCCGCGCGCAGGGTCTCCAGATTGCGCGAATGGTCGGCCTCGCGGACCTCGGTCCCGGTGTCGCCCCGATCGTGCGTGGAGCCGAACATCAGCCCCTGCGGCGAGCCCAGCACATAGCCGCCCCAGGCCGCCGCGGAGGCCGCATCCGAGAGCTGCGGCGCCCAGGTCACCTGGCCGCGGACCGGGCTCAACGGAGCGTCGGGGGCCAGGGTCGCCGCCTCCAGGGCGCCAGCCAGGATCACCGCGTCGGCCACGGCGATCTCTGCCCCAGCCGCGTCCAGCAGCCGCCATCCGGCCTCCTCCCGGATCAGGCTGGCCACCCTGGCCTGACAGATGTCGCCCGCCCAGGCTTCGAGCACGCGGTCGGGCGCCACTGTGATCGCCGTGCGCTGGTCCAGGGCGGCCGGCGCCGGCTCTCCCAGGCGGTCCGTGCTCCGTGCCGGCGAGAGAAGCTCCAGGGCGTCCGGCTCGAAGAGGTCTGCGGCGGCGATGGTTGCGAAGCGCGCAGGGTGGCGGTCATCGGCGGCCAGTTGCAGCACCCCACGGGCCAGCACGGCGCCGGGGGCGGCCTCATAGAGCTGGACGGCTCGCGCGAAGGCCTGGGCGAACAGGGCTGCTGGCGGCCCGAGGCCGGCGTCCAGCCTGGGCGTCACCAGGGCGGCCGGATTGCCCGAGGCGCCAGCCCCGGGCGCATCGGCCTCAATCAGCACCGCCGTGGCGCCCAGGGCCCGGATCGCCCGCGCCGCCGCCGCGCCGGCGATGCCCGCGCCCACCACCGCGACGGTCCGCGCGCGCTCCCCGGCACGTCGGCCGGGCAGGATGGCCTCCAGCCGCTGGCGCTTGCGTCCGAAGCCCGCGCGGCGCTCGACTTCGAAGCCAGCCGCGGCGAGGGCGCGCCGGACGTGGCCGGCCACCGTGAAGGTCGCCGCTCGGGCGCCGGGCGCCGAGCGTCGCGCCACGAGCGCCAGCACCTCGTCGGACCACATGGCCGGGTTCCTGGCTGGAGAGAATCCGTCCAGGAACCAGGCGTCAGCCGCCCCCGACCAGGCCTCCAGCGCCGCCGTGGCCTCCATGACGGCGAGATCCAGGGTGACGTGGAACTGCGGCAGGTCCAGGCGGTGGAAGCCGCGCGCCCGGCCCGGCCATCCGGCCAGCAGGGGGGCGGCCACCTCGCTTAGCTCTGGCCAGCGGGCCAGGGCGCGCGCCGCCTCGGCCGCCGTGATCGGGTGGGCTTCGACGGAGAAGACATGCAGATGACCGCCGGTCGGCCGGGTGCGGCGCCAAAGCTCCAGCAGGGCGGCGACGTTCAGGCCGGTCCCGAAGCCCAGTTCGCCGACCACGAACCGCGACCGTCCCGCCCAGGCGTCTGGCAGGCCGCAGCCCTGCAGGAACACCGCGTGGGTCTCGGCCAGTCCGTCTTCGGCGGAGAAATAGACGTCGTCATACTGGGCGGAGCGGGGCTGGCCGTCGTCCGTCCAGGTCAGCGGGCTGTCGGCGGGTCGGGAGTGCTCGCTCATGCCCTGCGCCAGCGTAAGGAAGACCCTCAAACGAAGAAGGGCCGCCCGATGGGCGGCCCTTCCCGTAACCCAGATGGGTTGAAAAGCTTACTTCTTCTCTTCGACCGGGGCGGCAGCGGGC
>NZ_JBKJTG010000236.1:0-21470 GCF_046590535.1 Phenylobacterium sp. | reverse complement strand
GCGGCAGGAAGCAACTTGATGAGAGCCCGTTGCTCATCCGTGTAGCGAGCCAGGCCCGTGTCCGGGCGTTTCATCAGCCGCACCCACGCTCCGTAGGCGGCTTCGGCGTGACCCAGTCCGTTTTCGGAGACGGCGTAGTCGTTCAGCCCAACACGCCCGTTCGAGAGGCGGACCGCTTCCGCGAGCAGCTCGCGGCGCCGGACCGGGGTCGCCATCATCTGCGGAAAACTGAGCGCATAATAGGCCTGCGCCCGGTCCATGTCAGAGCCGACGCGGGTCAGCAGATTCAGCACCTGAGCGGCCTCCCCGGTCCGCCCACGCTCCGCCAGCCAGCTGGAGTATTTGATCGGCTCGGCGGTGCGGTAAGCGTATTCCGCGGCTCGGCCCATCAGGGCATCCAGGTCGCCGTCCGGCTGCACCAGCCGCACGCCGGGCTGCGAGCCCAGCCGCGCGGTGATCGCCAGAGCGCCTTTCTCGGCGCCGGAGTTCACGCGGGAGACCTCGGCCGAAAGGTGGGTCTGCCGCCCGAGCGCCTGGCGCAGCGCCAAGTCCAGGTCGGCAAGACTGACGCCTGAGCCGGGGATCTGCACCTTGAGGCCGCCGCCGTCCTTCTCGCGCACCTCGGCCGACACCAGCGGCGCGCTCGTGTCGGCCCGCAACTGCACCAGCTTGTCCTGCAGGGCATGCGCCAGCGCGGCCTCCGTGGCGCCCTCGCGCACGAGGTCCTCCGGCGCGCTGACGGGGTCTATGACTAGGCTGTCGTCCTGGCTGGCGTTCCAGGCCATCACGCCCAGCATGCAAGCCGCCGCGACACCTGCCAGGCCCGTCAGCACCTTCAGCGCGACCCCGGCTCGCTCGGAAGCGATCTGCCAACGGCCAAGGCGGGTCTGGGTGCGGATTAGCTGCAGCTGTTCGGTGAGGACCTGGCTGGCAACCCCTTGCGGCCCTTCGCCTGCCGCCTCAGCCTCCATAGCGATCTCAATGGGGTCGTTGGTGGTGGGCGCGCCCGCCCGACGAGCCCGTCGCGGCTTTGCGCCTGTGTTTCCGTCCGCCATTCGCGCAGCCCCCCAACCGCAGGGGGAACGGTGTTCGACTAAGGGCTAGCCGTCAACGACCAAGCTGCGGTTACAGCGCTGTGCGCCAACTTCCGCTCCCCACCCATTTCGGAACTTCCCATCGTCCGCTGACCGGAACCTCCGAACCGCTCATTTCAGGACTTGCCGATCACCTAGGCCCCCGCTTTCGCGGGGAGGAGCGATGGAGGTCCGGGCGCCGGCCCGGCGCCGCGTCGCGCCGGCGGCTTGACCGTTTACCCGGCGCAGGCGACCACAGGGCGTGACCCAGACCCCCGCCCCGCGCGCCCGCTCCGGCGGCCTGATCCGCTCCTCGGCGGTGTTCGCCTCGCTGACCATGGTCAGCCGGCTGATGGGGCTGGTCCGCGACCTGGTGATCACCGCCAAGCTGGGCGCCAGCCAGACCATCGCGGCGGACGCCTACTATACGGCGCTGGCCTTCCCGAACCTGTTCCGGCGGATTTTCGCGGAGGGCGCCTTCGCCGCGGCCTTCGTGCCCAGCTATTCGCGCAAGCTGGCCGGCGCTGGGGAAGCCGAGGCCGACCGCTTCGCCGCCGACGCCCTGGCCACTGTGGCCGCCGCCACCGTGGCGGTGATGCTTGTCGCCCAGCTTTCGATGCCGTGGCTGATGTACCTGATCAACCCGGGCTATGCGGACGAGCCAGAGAAGTTCCGCCTCTCGTGGATGCTGACCCAGCTGACCATGCCCTACCTGCCGTGCATGGCGATCGCGGCGTTGTTTTCCGGCGTGCTGAACGCCCGGGGCCGCTTCATCGTCTCAGCGGCCTATCCGACCATCCTCAATGTGGTGATGCTGGCCGCGGTGCTGCCGCAGGACGACCCGATCCAGGCGGCCTGGTGGGCGTCGGGCGGCGTCGTGGTGGCGGGGATCGGCCAGGCGGCGATCTGCTGGTGGGGCGCCAGGCGCACCGGCGCGCGCATCCGCTTCATCCTGCCCACCCTGACCCCGGACATGAAGGCGCTGATCCGCCTGGCCATCCCCGCCGCCATCGCCAACAGCGCCACCCAGATCAACATTTTCATTTCCGGCATCCTGGCCTCGCAGGTGGCCGGGATGCGGGTGTGGATGAACGTCGCCGACCGGCTCTACCAGTTGCCCATGAGCCTGGTGGGGGTGGCCATCGGCGTGGCCCTGCTGCCCAGGCTGTCCCAGGCCCTGCAGGCGGAGGACACGGCGGACGCCCAGGGCGCCATGGATCAGGGGCTGGTGTTTGCGCTGGCCTTCAGCCTGCCGGCCGCCGCGGCCCTGATGGCCCTGCCGCTCTATCTGATCGACGGCCTGTTCACCCGAGGCGCCTTCACCCAGGCCGACGCCGCGGCCACGGGCGCCCTGCTGTTCCATTACGCCTGGGGCGTGCCCGCCTTCGTGCTGCTGCGCATCCTGCAGCCGGCGTTCTTCGCCCGGCAGGACACCAGGACGCCCATGCGCTTCTCGCTGATCTCGGTGGCGGTGAACATCGCGCTGGGCTTGGCGCTTTTCTGGTGGCTGGGCCCGGTGGGGGTCGCCATGGCCACCAGCATCGCGGCCTGGATCACGGTGATCCAGATGTGGGTGGCGCTGGGACGGCGCGATATCTGGCGACCGTCGGCAAAGGCGCTTTCCAAGATCGCCCGGGTGGCCGCCGCCAGCGCCGTGCTGGGGGGCCTGCTGGCGCTCTGCAGCTTGTTCCGGCCGGAGATCGAAGCGGCCTACGCCGCGGTCTCGCCGTTCAGCCGCGGCGCCAAGGAGATCACCATCGTGGCGATCTGCGGGGTCGGGCTGGCGCTCTATCCGGCGCTGCTGTTCGCGTTCGGAGGGGTGACGCCCGCCGAACTCCGCGCTGTCTTCCGCCGCCGGCGGGGCGATCCGGCGCCGGTGGACGCGCCCTGAGCCGCATTCGGACCTTGCGCCACCGGCTCCCTTCGATCCAGAAGCCTGCACCATGACCGACGAAATTCCGGCGACCTATGCAGGCCCCCAACGGGTGCTCTCGGGCGTGCAGCCCTCCGGCGACCTGCACCTGGGCAACTACCTGGGCGCGCTGGTGAAGTTCGCGCGCCTGCAGCATGAGGTCCCGACCTTCATCTTCGTGGCCGACCTGCACGCCATCACCGCCTGGCAGGAGCCCGCGAAGCTGAAGGGACAGGTCCGCGAGATCGCCGCGGCCTATCTGGCCACCGGCCTCGACCCGAAGGTCGCCACCATCTTCCCGCAGTCGGCGGTGCCTGAGCACACCGAACTCGCCTGGGTGTTCAACTGCGTGGCCCGCCTGGGCTGGCTCGACCGGATGACCCAGTTCAAGGACAAGGCTGGCAAGCACAAGGAGCGCGCCAGCGTCGGGCTCTACACCTACCCGGTGCTGCAGGCCGCCGACATCCTGGTCTACAAGGCCACCCAGGTGCCGGTGGGCGACGACCAGAAGCAGCACCTGGAGCTGACCCGCGACATTGCAGGCAAGTTCAACCACGACTTCGCCGCGCCGGGTTTCTTCCCCCTGCCTGAACCGCTGACCCAGGGGCCGGGCGCGCGGATCATGAGCCTGCGCGACGGCGCCGCGAAGATGTCCAAGTCCGACCCCTCGGACAATTCGCGGATCAACCTCACCGACGACGCGGAGACCATCGCCCAGAAGGTGAGGAAGGCGCGCACCGACGCCGACCCGCTGCCGGAGCTGATCGCTGACCTCGCGGGCCGCGCGGAGGCGCTGAACCTGATCGGCATCTACGCGGCGCTGGAGGGCCGCACCGCCCAGGACGTGCTCACCGAATATGCCGGCCAGGGCTTCGGCGCTTTCAAGCCGAGACTGGCGGACCTGGCCGTCTCGGTGATGGGGCCGATCGGCGCGGAGATGCGCCGGCTGATGGCTGATCCCGCCGAGATCGACCGTATCCTTGGCGACGGCGCCGAACGGGCCCGCGCGGTGGCTGCGCCGACGGTGGCCGAGGTGCGGAAGCTCGTCGGCTTATGGGCGGGCTGAGATCCTTGTCTCGGTCGCGCGGGCGCCGCACCGTCGCCCAATGAGCAAGCGCAAGTTCCTGGTGGTGGCCGACGACACGCCTGAGTATCAGGCGGCGTTGCGCTTCGCCTGCCGCCGGGCGCGCTCCACCGGCGGCCACGTGGCGCTGCTTCGGGTCATCGAGCCGGCTGTGTTCGAGCACTGGTCCGGGGTGCGCGAGGAGATCGAGCGCCAGCAGCGGCAGGAGGCGGAGACCGCCCTGCAGCAGTCAGCCGAGTTCGTCATGGCGGAAACCGGCCTGCCGCCGGAATTCCTGATCATCAACGCCGACAGCATCCGTGCGGCGCTGAAACAGGTGCTGGCCGACGATCCCGACATCAAGATCCTGGTGGTGGCCGCCGCGGTGGGCGGGCGCGGACCGGGGCCGCTGGTGGCCTCCCTGGCCAAGGAAGGCGTCACCTGGGGCGCCCGCAAGGTGCCCGTCACCGTGGTGCCGGGCGACCTGACCGACGCCGAGATCGCCGACCTGGCGTGAGGCCGCGAACTTGCGCGCGGGCCCCGCGCACGCCACATCTGGTCCATGTTCATCCAGACTGAAGCCACGCCGAACCCCGAGGTGCTGAAATTCCTGCCCGGCCGCGAGGTCATGGGCGAGGGAACACGGGACTTCCGCGAGCCCGCGGAGGCCGAGGCCTCGGCGCTGGCCGCCGACCTGTTCGCCATCGAGGGCGTCATCCGGGTGTTCTTTGGCTCCGACTTCCTCACCGTGGGTAAGGACGCAGCCTTCGACTGGGCCCATCTGAAGGCGCCGATCCTGGCGGCCATCATGGACCACTTCACCGCCGGTCGGCCGCTGTTCGCTGGCGCCGACGACCAGGCGGGCGGCCACGACGCCGAGGTCTATGAAGGCGACACCGCCCAGGTGGTGGCCGAGATCAAGGACCTCCTGGATACCCGCATCCGCCCGGCTGTGGCCCAGGACGGCGGCGACATTCTGTTCTCGAAATTCGAGCCCGACACCGGGGTGGTGTGGCTGAACATGCGCGGCGCCTGCGCCGGCTGTCCGTCGTCCACCGCAACCCTGAAGGCGGGCGTCGAGAACATGCTCAAGCACTATGTGCCGGAAGTGACCCGGGTCGAGCAGACCCTCGGCTAAGCTTTCGCCCCCGCACGGAACCGTCTATCGCGGCCCCCGATGATCGTGCTCGGCCTCGACACCTGCCTCACCGCCTGTTCGGTCGCCGTCCTCGACGGCGATCGCGTGCTGGCCTCGGCCTCCGAGACCATGGCCCGCGGCCACCAGGAGCGGCTGGCCCCCATGGCTCAGAAGGTGATGGGCGAGGCCGGGATCGGCTTTGCCGCCCTGCAGCGCATCGGCGTCACCGTGGGGCCGGGCTCCTTCACCGGCCTCAGGGTCGGCGTCGCCTTCGCCAAGGGCCTGGCCTCCGCGCTGAACATCCCCGGTGTCGGCGTTGGCACGCTGGAGGCCCTGGCCGCCGAGACCGACGGCTTGGTGTTCGCCGTGGTCGATGCGCGCCGCGACCAGGTCTATTTGCAGGGCTTCGACGCCGGCCGCCCGCTGATGGCGCCCGACGCCGTGGCCGTGGAGGTGGCCGCAGCCCGGGTCGCCGAGCTTTCCATGGGCCGGGCGGTGACCCTCGTGGGCTCCGGCGCGCACCTGTTGGCGCCGGTCTGCCCCGGCGCGCGGGGGCTGGCGGCGGACGGCTGCGACGCCCGCCACGTGGCCCGCATCGCCGCGGGCAAGCCTCTGACCCCGCTGCGCCCGCTCTACCTGCGCGCGCCCGACGCCAAGTTGCCGGCATGAAGCTCACCTGGGCGACGGCGGCGCAGGCGCCGGCCATGGCCTCGGCCCACGCCCAGGCCTTCGACGCGCCCTGGCGGGAGGACGAGTTCGAGGACCTGCTGGACGGCGAGGGAATCTTCGGCTTCGTGGCTGAGGACGACGATCCCCTGGGGGTGGTGCTCTGCCGCACGGCGGCCGGAGAGATGGAGATCCTCACCCTGGGCGTCGCGCCCTGGGCCCGGCGCCGCGGGGTGGCCAGGGCGCTGCTCACGGCGGCTCTCGGCGCAGCCCGCCAGGCCCGGGTGGCGGAAGCCTTCCTGGAGGTGGCGATAGATAACGACGCCGGCTGCGCCCTCTACGAAGGCTTCGGGTTCCGCCGGGCGGGCTTTCGCAGGGCCTACTACGACCGCGGCGCCGCGGGACGGGCCGACGCCCTCGTCATGCGTCTCGACCTCAGCGCCATAGCCCCTTAGACCTGTCCATGTTGAGAAGCCTCCAGGAGCCGAACGTGCCCGACCGCATCGAGCAGCTCTGCGTCGACAAGGGCATGCGCATGACCGAGCAGCGCCGGGTGATCGCCCGCGTGCTCTCCGACGCCCACGACCACCCCGACGTCGAGGAGCTCCACCGCCGGGCCCACGCCGTCGACCCGCACATCTCCATCGCCACCGTCTACCGGACGGTTCGCCTGTTCGAGGAGAGCGGCATCATCACCCGGCATGACTTCCGCGACGGCCGCTCCCGCTACGAGGAGCACCCCGAGGAACACCACGACCACCTGATCGACATGAAGACCGGCAAGGTGGTGGAGTTCGTGGACGCCGAGATCGAGGCCCTGCAGGAAGCCATCGCCAGGAAGCTCGGCTACCGGCTGGTGGATCACCGCCTGGAGCTCTACGGGATGCCCCTCGACGACTGAGCACGAACTTGCGCCGGCTGTCGCCGGCCCGCATAACCCCGGCCATGTCCGCACAAGCGCCGCAGAAGCGCCTCTACATCAAGACCTACGGCTGTCAGATGAACGTCTATGACAGCGAGCGGATGGCCGACATCCTGGCCCCGCTGGGCTACGCCATGAGCCCAACGCCGCAAGGCGCGGACCTGGTGGTGCTGAACACCTGCCACATCCGCGAGAAAGCTACCGAGAAGGTGTACTCCGAGCTGGGCCAGATCAGGCTCCTAAAGCTGGAGACACAAGCCGCCGGCGGGACCATGACCATCGTCGTGGCGGGCTGCGTTGCCCAGGCCGAGGGCGAGGAGATAATGCGCCGCCAGCCCGCGGTGGACCTGGTGGTGGGTCCGCAGGCCTATCATCAGCTCCCCGAACTGATCGCCCGCACCCACCGGGCCCGCGGCGAGCGGCTGGCCACCGACTTCGCGGCGGAAGCCAAGTTCGACGCCCTGCCCACTGAACGCCGGCCCACTGGGGTCACCGCCTTCCTCACCGTGCAGGAGGGCTGCGACAAGTTCTGCACCTTCTGTGTGGTGCCCTACACCCGTGGCGGCGAGTGGTCGCGGCCGGCCGACGCCATCGAAGCCGAGGCCCGCGGGCTGGCCGAGCAGGGCGTGCGCGAGCTCACTCTGCTGGGCCAGAACGTCAACGCCTATGCGGGCGAGGGGGGCCTGGCCGCCCTGGTGCGCCGGCTGGCGGCGATCCCGGGCCTCGACCGCATCCGCTACACCACCAGTCACCCGCGCGACATGGACGACGCCTTGATCGCCGCTCACGCCGAGGTGGACGCCCTGATGCCCTACCTGCACCTGCCGGTGCAGTCGGGGTCCGACCGGATTTTGAAAGCCATGAACCGGGCGCACACCGCCGACAGCTACCTGCGCCTGATCGGACGCATCCGGGCGAGCCGGCCGGACATCGCCATCTCCGGCGACTTCATCGTGGGCTTCCCCGGTGAGCGGGACGCCGATTTCGAGGCGACCCTGCAGCTGGTCGGCGACGTGGACTACGCCACCGCCTTCACCTTTAAATATTCCCGCCGCCCCGGCACGCCGGCCGCCGCCCTGCCGGGGCAGGTGGACGAGGCGGTGAAGGATGAGCGCCTGGCTCGGCTTAACGACCTGATTAACGCGCAGGCCCGCGCCTTCAACACCCGCCAGACCGGCCGCACCCTGCCGGTGCTGTTCGAACGGCGCGGCCGCCACGAAGGCCAGCTGATCGGCCGCAGCCCCTATCTGCAGGCGGTGCATGTGACCGCCCCGGATCGACTGATCGGCCAGATCGTTCCCGTGCATATCGACGGGGCGGCCCGCATGAGCCTGGCGGGCAGCCTGGTCCCCACCCGGGAACTGGAGGCCGTTTGAGCCGCGCGCCTGAATTCCTTCCGCTGTCCGACGTCGCCGTCCGTGCTGTCGCCGGCGCCAACAGCCGCCATGTGGCGCTGATCGAAGACGCCTTCGGCGTGCTGGTGGAGACGCCGGGCGGCGGGGTGTCGCTGAGCGGCGATTCCAAGTCCCGCGGTCAGGCCAAGAAGACCGTCCAGGCCATCGCCGCGCGCGCCGACCAGGGGCTGGAGGTCACCGAGGCCGACGTGCGGGTGGCCATCGGCCAGGCGCGCGGCGGCGGCACGGGCGCCAGCGGCCTGCCGGTGGGCAAGCGCGGCCAGGTGGCGCCGAAAACCCCGACCCAGGCGGTCTATCTGCAGGCCCTGGCCAATTGCGAGCTGGTGTTCGGCCTGGGCCCCGCGGGCACCGGCAAGACCTTCCTGGCCGTGGCGCACGGCGCGGGCCTGCTGCTGCGCGGCGCGGTGGACCGGCTGATTGTCTCGCGGCCCGCGGTGGAGGCCGGCGAACGCCTGGGCTTCCTGCCGGGCGATCTGACCGAGAAGGTCGATCCCTACATGGCGCCGGTCTGGGAGGCGCTCACCGACATCCTGGGCGGCGAGCAGCTTCGACGCCGCCGCGAGAAAGGCGAGATCGAGGTCGCCCCCATCGCCTTCCTCCGTGGCCGCACGCTCAGCCACGCCTTCGTCATCGTCGACGAGGCTCAGAACGTCAGTCGCGCCCAGATGAAGATGGTGCTGACCCGCCTGGGCGAGGGCGCGCGGATGGCGGTGACCGGCGACCCCACGCAGATCGATCTTTCCAGCCCGAACGATTCGGGCCTGGCTCACGCGGTCGCTCTGTTGGAGGGCGTCAAGGGCATCGGCGTCACCCGGTTTACGGCGGAAGATGTGGTCCGCCACCCTCTGGTGGAGCGCATCGTTCGCGCCTACGACGCCGACGCGGCCCAGCGCGGGCGCACCGTTTGATCGATATCGAGATTGAGGCCGAGGCCTGGTCTGCCGCGGAGCCGGCGGCCGAGGCCCTGTCGCGCCAGGCGGCCGAGGCGGCCCTGGCCCATGAGGGCCGCGCGGGCGGCGGGGTCACCATCCTGCTTACCGACGATGCGGCGGTGGCCGACCTCAACGTCCGGTTCCGCGGCAAGGACGGACCCACCAATGTGCTGTCCTTCCCGGCGGCGGCGAACCCGGAGCAGCACCTGGGCGACGTGGCCCTGGCCTATGAGGTCTGCGTGGCGGAGGCGGCCCAGCAGGGCAAGCCGCTGGCCCACCACCTGCAGCATCTTGTGGCGCATGGGGTGTTGCACCTTCTAGGATACGACCACATGAAGGATGAGGAGGCTCTCGCGATGGAGGGCCTCGAGCGCGTCGTCCTGGCCAGCTTGGGGGTCCCCGACCCCTACGCGGCCGGCGAGGGAGACCATGACTGACCCCGACCCTTCCAGTCCCACCACCCCGGCTCCCAAGGGGGGCGGGCGCGGTGTGATGGCGCTGTTCGACCTCTTCCGGAAACCCCAGCCCGAGCCACACCCTGGCGTGTCCGAGCCGATCGCCGAGGCCACCGGCGAACTGGTGAGCCAGGCCCGCGCCTTCCAGGACCTGCGCATCGACGACGTGATGAAGCCCCGCGCCGACATCGTCGCGGTGGAGCGTGGCTGCACCTTCGCCGAGCTGGTCGCCCGGTTCGTCGAGGCCGAACACTCTCGGATGCCGGTCTATAAGGAGACCCTCGACGAGCCGGTGGGCGTGGTCCACGTCAAGGACGTCTTCAAGCTGCTGGCGCGCAAGACCCGCAAGCCCAAGCCCGACGACGAGATCTTGCAGGGCCGCTACCAGATCGTCCGCAAGGTGCTCTATGTGCCGCCGTCCATGCGCGCGGCCGAGCTGCTGGCCCTGATGCGCAGCCGGCGCACCCACATGGCCCTGGTGATCGACGAGTTCGGCGGCACCGACGGCCTGGTGACCCTGGAGGACCTGCTGGAAAAGCTGGTCGGCCAGATCGACGACGAGCATGACGAGGTGGACGACCACGGCTATGCGCCGATCGTCGAGGACGAGACCGGCCTGATCGTCGACGGCCGCTCGCCGCTGGCGGAGCTCGAGCAGGCGCTCGGCAAGGGCGTCGACCTGGCCTCCGCCGACCTGGACGAGGAGATCGACACCGTGGCCGGCTTGGTCAACGCCCTGGCCGGCCGGGTGCCGCAACGGCGCGAGGTGATCGAGCATCCGGGCGGCTTTCGCTTCGAGGTGCTGTCCGGTGATCCGCGGCGGGTCAAGCGCGTCCGCGTGCTCCGGTCCCGGGCCGCCCCGCCTGCGCCCGCGGCCTGAGGCGGGTGCTTTCGACCTCGCCTTGGCGGGCCAGGCTGGCGGTGCTGGCGGCTGGCCTGGCCGCAGGCCTGGCGCATCCACCGTTCGGCCTGCTGCCGGGCCTGCTGGGCTACGCGGTCATCCTGGCGCTGCTCGACACCGTGGGGCCGCGGCCCCTGCGCCAGGCCTTCTTCCGCGGCTGGCTGGCCGGCGTCGGCTACTTCGCCGTCAGTGTCTGGTGGGTGGTGGAGCCGTTCATGGTGGACGCGGCCAACCAGGGCTGGATGGCGCCCTTCGCCCTGGTCCTGATGGCCGGCGGGCTGGCGCTGTTCTGGGGGGCGGCGGGCCTGGCCTCCCGGGCGCTGGCGCCGCGCGGCGCGGCCAAGGTGCTGGTGTTTGCAGGCCTCCTCGCCGGTTTCGAATGGCTGCGCGGAAATATCCTCACCGGCTTCCCGTGGAATCTGCCCGGCGAAAGCTGGCGGGCCGGCTCCGCCCCCTCACAGGCCGCCGCCCTGGTGGGCGCCTACGGCCTCACCTGGATCACCGTGGCCATCGCCGCGGCGCCCGCCGTCCTGGCGGACAGGGTCGGGCGCCTCACCAAGATCGCCACGGCGGTGGTGGCGCTGGCCGCCCTGGGATTGCTCTACGCCGGCGGCGCGGCGCGGCTGGGGAACGCCAACCCGGGCGCCGCCGACGCTCCGATGATCCGGGTAGTGCAGGCCGACATCGACCAGAAGGACAAGTGGCGCCCCGAGAACCTCGCGGCGATCTTCGACACCTACGTAGCTCTGAGCCGCCGCCCCGCCCCGACGCGGCCTGACATCGTGGTCTGGCCCGAGGGGGCGCTGCCCGCGGTGATCGACGACCTGATGGCGCCGGGATCGCCCTATGGGCCCAGGCTGCGCGACGCCTTCGAGCCTGGCCAGACCCTGCTGATGGGCGCCAACCGGGCCCAGGCCGACGCGGCAGGAAAGGTCGGCTACTACAACAGCCTGGTGGCCTTCCGGCGCGAGGCCGAGGGGCTGCGGGTCACCGGCATCTATGACAAGCACCGGCTGGTGCCGTTCGGCGAGTTCCTGCCCTTCGGGGACACCGCCACCCGCATCGGTCTGCGCAGCTTGGTGCACATGCCGCAGGACTTCAGCGCCGGGCCGCCGCCCCGTCCGCTTTCGCCTTCGGGCGTACCGGCGTTGCAACCGCTGATCTGCTACGAGGCGCTGTTCCCCGGATTCACCCGCCGGGCCATAGCGCGGGAGGGCGTGCGGCCGGCCTGGATACTCAACGTCTCCAACGACGCCTGGTTCGGAGTGACCAGCGGACCTCTGCAGCATCTCAACATCGCCAGCTACCGGGCCATTGAGGAGGGCCTGCCGATCGTGCGCGCCACGCCGACCGGCGTCTCCGCGGCGATCGACGCCTACGGACGGATCGTCCCCGGCGCGCGGCTGGGACTTGGCGAGCTGGGCGTGATCGACGCCCGCCTGCCGGCGGCCTTGCCGCAGACCCCCTATGGCCGGCACGGGGAGCGCATCTATCTCGCTCTGCTTTGCGTATCGCTCATTGCGGCGGCGCTGAGGTTTGTTCGCCGACCATGATTGTGTGACGCAGCGTCATCTTCTTGGCGGCGCTCGCAAGGTTCGGTATGGGGGGCGTATGGAGCGACTTGACGCGGACCGGTCCCCGAACCCCGTCGACCGGCATGTGGGCCTGCGAATCCGCATGCGCCGCAAGGAGTTGGGCGTCAGCCAGGAGAAGCTGGCCGACTCCATCGGGCTGACCTTCCAGCAGGTGCAGAAGTATGAGCGCGCCGCCAACCGGGCGAGCGCCTCGAAGCTCTGGGAGATGGCACGGGCGATGAACACCTCCATCGGCTACTTCTACGAAGGCCTCGGCGACCCCAGCGAGCCGGGAACCAACATGCCCCGGGAAACTGTGCAGGACTTCCTGATGACCTCCGAGGGCCTGGAGTTGGCCGCGACCTTCCCCAGGATCACCCAGCCCAGGGTCCGCCGGAAGGTTCTGGAGCTGGTCCGCGCCCTGGCCGGCGACGAACCGGCCTGAGGCCGTCGCGTCGCAGCCGGCAAGCCGTCGCTTGGCGGGACATAAAGATTTCTTTATAGCCTTGCCGACCTTGCAGACCGGCCGCCTGCCTTAAGGGCGGCCTGGTGCCCTCCGGAGCCCGATCCCTTGAGCCGTTCCAACTATATCTTCACCAGCGAGAGCGTGTCCGAGGGACACCCCGACAAGGTTGCCGACCGGATTTCCGATACCGTGGTCGACGCCTTCCTGTCGGTGGAGCCCCAGGCCCGGGTGGCCTGCGAGACCCTGGTGACCACCAACCGTATCGTGCTGGCGGGCGAAGTCCGCGCCGGCCGGCCGGGCGGCTCCAAGGCCGAGAACAAGGCCCTGACCCGCGAGATCGTCCGCAGCCTGGAGCCCAAGGTTCGCCAGGCGGTGAAGGACATCGGCTACGAGCAGAAGGGCTTCCACTGGCAGAAGGCCAAGTTCGCCTGCTATCTGCACCCACAGTCCGAGCATATCGCCCAGGGCGTCGACGCCACGGCGAACAAGGACGAGGGCGCCGGTGACCAGGGCATCATGTTCGGCTACGCCTGCGATGAGACCGCGGCGCTGATGCCGGCCACCCTGCAGTATTCCCACGAGATCCTGCGCCGGTTGGCCGAGGTCCGTCACTCCGGCGAGTGCCCGGTGCTGGAGCCCGACGCCAAGAGCCAGGTCACTGTCCGCTACGAGGACGGCCGGCCGGTGGAGATCCTGCAGATCGTCGTCTCCACCCAGCACAAGAAGCGCATCGGCCTGCAGATGGCCACGCCCAAGCGCATCCAGGAGGCGATCCGCCCCTATGTGGAAAGCGTGTTCCCCGACGGCCTCCTGACCAAGAAGACCCACTGGCACGTCAACCCAACCGGCAAGTTCGAGATCGGCGGGCCGGATGGCGACGCCGGCCTCACCGGGCGCAAGATCATCGTTGACACCTACGGCGGCGCGGCCCCGCACGGCGGCGGCGCCTTCTCCGGCAAGGATCCCACCAAGGTGGACCGCTCGGCGGCCTACGCCTGCCGCTACTTAGCCAAGAACGTCGTGGCCGCCGGCCTGGCCCGCAAGTGCACCATCCAGATCGCCTACGCCATCGGCGTGGCCGAGCCGCTGTCCTTCTACGTCGACCTGCACGAGACCGGCGAGATCGACCCCGCCAAGCTGGAACTGGCCTTGCCGGAGATGATCGGCGGCGCCACGCCCCGCGCCATCCGCGAGCACCTGGGCCTGAACAAGCCGATCTATGCCCGCACCGCCGCCTACGGCCACTTCGGCCGCCAGCCGGACAATGAGGGTGGTTTTTCCTGGGAACGCACCGATCTGGTGGACCAGCTTAGGGGCTTGGCCTGAAGCGACTGCGCGCCTGGGCGTTCGCGCTGAGGCGCGACGCCCACGCCGTCTGGCTGGCCGCCCGCGATCCGCGTACCCCGTGGCTCGCCAAGGCCGTGGCGTTGGCGGTCGCCGCCTACGCCCTGTCGCCCATCGACCTGATCCCGGACTTCATACCGGTGCTGGGCCTGCTCGACGACCTCATCCTGGTCCCGGCGGGCCTTTGGCTCGCGCTGCGGCTGATCCCGGCCGAGGTGCTGGCCGCCCATCGTGCGGCCGCGGAGGCCGCCGCCCGCCGGCCGGTCAGCCGGGTGGCCGCCGCGCTGGTGATCGCCGGCTGGCTTGTCGTCGCTACGGCCGGCGCGGTCGCCATCGCGGGCGGGCTGCGCTAGAGCCGGGCGCCATGTCCGACCAACACTCCCCGATCCGCTCGTTCGGCCGGCTGAAGTCGCGGCCCATCAAGCCTCGGCAGGCGGCGCTGTTGGAGACCCTTCTGCCAAAGGTGCGCGTGCCGCCGGGGCCGGTGGAGTCCCAGGGCCTGATGCCCGCCGCCCGGGAAACCTGGCTGGAGATCGGCTTCGGCGGCGGCGAGCACATGGCCGCCCAGGCGGACCTCCATCCCGACGTCCTGGTGCTTGGGGCCGAGCCCTTCCACAACGGGGTGGCCAGCGCGCTTCGCCATCTGGACGAACGGGGTCTGGCCAATGTGCGCCTGCACGACGGCGACGTGCGCGACCTCACCGGCCGGCTGGCCGACGCCAGCCTGGCGCGCATCTTCATCCTCTTCCCCGACCCCTGGCCCAAGTCGCGCCACCACAAGCGCCGGCTGGTGCAGGAGGGCGCCGTGGCCGAGTTCGCGCGGTTGCTGGCGCCGGGCGGGCGGCTGCGGTTCGCCAGCGACTGGGCCCACTATGTGGACTGGAGCCTGCAACGGATCGCCGCCAACCCGGCCTTCCGTTGGACGGCGGAAAACGCGGATGACTGGCGCACCCCGCCCGCCGACCACATCACCACCCGCTATGAGGAAAAGCGCCTGGGCGACTGCGCTCCGGTGTTCCTGGACTTCGTAAGGAACTGATCCGCCCCGCAGGGGGAGGGGGATCCCGAAGGGGTGGAGGGGTTGCAGCCACTGAGTCTGGAGATGAAACTCCCTCAGTCGCTCCGCGACAGCTACTCCTGGGGGGGAGCATTAGCCGCCTTGTAGCGCTCGATGGCGGCGCGGATCAGGTCGGCGGTCTCCTCGGCGTCGGCCCAGCGGCTGATCTCCACCGACTTGCCCTTCTCCAGGTCCTTGTAGTGCTGGAAGAAGTGGGCGATCTGCTCGGTGAGTATCCGCGGCAGGCTGCGCCAGGAATCCACCCCGGTGTAGAACGGATGCAGGGCGTCCACCGGCACCGCCAGTACCTTTTCGTCGCCGCCGGCCTCGTCGGTCATCATCAGCGTCCCGATGGGCCGCGCGCGGATGATCGCGCCCGGCACCACGGGGGTCTGGCCCACCACGATGATGTCCATGGGGTCCCCGTCATCGGCCAGGGTGTGCGGGATGAAGCCGTAGTTGCCCGGATAGAACATGGCGGTGTGCAGGAAGCGGTCGACGAAGAGCGCGCCGCTCTCCTTGTCGATCTCGTACTTCACCGGCTCGCCGCCCTGCGGGATCTCGATGATGGCGTTGACGTCGTAGGGCGGGTTCACGCCGACGGGAATCTTGGAGAGGTCCATGGGGGCAGGCCTTGGGGGACACACAAAGGGAAGGCGCGCTCTGTGGACCAAGACGCGGTCCGGGGGAAGGCCGGTCACACAATCTGACGTGGCGCGAGGGGCTTGAGTCGCGGCCCGGTCGCGGGGATGATCGGCGTGCGCCGGACTGGGGAGACAAGGCATGGTGGCCCGGGGGCCGGCGGCGGTCGAGTTGACCATCCTGATGCCGTGCCTCGACGAGGCCGAGACCCTGGCCGTCTGCATCGGCAAGGCGCAAGGCTTCCTGGCCCGGGCCGGGGTGCGCGGCGAGGTGCTGATCGCCGACAACGGCAGCACGGACGGGTCCCAGGCCATCGCCCGGTCCGTTGGCGCTCGTGTGGTGGACGTGCCGGCCCGGGGCTATGGGGCGGCGCTCCTGGGCGGCATCCAGGCCGCCGCCGGACGCTACATCATCATGGGCGATGCGGACGACAGCTACGACTTCGCCGACCTGGGCGCCTTCGTCACGCGGCTGCGCGGCGGCGCGGACCTGGTGATGGGCAACCGCTTCCAGGGCGGGATCGAGCCCGGCGCCATGCCTTTCCTGCACCGCTACCTGGGCAATCCGGTGCTCAGCTTCCTGGGGCGGATGTTCTTCCGCATTCCCGTTGGCGACTTCCATTGTGGCCTGCGCGGCTTCCGCGCCGAGGCGATCCGCGGCCTGAAGCTGCAGACCACCGGCATGGAGTTCGCCAGCGAGATGGTGGTGCGGGCCGCAATCGTCGGCCTGCGGCTGGAGGAGGTCCCCGCCCGCCTGCGGCCCGACGGCCGTAGCCGCAAGCCCCACCTGAAGACCTGGCGCGACGGCTGGCGGCACCTGAAGTTCCTCTTGATGTACAGCCCGCGCTGGCTGTTCTTCTATCCCGGCGGGCTGATCGCGGGCGCTGGTTTGGCGCTGGCCGCCGTGCTGGCCGCGGGTCCGGTGGAGGTCACCCGCGGCATCATCCTGGACCTCAACGCCTTCGTCGCCGCGTGTTTCATGATCGTCGCCGGCGTCCAGGCAGTCACCTTCGGCGTGCTGTCGCGCTCCTATGCGGCGATGACCGGGTTCCTGCCCGACACACCGATCTCCGACGCCCTCCTGCCGCACATCAGCACCGAGCGGATGGCGCTCCTGGGCCTGGCATCGGGGGCGGCGGGACTGGCGGCCTTCGGCTACGCGCTGGCGGCCTGGATGCGGCGCGACTTCGGCGTCCTGGCCGACCCGACGATCCCGCGGCTGGTTGTGGCCGGGCTGGCCTTCGTGGTGGTCGGCCTACAGACCGTCTTCGCCGCCCTTCTCCTGGGCACCCTGGCGATCCCCAGGATGCGAGGCCCGGGCACATGATGGCCCGCCCGCCATGCTGAGGCCGCCCAACCGCCAGTTCAGCACCATCGGCCCGGGCAGCCTCTCCGAACGGCTGTCGGCCTATCAGCGCCGCCGGATGTTCCAGCGGTTCCTCGACGCTACGGCGATCCGTCCGCAGGAGAGCCTGCTCGATGTGGGCGCCACCTCCGACCAGACCTACGACAGCTCCAACTATGTGGAGGCCTGGTACCCGCACAAGGACCGGATCACCGCGGTGGGCGTCGACGACGCGGCCTTCCTGGAGACCCGCTATCCCGGCGTGCGGTTCGTCCGAGCGGATGGGCTGGACCTGCCGTTCGCGGACCGGTCATACGACGTGGCCCACGCGTCCGCCGTGCTGGAGCATGTGGGCTCGGCGGAAGACCAAACCCGGTTCATCGCCGAACTTGGCCGGGTCGCAACGCGCGCGGTGTTCCTGACCACGCCCAATCGCTGGTTCCCGGTGGAATTCCACACGGTGCTGCCCCTGGTCCACTGGCTGCCCAAGCCCATGTTCCGGCGCCTGATGCGCGGCACCGGCAATGGCTTCTTCGCCGAAGAGGCCAACCTCAACTTGCTGGGCGCCGGGGAGCTTCGCCGGCTGGCG
Organism: Phenylobacterium sp.; assembly: GCF_046590535.1. Lineage (GTDB taxonomy): Bacteria > Pseudomonadota > Alphaproteobacteria > Caulobacterales > Caulobacteraceae > Phenylobacterium. The sequence continues at coordinate 3,977 of NZ_JBKJTG010000236.1, read as the reverse complement.
GCCAAGGCGCTGCCGGCGGCCGAGTTCAGCGTGCAGGTGGACTCGGTGTCGCTCGCGGGCTGGCCCAGCAACCTGCTCCTCATCGCCCATCGCCGGAGCGCCTGATGCCCCCACCCCAGAACCCCAGGCGGAGCTGGCGCGGGCGGCCCCTGGACGTCGCGCTTATCCTCCTGGCCGGCGTTCTGGCCGTGGCTTTCCTGATCGGCTTCGGCGCGCGCCCGGCGGTGGTCCTCTCCGGGGCCGCCCTCGACGACGCCCTGTTCGTGCGGCTGGGCCGGTCCCTGGCGTCGGGCCAGTGGCTGGGCGCCTACGACCACCGGACCCTGGCCAAGGGCATGGGCTTCCCGGCCTTCCTGGCGATGGCCAATGTGACAGGCCTGTCCTTCACTCTGGCGATCACCCTGTTCCACCTGGGATGCTCGGGCTTCGCCGCCGCCGTGGTCGGGCGCGTGGCGCGATCGCGCGGGCTGGCCCTGGGCTTCTTCGCCCTCATGCTGCTGGCGCCGCCGCTCTACGCCGGCGACCTCATGCGCGTGACCCGGGACCTGTTCTACACCTCCCTGACCCTGGCCCTGGCTGCCGCAGCCCTCGCGCTCGCGACCCGGCGGGCGCTCAGCCCACCCTGGGCGGCGCTGGTCGTCGGCCTGCTGGGAGGTTGGTGGTGGCTGACGCGGGAGGAGGGGGTCTGGCTGATCCCGGGCCTGGCGATCCTGGCCCTCGTCCCCCTGCTGGCTGACCCTGCGGGCCTCAGGGGCGGCCTGCGGCGGCTGGCGCCAGCCGCCGCCGCGGCCCTGGCGGCCGGGGCTCTGGTCCTGGCGGTGGGCGGCCTCAACAACGCCTACTACGGCCGCTTCGTGGTCAACGAAGTGACCGACGCCGCCTTTCAGGACGCCCTGCGGGCGCTGCAGAACGCAGCCGGCCCGGATCGCCGCGACCGCGTCCCGACCCCCCGCGCCGCGCGGGTGCGGATCTACCAAGTTAGCCCGGCCTTCGATGAGGTCCGCACGCCCGTCCTTGACGGACCGCTTGCGGAACGCTTCGCCGCAGACGGCTGCCAGTTGGACGCGCGCACCTGCGGGGATTTCGGGGGCGGCTGGTTCCTGTGGGTGCTGCGCGAGGCCGCGGCGCTGGACGGCCAGCACGCCACGCCCCAGAAGGCGGCGGCCTTCTACCGCCGGATCGGCCGCGAGGTGGACGAGGCCTGCGACGCGGACAAGATCGCCTGCACCGACTGGGCCCTGCCGCTGGTCCCGCCGATGCGTCCTGCCCAGGCGGGCGAGGTCGCCGGCTCGCTCGGCCGGGTGCTGGGGGCGATGGTCTTCACCCAGCCGGTGCGGACCCAAGCCCTTCCGTCGGACCTTTCCGGCGCCGACGCCGCGCAGATGGTGGCCTTCCTGAACAGTCCCGCTTACGAACCGAGCACCCGGCATCGGCGCCTTGAGGGCTGGTTCGTGGGCCAGGGGGCCCAGTGGTTCGAGTGGCGCCCCGGGGCAGGGGTGGAGGTCACCCACAGCGAGCGGCGGGCCAGTCCCGACCTGGCTGCGCACTTCGGCGATCCGGCGCTCACCCACCAGCGGTTCACCCTGCAGGCGGACTGTCCCGCGAAGCATGGTTGTCCGGTCGACGTGCAGATAGCCGGCGCCGGCAGTTTCCCTGTCGACCTGTGGAGCTTGAGCGAGGGCCCGCGCGCCTTGGGCGGGGCCCGGATATTCGTCGAGAAGGCCACCACCGATCTGACCGACGTCTATCTGAAGAGTCGGCTCTCCCAGCGATGGGTCGGGCTGGCCGGCGGCTTGAGCCCGGTCTATCTGGCGCTCGTGGTGGGCGGGCTTGCGGCCTACGGACTGCTGCTGGTCCGCGCGCTCGTCGAGGGCCGGCTCGACGCTGTGTTGGTGATCTGCACGGCGCTGTGGGCGGGGGTCGGCGCCCGCGCGGTGTTACTGGCCCTGGTCGACGCTCTATCGTTCCCAGCAGCCAACTACCTCTATGCCCTGCCGGCGATGCCGCTGCTGGTGATGGCCTCGGTCCTGGCCCTGCACGAGGCGGTCCGATGGGGGCTGGAGCGGGCCAGGACTCTTCAGGGCTGACAACCGCCTCCGCCGGCGCTATATTGCCCTTCAACATCGTTTGTAGCGCTGGATGGCGCTTATGAGCGGCGGGCTCCGGCCCGGCCGCTTTTTTCTTGGCTGGACGAATGCGCGGCAAAACCGCCGAAGACCTGAAGCTCCTTGAGCTCATCGACCCTGTGGCGGAGGCCGCGGGGTACGGGATCGTGCGCCTGCGCCTGATGGGCGGAGAGCACGCCCGCCGGCTGCAGATCATGGCCGAGCGCCCCTCCGACGGTGACATGAACGTGGAGGACTGCGCCCGCCTGTCCCGGGCCATTTCCGAGGTGATGGACGCCGACGACCCGATCGCCGGCGAATATACCCTGGAGGTCTCGTCTCCCGGTGTCGACCGGCCGCTGACCCGGCTGGCCGACTTCGCCACCTACGAGGGCCACGAGGCCCGCGTAGAGCTCGACCGCATGGCTGAGGGCCGCAAGCGCTTCAAGGGCGTCCTAGCCGGCGTCGAGGAGCTGAACGTCGCCCTCGACATCGACGGGGAGGCGGACACCGCCCTGATCCCGTTCGCCTGGATCGCCGAGGCCAAGCTGGTTCTCACCGACAATCTGATGAAGCGGGGCGCCGACATCCGCGCCGCCCGGCTGCAAACCGAACAACCGCAACAGACGTCCGAGTAAGAGGAACATCCCATGAGCCTGACCGGCATTTCAGCCAACCGGCTTGAACTTCTGACCATCGCCGACGCGGTGGCCCGCGAGAAGTCGATCGACAAGCAGATCGTCATCGAGGCGATCGAGGAGGCGATCCAGAAGGGCGCCCGCTCGCGCTACGGCGCCGAGCACGACATCCGCGTGCACATCGACCAGACCACCGGCGAGACCATCGTCAAGCGGGTGGTCACTGTGGTGGCCGACGACGCCAACTACGGCGCGGTGATCAACGAGGAAGGCGAGGAGGTCCCGGCCGACGAGCCCGCCGGCATCCTGCGCCTGGCCGACGCCTTGCGTGACGACAAGGACGCCGTGGTCGGCAAGACCTACGAAGAAGTCCTGCCGCCCTTCGAGTTCGGCCGCGTCCAGACGCAGATGGCTCGGCAAGTGGTGACCGGAAAAGTACGCGAAGCCGAGCGCGAGCGCCAGTTCGAGGAGTTCAAGGACCGGGTTGGCGAGATCGTCAACGGCGTGGTCAAGCGCGTCGAGTACGGCAACGTGGTCGTCGATCTCGGCCGTGGCGAAGGCATCATGCGCCGCGACCAGTCGATTCCCCGGGAGAACTTCAACATCGGCGACCGTATCCGCTGCTACATCTACGACGTGCGGCGCGAGACCAAGGGGCCGCAGATCCTGCTTTCCCGCGCCCATGGCGGCTTCATGGCAAAGCTGTTCGCGCAGGAAGTGCCGGAGGTCTACGACGGGGTCATCGAGATCCGCGCCGTGGCCCGCGATCCGGGCAGCCGCGCCAAGATGGCGGTGGTCTCCAACGACAGCTCCATCGACCCGGTCGGCGCTTGCGTCGGCATGCGCGGCAGCCGCGTTCAGGCCGTGGTGGCCGAGCTGCAGGGCGAGAAGATCGACATCATCCAGTGGAGCGCGGACGAGGCGACCTTCATCGTCAACGGCTTGGCGCCCGCGGAAGTCTCCAAGGTGGTGATGGATGAAGAGGACGAGCGCGTCGAAGTCGTGGTGCCCGACGAGCAGTTGTCGCTGGCCATCGGCCGCCGCGGCCAGAACGTGCGTCTTGCAAGTCAACTCACAGGTTGGCAGATCGACATCATGACGGAGAGCCAGGAGAGCGAGCGCCGCCAGCGCGAGTTCGCCGAGCGCACCGCCCTGTTCCAGGAGGCCCTGGACGTGGACGAGGTCATCGCCCAGCTGCTGGTGACCGAAGGCTTTGCCACGGTCGAGGATCTGG
>NZ_JBKJTG010000215.1:0-33277 GCF_046590535.1 Phenylobacterium sp. | reverse complement strand
TTTACGCCCTGGAGGTCCCAGCCTACGGGGGCGACACCCTGTTCGCCAGCCAGGCGGCGGCGTTCGAGGCTCTGTCGCCAGGCTTGCAACGCACGCTTGAGGGGTTGAGCGCGGTGCACTCCGCCGGCCGCGAGTATTCCGCCGACGGGCACTCCGCCCAGAAGCGCAAGTCGATGGCGGTGGTGGAGGCCGAAGGTGCGGTGGGCGAGTTCGTCCACCCGATCGTGCTGGTCCACCCGGAGAGCGGCCGCAAGGCGCTCTATGTGAACCCGGCTTTCACGATGCGCATCGACGGCTGGTCGAAGCGGGAGTCCAGGGCGCTGCTGGAGTTCCTGTTCGAACACTCCCGCTACGAGGCCTTCACCTGCCGGTTCTCCTGGGCCGCGGGCTCGGTGGCGTTCTGGGACAACCGCTCGGTCTGGCACTTCGCGCTGAACGACTATCCGGGCCAGCGCCGCCACATGCGCCGGGTGACCGTCGATCCTTGGCCGGCCATGGCCGAGCAGGCAGTGGAGGCCCGGCTGAGCTCGCCGGTCAGCTAGCCGCGCGGAAGCAGTCGACCACTTGGGCGACCCAGTCCTTCAGAGCGTCCTTGCGGTCCAGCGGCGTGGCGCCGTGGCGGACCAGCACCAGGTCCAGGTCTGGGACCACCACCGTGTACTGACCGTCATAGCCGTTGGCGGAAAACGAGCCGGGACCGGCGATGTCCAGCCACCAGTGGGCGCCGTAGCGACCGTCGGACTCGGCGCCCGGCTGCTGCCAGGTGGGGGTGCGCGCGTAGTCTACCCACCCTTCCGGAAGGAGCCGGCGGCCGTCCCAGATCCCGTCGCGCAGATAGAGCAGGCCGAAGCGGGCGAAGTCGCGGGCGGTGGCGAAGCAAAAGGACGAGCCGATGAAGGTCCCGGCGATGTCGAACTTTGGGACCGGGCTGGCCATCCCCAGCGGCGCGAACAGGCGCTGGCGCATGAAAGCTTCGAAGTCCGGCCCGTAGGCGTCCAGCGCCCGGGCGGCGCAGCGGGCGACGATGTTGGTGGTCCCGCTGGAGTAGTAGAAGAACCCGCCGGGCGCGTGAGCCGGGGGCGCGGCGGCGGCGAAGGCGGCCACGTCGTCCTGCCCCTCGCCGAACAGCATGGTGATCACGTCGGAAGGATTGCCCGGTACGTACTCCTCGACCCAGGCCAGGCCGCTGGACATGTGCAGGAGCTGGTCCAGGGTGATGGCGCCGCGGGGGTCGCCGGGCGTGCCCCACTCCGGCACGTCGGCGGGGGCGGCGATGTCGAGTTTTCCGTCGCCGGCAAGCAGGCCCACCAGGGCGTGGGTGATGCTCTTGGCCTTGGACCAGGAGTGGTGGGTGCTGGCTGCGTCGAAGCCTTGGCCGTAGCGCTCGGCGACGATCCTGCCGCCCTGGACCACCAGCAAGGCGTGGGTTTCGCCCAGGTTATCCTTGGCGCCGAAGGCCGCGTCTGTGAGCGCCGCGAACCGCGTGCGGCCGAGCCCGGCGGGGGGCTCGCTCATGGGCCACTCGGCGGTCGGCCAGGCGACGTCGGCCGGCTGGGCGGGCAGAGGCGCCAGGGACAAACCTAGACCCCCGCCATGGCCAAGAGGGCGGAGAGGCCCACCTGCATGCCCTTCAGGCTTTCCGGTTTGGCCACATCGATCCACTCATCCACGGCATGCGCCCGGCCGCCGGAGCCGCCGGAGCCGATGGTCACCGCGGGAATGCCCAGGCTGATCGGCATGTTGGAGTCGGTGGAACTGGCCCCCAGCACGGGGGTGTAGCCCGCGGCGCGGACGGCGGCCTCGGTGACCTGGACGATCTCGGCGTCCAGCCGGGTGCTGCCGGTGGGCCGGTCGCCGATCAGCTTCACCTCGGCGGTGACGGACCCGACGCGGGTGGAGCGCGCGGCGTTCTCGGCGGCCACCGCGTCCTTGACGATCTGCTGGAACTTGGCGTCGAGCTGGGCGAGTTCGGGGGCGCCTTCGGAGCGCATGTCGACCTCCACCCAGATGGCGTCGGGGATGGAGTTCACGCTCGTGCCGCCGCCCACCACGCTGGCGGCGTAGGTGGTGCGTGGCTTGGTGGGGACCTGGATCATGTTGAAGTCGGACACCGCCTTGGCCATGGCGCCCATGGGGTTGACGATGCCGAAAGCGCCGTAGCTGTGCCCGCCCGGACCCTTGAAGGTGACGCGGTAGCGCCGCGAACCCACGGCGCCGTAGGTGACCCGCTCGGCCGAGGTCCCGTCCATGGAGAAGAAGGCGGCGATGCGGTCCTTGTACTTGCCCTTGGTGAAGATGTAGCGGACGCCGCGCAGGTCGCCCGGGCCCTCCTCGCCGACGTTGCCCACAAACAGAATGTCGCGCTTGGTGCGGATCTTCCCGGCGTCCAGGGCGCGGATGTAGCCCAGTAGGACAGCCAGGCTGTGGGTGTCGTCGCCGACGCCGGGCGCGAACAGCTTGGTGCCTTCACGGCGGACCTTCACATTGGTCTCTTCGGGGAAGACGGTGTCCAGGTGGGCGGCGATCACCACCAGGGGCTGACCGGCGGCCGCGGTCCCGCGGCGCAGGCCCATGACATTGCCCTCCGCGTCCATCTCCACGACCGAGAGGCCGTGGGATTTCAGCAGCGCCAGGTAGGCCTCGGCGCGGACCTTCTCCTTAAACGGCGGGGCAGGGATCTCGGTGAGGGTGATGGTGTCGGCGACGATGCGCTCGTGTTCGCGGTCGAGGGTGGCGACGGCGACCTTGAAGCCAGCGCTGTCGCGGATCGCGCGCACCGTCCGGTCAGCCCCGGTCGGCTTGGGCTGGGCGGCGGCGGTCCCGGCCAGGCTGAGCGACAGGAGGACGGCGAGGCTGGTGCGCGGAACGCGGAACATCGTGATGGGAATCCTTGGCGGCGACAGGCGGCCATAACAGCCGATTGCGGGGCGCGGCGCCAGCGTGCGGGTCGGGGCCCGACATCACGGGAAATTAACGAGAGAGTTCCGCCGCGCGCCTTGCCGGGCGTGGGTGCGGCCCCGTAAGCCTTCCGGCCAGACCGCTTGAGCCCTTTAACAGGATCTGCACCTCCATGACTGCTCTCGACCGCCGCACCTTCCTGGCCACCACCGCCGCCAGCGCGCTCGCCGCCGCCATGCCCGCGATGGCGCAACCGCCCTCGGAAGATGTCCGGCTGCGCGCCCAGCTCGACAAGATGTTTGAGACACAGGTGGACGACAGCCCTCGGTTCGCCACCTCGCTGGGCCTCGACAAGGGCGCCCGGGCGCACCTGAAGGCCGAGCTCGACGACACCTCCGCCGCCGCCAAGGCGCAGCGTCTGGAACGTGCCCGCGGGTGGGTCGGTGAGCTGAAGGCCATCGACCGCACGAAGCTGTCGGCCCCGTCAAAGGTCGACCTCGACGTGGTGCTGTACTCCCAGGAACAGTCGGTGCGGAATGGCGACCGCTATAAGTTCGGCGACACCGGCGGCAACTTCTCGCCCTATGTGATCAGCCAGCGCGGCGGGTCCTACGCCAATGTCCCCGACTTTCTGGACAGCCAGCACCGGGTGACCAACGCCGCCGACGCGGACGCCTACCTGTCGCGGCTGCGCGCCTTCCCGGTTTCCATGGACAACGACCTGGCCCGCCACAACGCCGACGTGGCGGCGGGCATCGTGCCGCCGGACTTCGTCTGCGACCTGACGATCGGCCAGATGCGGGCGCTGCGCGACCAGACCGCCGACAAGACCATCATGGTCACCTCCCTCGACAAGAAGGCCAAGGCCGCCAACCTGCCCGGCGACTGGGCCGGCCAGGCGGCCAAGATCGTCAACGGTGAAGTCTTCCCGGCGCTTGACCGCCAGATCGCCGCCATGCAGCGGGCCCGCCGTCTGGCCAAGCCTGACACGGGCGTCTGGGCGCTGCCGAAAGGGGACGCCTACTACGCCGACGCGGTGCGGGCCTCGACGACCACCAACTACACCCCCGAGCAGGTCCACCAGATGGGTCGCGACCAGGTGGCGGAGATCTCCAGCCGCATCGACACCATCCTGAAGGCCCAAGGCATGACCCAAGGCACGGTCGGGCGCCGGCTGATGGCGCTGAACGAGGATCCGTCGCAGGTCTATCCGGCCACCGACGCCGGTCGCGCGGAGATGATCGCCGACCTCAACGCCCAGCTCGGCGACCTGAACGCCCTCTTGCCCCGCGCCTTCAACCGCCTGCCCAAGGCCAAGGTGGAGGTGCGCCGGGTGCCGGTGTTCATCCAGGACGGGGCCGCCAACGGCTACTACCAGTCCGCCGCCCTGGACGGCTCGCGGCCGGCGGCCTTCTACATCAACCTGAAAGAGACCGGCGACTGGCCGCGCTACAATCTCAAGACCCTTTGCGTGCACGAGACGGTGCCGGGTCACCACCTGCAGGTAGCTCTCGCGCAGGAGAGCGACCGCATCCCGATGCTGCGCCGGGTGGGCGGCGGGTTCTCCGCCTTCTCGGAAGGTTGGGCGCTCTACGCCGAGCAGCTCGCCGACGAGATGGGCGCCTACGAGGGCGATCCCCTGGGGCGGGCGGGTTACTTGCAGTCGCTGCTGTTCCGCGCCGCGCGGCTGGTCACTGACACCGGCATCCACGCCAAGCGCTGGACCCGCCCGCAGGCCACCCAGTACATGGTCGATACCATCGGCAATGCGCCCAGCCGCGCCCAGCGCGAAGTGGAGCGCTATTTCACCTCTCCGGGCCAAGCCAACAGCTACAAGGTCGGCCACACCGTCTGGGTGAAGGTGCGCGAGGACGCCAAGAAGAAGCTGGGGCCGAAGTTCGACCTGAAGGCCTACCACGACGCGGCGCTGCTCTCGGGCTCCATGCCGCTGACCGTGCTGGAGCGGCACATCGCCGACTGGGCGGCCAGCCAGGCCTGAGCCGGCGGGGCTCGACATCGCGGCCGGCAGACCGTTCCATGGGCCCCTCCAGACGCAAGGAGGGGCCCATGCCTCGCACCACCGCCAACGGCATCGCCATTGAGTATGACATCCACGGGCCCGCCGGCGGCGAACCCTTGCTGCTGATCATGGGCCTGGGCGCCCAGATGACCCGCTGGCCGGACGGCTTGCTGCAAGCGTTGGCGGATCGGGGCCTGCGGGTGATCCGCTTCGACAACCGTGACGTGGGGCTGTCCGAGCACCTGGACGCCGCCGGCGCGCCGGACCTGCCGGGTATCATGGGGTCGCTGATGAAGGGCGAGAAGCCCGACGTCGCCTACACCCTGGACGACATGGCCTCGGACGCCGTGGGCCTGCTCGACGCTCTGGACATACCGCGCGCCCACATCGTCGGCGCCTCTCTGGGCGGCATGGTGGCCCAACTGGTGGCGGCCGATCACTCGCAGCGGGTGCTGTCGCTGACCTCGATCATGTCCACCACCGGCAACCGCGCCCTGCCGCCGGCCACGCCCGAGGCGATCGCGGTGCTGAACAACCGCGGCCCCGACCCAGCCGAAGACCTGGAGGGGTTCCTCGACCACGGGGTGAACTCGGCCAAGGTGATCGGCTCCCCCGGCCATCCGCAGGATCCCGCCGTGGTTCGCGAGCGCGCGCTGAGCGACTATCGGCGCACCTTCTATCCCGTGGGCTTCGCCCGGCAGTACGCCGCCGCCATGGCCTCGCCCGACCGGCGGCCCAAGCTGGCCGGGGTGACCGCGCCGACGGTGGTGATCCATGGCGAAGCCGATCCCCTGGTGCCGCTGGCCGGCGGCCAGGACACGGCGGAGAACATTCCCGGCGCCGAGCTGGTGGTGATCCCCGGCATGGGCCATGACCTGCCGCCGCAGCTTTACGGCGCCATCGCCGACGGGATCATGCGGGCTGTGGCCCGCGCCAAGACCGTGGCCTGAGGCGATGGCGACGCTGACGCGCGATGGAGTGGACCTCTACTATGAGGTTCACGGCGAGGGTCCGGTGCTGCTGCTGACCCACGGCTATTCGGCGACCTCGCAGATGTGGCGGGGCCAAGTCGAGGCCCTGTCGCGGGCCCACCGGCTGGTGATCTGGGATATGCGCGGCCATGGGCGCAGCGCCTATCCGGCCGACCCAGCGCTATATTCCGAGGCCCACACCGTGGCCGACATGGCGGCCCTGCTGGATGCGCTGGGCGCGGAGACAGCCATCGTCGGCGGGCTGTCGCTGGGCGGCTACATGTCGCTGGCGTTCCATAAGACACATCCGAAGCGGGTGTCGGCCCTGCTGATCATCGACACCGGCCCCGGCTACAAGAACGACGAGGCCCGCGACGGCTGGAACCGCAATGCCATCCGCACCGCCGAGCGCTATGAGCGCGACGGCTTGGGCGCCCTGGCCGGCGGCAGCGTCGAGATGCGCACCAGCCAGCACCGTTCGGCGGACGGTCTGGCGAGGGCGGCGCGGGGAATGCTGACCCAGCGCGACGCCGCGGTGATCAACTCGCTACCGGACATCGCCGTGCCGTCGCTGGTGGTGGTCGGCGCCGACGACACCCCGTTCCTGGCCGCCAGCGACTACATGGCCGGCAAGATCCCCGGAGCGTCCAAGGTGGTGATCCCCAACGCCGGCCACGCCGCCAACATCGACCAGCCGCAGGCCTTCAACGATGCGGTGGTGGCGTTTCTAGACGGGCTTCGCGCGAAGTAGCGCTGTTAAGCTTCAGCTAGCCGCTTCCGGCGATCCGTGCTCTCCTAAGGTCGCACTCGGGGGAGGGCCATTCATGAAATCCGCAATCCTTGCGTCAGCCGCGGCGTGGTTCGTGAGTACGGCCGCCCTGGCGCAGCCGGCGCACGACATGTCCAAGATGTCGGGGCCGATGAGCATGGGGCTGCCGCCCATGCCCAGCGTCTACAATGGCCAGGCCGACAAGCCGGGCGCGCCGGTGTTCACCGGCCTGGGCCCACATCACGTGGCGATCGGCACGGCCAATCCGGAGACCCAGCGGTTCTTCGATCAGGGCGTGAAGCTGATGTTTGGCTTCAATCACGCCGAGGCGATCCGCTCGTTCCGCGAGGCCGCCAGGCTCGATCCGCAGTGCGCCATGTGCTGGTGGGGGGTGGCCGCGGCGCTGGGCCCCAACATCAACATGCCGATGCCGGACGACGCGGTCGCTCCCGCCTGGGCGGCGCTGCAGAAGGCCAAGGCCCTGGCGCCTGGCGCGCCTGCGCGCGACCGGGCCTGGATCGCGGCGCTCTCGGCGCGCTATTCGGCCGACCGCAAGGGCGACCGGGCGGCGCTGAACGCGGCCTATGCCGACGCCATGGGCCGGCTGTGGCGCGAGCATCCCGACGACCTGGAGGCTGCGGTGTTCTACGCCGAGGCGATGATGGACACTCAGCCCTGGGACTATTGGGAGGCTGACGGCGCCACGCCCAAGGGCCGCGGCGCCGAGATCGTGCGCACCCTGGAGACCGTGCTGACCCGAGCGCCGGACCACCCCGGGGCGCTGCATCTCTACATCCATGCGGTGGAGGCCTCGACCACGCCGGAGCGGGCGGAGCCCGCGGCCGACCGGCTGCTGACCCTGATGCCCCAGGCCGGCCACATCGTGCACATGCCCAGCCACATCTACTACCGCGTCGGGCGCTATGCGGACGCGGCGCGAGCCAACGAGATCGCCGCCAAGGTGGACGAGGACTACATCGCCGCTTGCCGGGCGCAGGGCTTCTATCCGGCGGGCTATTACGGCCACAACATCCACTTCCTGTGGACCTCCGCCGAGATGGAGGGCCGCTACCAGACCGCGTTGGACGCCGCGCGCCGGCTGGTCAAGGCGGTGGACGCCCAGGAGACCGCCAAGCGGCTCTCGGTGGCCGAACTCTATGTGTTCACCCCGGTGCTCACCCTGCTGAGGTTTGGCAAGCACCGCGAAGTGCTGGCCGAGCCCGCGCCGGATAAGGCGCTGACCCTGGACATGGCCATGTGGCTCTATGCCCAGGCGTTCGCTCACGCCAACACGGGCGACTTGGCCGCCGCCCAGGCGGACCGCAAGAAGCTGGTGGCGCTGACCAAGGCCAATTTCGCGCGCTTCGCCCCGTTCGGCGTTCCCGCGGCCCAGATGACCCAGGTGGCGCTGGCCTCGGTGGACGGCGAGATCGCCCGGGTGTCGGGCGACCTCACCGCGGCGATCCTGCATTTCCAGAAGGCCGCCGAACTGGAGCGCCAGCTCCCCTACACCGAGCCCGCCTACTGGCACCGCCCAGTGAGCCACCTGTTGGGAGCGGCGATGATGCAGGCCAACCGCCCGGCCGATGCGGAAGCGGTCTACCTGGACAGCCTTCGCCACTACCGGGCCGACGGCTGGGCGCTGTTCGGCCTGGTTCAGGCGTTGCAGGCGCAGGGCAAGACGCCGGAGGCCAACCAGGCGATGAACCGATTCATGGAGGCCTGGCGCAGGTCCGACACACGCATCGAGGCGTCCCGGCTCTAACGCCAGCCGGCCCGCTTCAGGGCGCCGGCCTGGCTGCGGCTGACGGGCACGCTGAGGCCGCAGGCCAGGCGGGCCTCGCCGCGGCCCCGCCGCCAGCGGACGGTTTCCAGGGCGTCGGCCGCCACCCACCAGGAGCGATGGGTGCGGAAGCCGGGGACTGCGGCCAACTCGACCAGGGCGTCGCCGAAGCGCGCGGTGATCAGCTCCTCGCCGGCGTTGGTGTGGACGCGCAGGTAATGGTCCTCCGCCTGGACGGCGATCAGCTCGGCCTCGCGGCGGCGCGCGGAGAGGCGCTGGCGAAAGGAGTGTCCGGAATCGCCCGCCGGCTCCCGCACGTCGGGCTCGGGGCGAGCCTGCGCCCAGGCGAGCTGGCGCAGGGCCATGGCGCCTACGCAGACCACCAAGACCTGGAAGAGCAGGCCGCCCAGGTCCTTAAGGCCGGGCGAGCCGCCGAACACAAATCCCGACACCAGCCAGACCAGGGCGGTAACCCCGGGCGTCATCAGCAGGCTGACAGCCGCCAGGCGCGGCCAGAAGGCGGACGTCCGGCGCAGCACCGCGTTGTCGACGGCGATGCCGATCAGACCGCCGCCGGTCATCACGACCAGCCAGTAGACGGCCCGGACGGAGAGCGGCCGTTCGGCGGTGGCGAACGGTCCCAGTAGGGCCATGAACACGCCGATGGCGACCAGCAGGGCGAGCTCGGCGGCCGCGCGGCGCAGCAACGAGGTTCTTGGCTTCGGCATCGACGTCACACACCAGACTCGCCGGCCAGTGTGCCACGCCCGGCCGGACAAACGCATCCTTTCACGCAGGAAAGGCGCCGTTCGCGGCTCGGGCGTAGCGCGGGCCGGGGGGTTCGTCATGCTCGCGGCCTGCAGGGGGAGATATTGCATGAACACCAAGGTATCTAGCGGCTTGTGGGGTCTGGCGGCGCTGCTCAGCGTGGCCGTGGCGATCGTGTCCTACCGCTATGTGCCGTCCGTCGGGCCGGTGCCGGAGAATGTCGGGGCGAACCTGTTCTTCAACCCTTGGCTGGCAGTGCACGTCGGCGGCGCAGCGACCGCGCTCCTAGTGGGCCCGCTGCAGTTCCTCTCTAAGCTCAGGGCACGACGCCGCGGTCTGCACCGCTGGCTCGGCCGTACCTATGTGGTCGCCTGTCTGGTGGGGGGGCTCTCGGGGCTGCCGCTGGCCTATGGCGCCAGCGCCGGGCCTATCGCCGCGGCCGGGTTCGGCCTTCTCGCGGTGATCTGGCTCTACACCACCGGCCAGGGCTGGCGGCTGGCGCGGGCGCGGCGGTTCGAGGAGCATCGGCGCTGGATGATCCGCTCCTTCGCCCTCACCTTCGCCGCGGTGACGCTTCGTCTCTACCTGCCGATCGCCCCGGTCCTCGGCTACGACTTCATGGAGGGGTACCGGATCATCGCCTGGGCGGCCTGGGTCCCCAACCTCCTGCTGGCCGAGCTATACCTGATGCGGGGACGCGCGCCGGCGCGAATGCAGCCGGCGGGGTAGGACCAACCGCACGCCGCCGGCGCCATATCAGGCTCCGGCGCGGGCGCCCTGGCTGGCCTCCTCGGCGAGGCGCCCGGTGAGCTCCGACATGTGGTCGAAGTCGGCCTCGAAGGCGCCCAGCCCCTGGGTCAGGCCGCGCAGCTCGGCGATCAGGTCCTGCCGCTCGCTCTGCGGCAGGTAGGCCTCGATGCGCTCCCAGCCTCGCCAGTCCTCCCGCGGCGTCAGGCCCAGAATCTGCCCGCGGCGGGCGGTCAGGGCTGAGGTGACGTTGGAGGCGCTGGGCGAGGGCGAATAGACCGTCAGCTTCTCGATGGGCTCCAGCAGGATCGAGCCGCAGGCCCGAAGCCCATCCTCGACGGCGATGCGGCCGGCCTGACGAAAGGCCATTTCCGAGGAATCCACGCTATGGGCCGATCCGTCGGTGAGCGTCACCTCCAGGTCGGTGACCGGGAAGCCGAGAGGCCCGCGCGTCAGGCCGTCGCGGACGCCCTGTTCGACCGCCGGGATCCACTGCCGGGGCACAGAGCCGCCCACCACCTTCTGCTGGAAGACGAAGCCGGAGCCGCGGGGCAGGGGCCTGATCTCCAATGTGACGTCGCCGAACTGGCCGTGACCGCCGGTCTGCTTCTTGTGCCGGCCGCGCTGGGTGACGCTGCGCCGGACGGTCTCGCGGTAGGGAGTCTTCGGCTGCTGGGTGTCGATCTCCACGCCGAAGCGGCGCTTCATCCGCTCCAGGGCCAAGCGTACATGGCCCTCGCCCTGACCGGCCAGCAGCACCTGGCGAGCCTCGGCGTCGTGGGCGAGCGTCAGGCCCGGATCTTCCTCGATCAGCTTGGCCAGCGCGCCGGAGAGCCGCACGTCGTCCTTGCGGTTCCTGGCGGCCAGGGCCACGGCGAACAGCGGCCGACGGGGCCGCATGGCGGCGCGCACGGTCTGCGGCTTGCCGGTCAGCGATAGGATCTGGCCGGCGGCGGCGGCCTCCACCTTGCCGATGGCGCAGATGTCGCCGTCGGGAGCGCTGGCGATCTTCTTCAGCGCCGAGCCCTGCACTAACGAGAGCCCGCCCGCCCGGCAAAGGTCGCCGGTGGGCAGCACAAGGTCGGCGCCGTCGGCCAGCGGCCCGCCGAACACCCGGGCGAAGGCGAGCTTGCCTGACTGGCCGGCGTAGGCGGCCTTCAGCACATAGGCACCGTTCTCCACGCCCAGGCGCTGGGCGGCGCGGTCGGGGGAGGGGGTCTCGTGGCGCAGCGCCTTCAGCAGGCGGCGCACGCCGAAGCCGTTCTGCGCCGAGCCGAAGAACACCGGCACGATCAGCCCGTCGGTCATCTCACGGACCAGGTCGGCGAACACCGCGTCGCGGCTGGGGCTGACGTCGGAGAGCAGTTGTTCCAGGAGGTCGTCGTCGAAGTCGGCGATCTGTTCCAGCATGTGGAAGCGGGCGTCGGCCTCGGCGTCCATCAACTCGCCGGGGATCTCGATCTGCTGCGAGGCCTCGCCCGGCCGGTAGACGAAGGCGCGCTCCAGGGCCAGGTCGATGAAGCCGGTGACTTTCTCGCCCTCCCAGGTCGGGATCTGGCGGGCGACGAGCGGGGCGGAACTGACCGGCGCGAGCGCCTCGAGCAGGTCCTGCAGGCTGCTGCGGGCGACGTCCATCTTGTTGACGAAGAGCGCGTGCGGCACGCCCAGCCGCTCCAGTTCGCGCAGGGTCGGTTGTAGCAGGGCCGCCTTGGCGGGGTCCGGATCGGCCACCACCACGGCTAGGTCGATGGCCGGCAGGGCGGCGTCGATGTTGGCGCAGAACTCCAGGGATCCGGGACAGTCCACCACCGTGTAGCGGTCGCCCATGAAGTCGAAGCCGGCGAGGTTCAGCTCCACCGAGTGGCCGCGGGCGCGGGCCTCGGGGCTGGAATCTCCCACCTTCTCACCGCCTGTCCCGGCCCGCCGGTCGACGGCGCCGGTGACCTGCAACAGGGCTTCCATCAGGGTCGTTTTGCCGGAATTGGTGGGGCCCACGAGCGCAAGCGCCCGAACAGACCCCGCAGGTTGGATTGCCATGGTCGTCTCCCATCACCTCGGGCGCCATGACGCCCCCGAAGTGCCCCGGGTTCAGACGCATCCCTGGCGCGAGTTATGACGGTCGCTGACCGGACTGGCTGGCCAACGCCGCCCACCGAGACGAAGCCTACGCCCGCATTCTGGCTTCGGCTAGCGCCTCGGCGCCAGGCTCGCGACTCCGTGTATGCGTGCGGAGGCCATGTCCCACCCCGTCCGCCTGGGCCTCTTCTACGGGGCGATCTTCATCGGTACGGGCGCGGCCTCGCCCTACATGCCGGTGTGGTTCGCCCACCAAGGCCTCTCCGGCGCGCAGATCGGGCTGATCCTGTCCGTGCCGATGCTGGCCCGGGCGGTGACCGCGCCGCTGCTGGCTGTGTGGGCCGACAGCTTCAAGCTGCGGCGCACGGCGCTGATGATCATGAGCCTCGTCGTCGCGGTGCTCTACGGCCTGATGACCGCGCCGCTGGGGTTCGCCTGGTGGATCGTGGTGTGGTTCGCCGCCTCCTCGATGTTCTCGACGCTCTCGCCGCTCACCGACGTAATCGTGCTCAAGCGCGCCGCCCGCGACGGGTTCAACTACGGCTGGCCCAGAGGCATCGGCTCGGCGGCCTTCATCGTCGCCAACCTGACGGTGGGGGCCCTGCTCACCCGCGGCACGCCGGAGATCGTGCTGGTCTGGATGATCGGGGCCGTCACCCTGACGGCGGTGGGCGCGCGGCTGCTGCTGCCGCCCGATCCGGTGCACGAGGACGAGGGGCACATTGTCGGCTGGCGCAGCCGCCTGGCCGGGCTGGGCGAGCTGGTCCGCGACCCGGCCTTCATGACCGCGGCGGTCTCGGCCGGCCTGATCCAGTCGGCGCACGCCTTCTACTATTCGTTCTCGACCCTGGCCTGGAAGCAGCAGGGCCTGGCGGAGGACCTCACCGGGGTGCTCTGGGCGGTGGGGGTGGCCACGGAGATCGGTTTTCTGTGGTTCATGGAGCCGTGGCGGCGCGCCGTGGGCCCGCGCAACCTTCTGGTACTGGGCGGGGCCGCCGCGGTGGTCCGATGGACAGCGCTAGCCTTCTCGCCGCCGCTCTGGATGCTTTTCCCGCTACAGGCGCTGCACACGCTGAGCTACGCGGCCACCTTCCTGGCCTCCCTGCAACTGGTGGAGCGGCTGTCGACGCCGCGCAATGCGTCGGCCGCCCAGGCGATCAATTCCGCGCTCTCCGGCGGCGTGCTGGCGGGGCTGGCGACCATCGCCTCGGGCTGGCTGTTCGATGCCCACGGCGCGCGGGGCTACCTCTTGATGTCGGTGATATCGGCGGTGGGCCTGATCGGCGCAGTCCGGCTCTATGGCCTGCGCCGGCTCGACCCCTGACGCTGGGACAGCCTTGCCCTGCGCGGCCGGCTGGCGGCTAGATGAGCCATGCGCGCGCTGAACATATCCGAACCCTGGGGCCTGGACGCCCTGACCATCGTCGAGGTGGAAGACCCGAAGCCCGGCCCCGGTGAGGTCTTGGTGCGGATGCGGGCGGTGTCCCTGAACTACCGGGACCTGCTGATGGTCGGCGGCATGTATGGCCGAGGCCCCGCGACCGGCGGGCCGATCACCCCGTTCTCGGATGGCTGTGGCGTTGTCGAGGCGGTGGGGGACGGCGTCACCCGCCTGGTGGTGGGCGACCGGGTGGCGACCATGTTCTTCCAGGGCTGGATCTCCGGGCCGCCGACGCTGGAGAAGGCGCAAACGGCGCTGGGCCACCCGATCCCGGGCGCCGGCCGCGAGCTGGCGGTGTTCAACCAGGAGGGCCTCTCCAAAGTCCCGGAGTTCCTTACCGACCACGAGGTCGCCACCCTGCCGTGCGCCGGGCTGACCGCCTGGCGGGCGCTGTTCGAAGACGCCGACCTGCAGCCCGGCGACACGGTGGTATTGCAGGGCACCGGCGGGGTCTCGGTGTTCGGCCTGCAGTTCGCTCACGCCGCCGGCCTGAGGACCCTGATCACCTCATCCTCCGACGAGAAGCTGGCCCGGGCCAAGGCGCTGGGCGCCGACCATCTGGTGAACTATCGCGAGACGCCGGAGTGGGCCAAGCCGGTGCGGGAGGCCACCGGGGGGCGGGGCTGTGACTTCATCATGGAGGTGGGCGGCGGCGGCACCATCGAGCAGTCCATGCGGGCCATCCGCATCGCTGGCCACATCGCCATGATCGGGGTGGTGGCGGGCGCGGGCTCAGGCTTCAACCCGGCCAGCCTGATCGGCAATGCGGCGAAGCTCCAGGGCGTGTTTGTAGGCTCCCGCGACATGTTCGAGGCCATGTGCCGGGCCATCGACCTGCACCGCATCCGGCCGGTGGTCGACAAGGTGTTCCCGTGGACGCAGGCCCGGACCGCCTTCGAGGCGATGCGTGCCGGCGAGCACTTCGGCAAGATCGTCCTGGCGTTCTGAGTACAACCGCAAGACTGGGGTGCTGACCATGAAGACGAAGGGGATCAATCACCTGGCACTGGTTTGCCGAGATATGGAGGAGACCGTCCGGTTCTATACCGAAGTCCTTCACATGCCGTTGTTCAAGACGGTCTCCCTGCCCGACGGGGGACAGCATTTCTTTTTCGACTGCGGGGGCGGCGCCAGTGTGGCGTTCTTCTGGTGGCCTGACGCACCCGCTGCGGCGCCCGGCATCGCCTCGGTGAAACGTTTTCCCAGCGACCCCAAGACCGCCATCGGCTCCATGAACCACGTGGCCTTCCACATGGACGAGGCCGAGCTCGAGGCCTCGATCGCGCGGCTGCAGGCGGCGGGCGTTCCGGTGACGCCCATGGTGGTGAACCACGACGACAGTGCGCAGGGGGTGAGCGCGCAGATGCACCCCGGCGTCTTCGTGCGCTCGGTCTATTTTACCGACCCCAACGGGATCATGCTGGAGTTCGCCGCCACGACCAAGGTGTTCGGGCGGGACGACGTGAGCCACAAGCCGGCCAGCGCGACCCGGCCTATGGAGGCCTGATCGCCATGCCCCGTCTTCGTCAGGTAAGCCGCGCCGAAGCCCAGTCCGAGGTCGTCACCCGGACGTATGACCTGTTGTTCGGGGACCGCGACCCGGTGGCCGAACCGGGCACCGCCACAGGCACGCCCGGAGACTGGTGGACCGTGTTCGCCCTGGTTCCTGATTGCCTGGACCACTGCAACCGTGGCTTCGCCTTCTATCGCAACCCCCGGCGCAAGATCGATCCGGTGCTGCGCGAACTGGGCCAGACCCGCGCGGGCTGGGCCAAGGGCAGCCAGTTCGTCTTCTCCCAGCACTGCAAGTCCCTGCGCGGATTGGGCGTGTCGGAAGCCAAGATCGAGGCGATCCCGCACTGGGCGGTGGCCGACTGCTTCGACGCCAGGGAGCGCGCCGTGCTGGCCTATGCCGACTGTCTGGTGCTGCAGGACGGGCGCACGCCAGATGCGGTGTTCGAGACGCTGAAGACCTTTCTCAGCGATGAGGAAATCCTTGAGTTCACCTACATCACCTGCCTCTACGACATGCACGCGGTGATGAGCCGGGCCCTGCAGACGGAGTTCGACGACCGGGCGGAGGCCATCGTCGAGGTGGCGCCGCCGCCGGACTTCAGCGCCCGCGACTTTCTGGACACGGGGCGGAGGCCGACAGCCGAATAGCCGGGATCAGATGCCTGGGTCGAAGGCGCCTTCCAACCAGGCGAAGATCTGCTCGGCGGCCTCTTCTGGGCTGACCTTGGTGGTGTCGATGCGGATTTCCGGATTCTCCGGCGCCTCATAGGGGCTGTCCACACCGGTAAAGTTCTTCAACTCGCCCGCCCGGGCCTTCTTGTAGAGTCCCTTGACGTCGCGCCGCTCGGCTTCCTCGATGGGCGTGTCGACGAACACCTCGACGAACTCGCGCTCGCCCATCAGCTCGCGGGCCATCCGCCGCTCGGCGCGGAACGGCGAGATAAAGGAGACCAGCACGATCAGGCCAGCGTCGACCATCAGCTTGGCCACCTCGGCGACCCGGCGGATGTTCTCGACCCGGTCCTCCTCGGTGAAGCCCAGGTCCTTGTTGAGGCCATGGCGGACGTTGTCACCGTCCAGCAGATAGGTGTGGCGGCCCTCCGCGGCGAGGCGCTTTTCCACCATGTTGGCGATGGTCGATTTGCCGGCGCCCGACAGGCCGGTGAGCCATACCACCCGGGCCTTCTGGCCCTTCTGGGTGGAGCGCGCGGGCTTGTCGACGTCCAGGGCCTGCCAGTGGATGTTCTGGCTGCGGCGGAGCGCGAAGTTGAGCAGGCCCGCGCCTACCGTGCGGTTGGAGATCCGGTCGATCAGGATAAACCCGCCCAGGTCCTTATTCTCCGTATACGGATCGAAGGCTATGGAGGCGTCGGTGGAAAGGTTGCAGACGCCGATTTCGTTGAGCTCTAGGCGGGTGGCGGCTAGGTGCTCCAGGGAGTTGACGTTGACCTTGTACTTGGGCTCCGCCACCTGCGCCGAGACGGTGCGGGCGCCCAGCTTCAGAAGGTAGGGCCGGCCCGGCAGCATGGGCTCGTCGTCGAACCAGATCACCGTGGCCTCGAACTGATCGGCCACGGCGGGCGGGCTGGCCGCGGCGGCCAGCACATCGCCGCGGGAGATGTCGATCTCGTCGGTGAGGGTCAGGGTCACCGATTGGCCGGCCACGGCGCAGGCCAGGTCGCCGGCCTGCGTGACGATCCGCGCCACGGTGCTTTCGCGGCCCGCGGGCAGGGCCTTGATCCTGTCGCCCGGCGCGATGACCCCGGACGAGATCTGGCCGGAGAAGCCGCGGAAGTCGAGGTTGGGCCGGTTGACCCACTGGACCGGCATGCGGAACGGCTTGCCGCGCAGGTCGTCCTCGATAGGCGCCTCCTCCAGCCAGCGCAGCAGGGGCGGGCCCGCGTACCAGGGGGTGGCCGCCGACGCCTCGATGATGTTGTCGCCCCGCAGCGCAGACATCGGGATGGCGGTGAACCCGGTGATCCCGATCTGTTCGGCGAAAACCCGGTAGTCGGCGACGATCTCGTCGAAGCGGGCCTGGCTGAACTCCACCAGGTCCATCTTGTTGATCGCCAGCACCACGTGGCGGATGCCCAGCAGGCTGACCAGGTAGCTGTGCCGCCGGGTCTGGGTCAGTACGCCCTTGCGTGCATCGATCAGGATGACGGCGGCGTCGGCGGTGGAAGCGCCGGTGACCATGTTGCGGGTGTACTGCTCGTGGCCGGGGGTGTCGGCGACGATGAACTTGCGCTTGTCGGTAGAGAAGAATCGGTAGGCCACGTCGATGGTGATGCCCTGCTCGCGCTCCGCGGCCAGGCCGTCCACCAGGAGGGCGAAGTCGAGCTCGCCGCCCTGGGTGCCGACCTTGCGGGAATCCGCCTCCAGCGCCGCGAGCTGGTCCTCGAAGATCATCTTGGAGTCGTAGAGCAGGCGGCCGATCAGGGTGGACTTGCCGTCGTCCACCGAGCCGCAGGTGATGAACCGCAGGAGGCTCTTCACCTCGTGGGCCTTCAGATAGGCGTCGATATCCTCGGCGATCAGGGTTGACTGGTGGGACATCAGAAATATCCCTCTTGCTTCTTCTTTTCCATGGAGGCGGTCTGGTCGTGGTCGATGACCCGGCCCTGGCGCTCAGACGTTGTGGTGAGCAGCATCTCCTGGATGATCTCGGGCAGGGTCGTGGCGGTGGACTCCACGGCTCCGGTGAGCGGGTAGCAGCCGAGCGTCCGGAACCGGACCGACTTCATCATCGGCGTCTCGCCGGGCTTCAGCGGCATGCGGTCGTCGTCGATCATGATCAGGGCGCCGTCGCGCTCCACCACCGGCCGCACAGCCGCGAAATAGAGAGGCACAATCGGGATGCTTTCCAGGTGGATGTATTGCCAGACATCAAGCTCGGTCCAGTTGGAGATCGGGAACACCCTGATGCTCTCGCCGGGGTTCCTGCGGGCGTTGTAGAGCCGCCAGAGTTCAGGACGCTGGTTCTTCGGATCCCAGCGGTGCTGGGCCGAGCGGAACGAGAAGATGCGCTCCTTGGCGCGGGACTTCTCCTCGTCGCGCCGGGCGCCGCCGAAGGCCGCGTCGAAGCCGTACTTGTCCAGCGCCTGCTTGAGCCCTTCGGTCTTCCAGATGTCGGTGTGCAGCGCCGAGCCGTGGTCGAAGGGGTTGATGTTGCGGGCGACCGCATCGGGGTTCCTGTGGACCAGCAGTTCCAAGCCCAGCTCGCGGGCCATGCGCTCGCGCATCTCGTACATGGCCTGGAACTTCCAGGTGGTGTCCACGTGCAGCAGCGGGAAGGGTGGCTTCGACGGGAAGAACGCCTTGGCCGCCAGGTGCAGCATCACCGCACTATCCTTGCCGACGGAATAGAGCATCACCGGGCGTTCGCACTCGGCGGCCACCTCACGCATGATGTGGATGCTCTCGGCTTCGAGCCGCTGCAGGTGGGTTAGCGTCTGTTGGGACAAGGCGCTTCCGGCGGTCGTGGAATCAGGCAGGACGCGGACGTCCATGGCGCGGACCTTACAGCAAACATGAAAAAAGCCGCGCGCATGCCGCGTGCGGACCAGCCTTGACGGTGAGTTAGAGCCGCACTCCAGGTCGCGCAAGGCGAGCGGCTCTCAGGAATTCTTAGGTCGCCTCCAGCGGAAGTGGCTGGCTTCAGGCCGGCTCGACGGCGGCCAGCCCGCGGGAGCGGGCCTCGGCGGCGGAATACCAGACCACCCCGTCACCCCAGTCGTGAGCCAGGGCGTCGGCCGGCGCCTTCGCATCCGCGCCACAGAGGAAGGCCAGTTCCTGGGCGGTGAGCATGCCCCAGCGCGCGAAGGCTTCGTCCGGCGTCGGGTCCGGACGCGGATCGGCGGTGGCCCCCGGAAGGGCCGCCTCCAGCCCCGCCGCATAAGCCTCGTAAGGGACCCAGCCGGCGACGGTCTGGTCGCCGCCGGGGCCGCGGAAGATCACCGTGGGCAGGGCGTAGCGGTCGTGGCCCTCGGAGTGCTTCAACTCGCCGTTCATCGGGCTGTCGTGCTTGAGCGCGCGGACATAGTCGTTGGGGGCGCGGGTCTCGTCCCAGTCGGCGCGGTAGGCGGCGGCCACCTCGGGCGACTGCTGGTCGCGTCGCCACCGGGCTTGGTCGAGGCCGGCGACGCCGGTGGTGGCGGCCTCGAACTCATCCGGGGTCTGGGGGCCCAGGCCATCGACGAAGATGCGTTCGCGGAACCGGCGAAGCACAGCCTCGGCCACGGCCGCGCCCTGGCGTTCGGCGGCTTTCACCGCGATGCAGGCCGGGTCGGTGGACTGCAGCATGATGCGCATGGGATTGGGATAGGGCTGGCCGGTGAGGGCGGTCACCCGCTTCCAGTAGGCCCGCATGGGCTCAGCGGCGCTGATCCGGTCCCACCCTTCTTTGCCGGTGGAGGCGTCGCCCACGAGGCCGCCCATCACGCGGCGCCAGGTGAGGTGGTGGCCGTGACGCCAGTCCAGCCGGCGAAAAAAGGCTTCGGCGCCCCAGGCGGTGGAGCAGACGGGATCGGTGTACTCAACGACCTCGATGCGATTGGCGTCCATGACGGCCTCCAGGCTCTGCGTCGGAAGCCTCCGCCGCAGCCACGCGCGTGGCAAGGAGAAAGGGGCGGGAGCCGGAACAAGCCGTGGGGCCGGGCTTTCCGTCCCCATGAAGACTATCCTCCTGGCGGGCGCGCTCTCGCTGGCGGCCCTCACCGCTCACGCCCAGGCCTATGACGCCGTCCCGAAGGTGCAGGCAGAGGCCACCGGTGGCTCCACCGCCAGCGTCAGCGCATTGATGGATGTGGCCGCGCCCCCGGCGGTGGTCTGGGCGACCTTGACCGACTGCGCCAACGCCACCCGCTTCATGCCCAAGCTGATCAGTTGTAAGATCCTGGAGACGGGATCCGGCTGGGAGATCCGCGAGCACCGCCTGAAGGGCGGGCTGTTCAAATCGGAGATGCGCAACGTGTTCCGCGCGGACCTTGATCCGCCCCGCCGGCTGTCCTTCCGTCGCGTGGCGGGGGACTGGAAGCGCTCGGACGGCGAGTGGCGGCTGAGGCCCATCGCCGGCGGCAAGGCCACGCACGTCACCTACCACACCGACGTCGCCATCGGCGGCGCCGTGCCGGTCGGCATGGTCCGTTCGGCGGTGGCCAAGGGCATGCCCGAGGCGATGCTGGCGCTGCGCCGCGAATGCGTGGCGCGCGCCCGCAAGGCCGCCTAGGCGGTGAGCGCCGGGGGGTTGAGCGAGGCGGACGAGGCCCGGCTGGCGCTGCTGCGCAAGCTTGCGGCGCTGGGCTACCAGTTCACCACGCCCACGCCGTTGACCCATCAGCGCATCCTCCTGCGACGCCGACAGGCGGAGGCCTGCGACCTGGCCGATGTGTTCGGCTGGAGCCTGCCCTTTCGCCCAGGTTTCCTGGACGCCGGCCTGATGGACGCCATGACGGGCGGCGGCCTGCTGCGGGCGCAGGGCGAGCTCCTAACAAGCTCCGTGCGCGTGGCCAGCCTGGGGTCCCTGCTGTTCCTGCACTCGGCCTATCCGGCCCGGGCCAAGGACGCGGTGTTCTTCGGCCCCGACAGCTACCGCTTCACCGACTTCATCCGCGCCGAGACGCCGCACCTGAAGTCAGGCGCGACGGTCGTGGACATCGGCGCGGGCGCGGGCGTCGGCGGTCTGTTCGCGGCCGGGCTGCGTGAGCCGGGGCGGCTGGTGCTGACCGACGTCAATGCGAAGGCCCTGAGCTATGCGGCCGTCAACGCGGCCTATGCAGGGATCGCGGTCGAGTTGCGCGAAGGCGAGGGTCTGGCCGGGCTGTCGGGTCCGATCGACCTGGCGCTGGCCAACCCGCCTTACGTGGCCGGCGACGTGGGCCAGACCTATGCGGCCGGCGGTGGCGCGCTGGGCGGCGAACTCACGCTACGCTGGGCCCGCGAGGTGATCGAGCACCTGGCGCCGGGCGGTCGGTTGCTGCTCTACACCGGCGCCGCCATCGTCCGGGGACACGACGCCCTGCATGAGGCGCTGGCAAACCTTTGCAATGAAATCGGGTGCGCGATGTCGTACCGCGAGATCGACCCCGATGTCTTCCCGGTCCTGCTGGTCATGCCGGCCTACTGGGGGGTGGAGCGGATCGCGGCGGTCGGCGGCGTCCTGACGAAGCCGGCCTGACGGCGTGCCCGAATCCTCCGAAGCTCAACAGTGGTCCGCATCACGGGACGATGTGTCTATGGTGACGCTCGTCCATCCCGTGCTTGCAGGAGGCCGTGTGTTGTCCGATTCCGCACTGGTCCGGCCGACCCCTGCAGCGCGCGCGGCGCCGGAGCGGGAGGCTGGCCGCGGCTTCTGGTTCCGCGATCTGCGCATCTCGCAAGGCCGCGTGAAGGTGTTCGACACCGGCGCCGACCTGAAGTTCGACAAGGTGCTGATCGGCGAGGCGCTGAACTGGTTCGGCTACCACCTGGTCGTTCGCGTCCGGTCCTGGTGGATGCTGGCGACGCGGCGAAGGGCGCCGGCGATCTGGTTCGCACCGGTCAGGCCACGCCCCTGGTACATCGTCTGGTCGGCGGCCGCCTGGGCGGGCGTGCGGATCGCGCGGTCGCCGGAGACCGCCGACGCCACCTTCGCGTTCGAGGACGCCACCTGGTCCTTCCCTGGCGCTCCCGGCCTCGCGCCGGCCTTCAACTTCGGCTGCACGGACGTCTCCAAGACCCACGTGGCGACGGTGTTCGAGGCGGTGTTCGGCTACCCCCTGGCGCTGGATCCCGAGACCTGGAGCGGCCCCGCGGTGGAGAAGGGCGAGATGAACGGAGCGCACGACGGCAAGGTCGTCCAGTGCCCCACGCCGCGTCTGCCGGGCCGCAGCTACCAGCGGCTCATCGACACCCGCGACGGCGATTTCGCCTACGATCTGCGCACCCCCTGCGTCGGCGGCCGGCCGGTCGCGGTGTGGATCAAGCGCAAAACTCCCGAGCGGGCCTTCGCGATCCAGAACCTGGAGGTCACCCTGCACCAGCCGCAGGACATCTTCAGCGACGCTGAGCTGGCCGGCATCGGCCGGTTCTGCAGCGCCATGCAGGTGGACTGGGCCGGACTCGACATCCTGAGAGAACGCGGCACCGGCCGGCTCTACATCGTCGACGTCAACAAGACGGACGTGGGCCCGATCATCGCACTCTCCCTGCGCGATAAGCTGCGCTCGACGCGGCTCATGTCGCAGGCGCTGGAAGCGCTGCTGGCCGACGGCAAAGAGCGCCCGCTTGCGGCAGGCCGCTAAGACGTCTCGCCGGCTGGCTGGGTCCTGGTCGGGGTCGCCAGCGTGCTGGGCCTGGCCGCTGTGGCGTTCATCGCCTTGCGGTTTGGTGGACCCGACCGCTGGCTGGAGGTGTTCAACATCCATGCGGGCGCTCGCCCGGGCCTAGCCGCTTGGCGAGCACCGTGCCGGTGTGCCACAACGCTCAAACAAGGAAACGCATACCGCGTCTTCGAGCCAGAAGACTGGCCGCGGACGCTGGTTACAAGGGGCGGGAATGACTGCGCAAACCATCGCGGCGCCGAAGGCAACGCCGGCATACAGCTATTTCGTCGTCGGAATGCTGGCGGTCATCTACACGCTGAACTTCCTCGACCGGCAGATCATCTCGATCCTGGCCGAGCCGATCCGCAAGGATCTCAACCTCACTGACACCCAGCTCGGCATGCTGGGCGGGATTTTCTTCGCCGCCTTCTATACGGCGTTCGGCATCCCGGTGGCCTGGCTGGCCGACCGCACCCGACGGGTCTGGATCATCTCCGCGTCCTGCGCCCTGTGGAGCCTGTTCACCGCGCTCTGCGGCACGGCGACCAACTTCATGCAGTTGGCCCTGATGCGGATGGGCGTCGGCATCGGCGAGGCCGGCGGCTCGCCGCCATCCTATTCCCTGATCTCCGATTACTTCCCGCCCGAGAAGCGCGGCACAGCCCTGGCGCTCTATTCGCTTGGCGTGCCGCTGGGATCGATGATCGGCGCCTTCGCTGGCGGCCGGATCGCGGCGGCCTACGGCTGGCGCACGGCGTTCTTCGCCCTGGGCGTCCCGGGCATCATCCTGGCGCTGCTGCTGTTGCTGCTCGTGCGCGAACCCAAGCGCGGCACGCTCGATCCGCTGGCCCAGGGCGTTCTGGCGCACGACGCCGCCCCGCCCATCGCCAAGGCGGTTGGCGGCTTCTTCGCCAACCGCACCCTGGTGCTCACCGCGATCTCGAGCGCCCTGTCGGCCTTCATAGGCTACGCGGCGCTGACCTGGAACCCGCCGTTCCTGATGCGCGTGAAAGGCATGGAACTGACGGAGGTGGCCAACTACTACAGCATCGTCCTGGGCGTCACGGGCGTCATAGGCACCTTCGGGGCGGGCTGGCTGGTCGACCGGCTGAGCAAGAAGGACCGCCGCTGGTTCGCTTGGATCCCGGCGATCGCCTTCACCATCACCATTCCGTTCTGGATCGGCCTCCTGTGGGCGCCGACCTGGCAGATCGCGCTGATGTTCCTGGCGGTTCCGGCCCTGCTCAACAACGCCTATCTGGCCCCGGCGCTGACGGTGGTGCAGAACGCCGTGCCGCCGGCTCAGCGCACCATGTCCGGCGCGATCCTGCTGTTCGTGCTTAACATCATCGGCCTGGGCATCGGCCCCGTGTACGTCGGTCGCATCTCCGACATGAGCAAGCCCGAGTACGGTGAGGGCTCCCTGGCGGTGGGCTTCGCGGCGCTGATCCCGATCATTGTCATCACCATCATCGCCCACCTTGTCGCCGCCCAGTCCATCGGCCGCGACCGCCGGCTGGCCGTGGCCCTGGCCTAACGTGTGACCGGCGCCACAGGTGGAGCCTCACCTGTGGGGCCCCAGCCGATTTCCCGTGCCCTATGCTGCGGCGCCGCTAAGGTTGGGCGGCGAGGGGCTCTTGATTCCGGATGCGACAGTGAGTGAAGCCATCGACCAGCCGTGGATCCGCGGCTACGCCCTGACCCCGCGACGCCTGAGCGAGGGCGGCTGGGTGTGGTTCGGCAGCTATGAGTGGCGCTGGCAACGGCCGACCTCATTCCTGCCCAGCGCCGTGAACCCGCCACGCGTGTTCACCCGCAAGGCCCGGACGCGGATGAAGACCCCGCGCTGAGCGTCCCAACCAGGGCGTCCGAAAACCGCTAAGCCGGTCGCAGCATGTCCGAAAACCGCGAGACGCGGACCGGGGCAGGGCGCATCCTCAACCGCATGGACATGGATTTCGGAGCCTGCCGCCGCGCCTTCGCCACCCGCGACCCCCGCTTTGACGGGAAGATCTTCTGCGGTGTTAAGACCACCGGCATCTACTGCCGCCCGATCTGCCCAGCCCGCACGCCCAAGGCGGAGAACGTCACCTTCTTCCCGACCGCCGCGGCGGCCCAGGAGGCGGGCTTCCGGCCCTGCCTGCGCTGCCGGCCAGAAGCCTCCCCCGACCTCGGCGCCTGGCGTGGCACCTCCAATACCGTGTCGCGGGCGCTGGCCCTGATCGAGGCCGGGGCATTAGACGCCGGCGACGTGGATAGGCTGGCCGCGCGCCTCGGCGTCGGCGAACGCCAGCTTCGCCGCCTGTTCCGGCAGCACCTCGGCGCCCCGCCGGTGGCCGTCGCCCAGACCCGCCGCGTGCTGCTGGCCAAGCAACTCATCCAGGAGACCCTCCTGCCGATGGGCGAGGTGGCGCTGGCTTCCGGATTCGGCAGCGTGCGGCGGTTCAACGAGACCTTCCAGCAACTGTTCGCCCGCCCGGCGGGCGCGCTTCGCCGCTCACGCCAAGCCGAGGCCAGCTCCGCGGCCGGCGGGATCACCGTCAGGCTGCCCTACCGACCGCCATACGACTGGGACGCCATGATCGGTTTCCTGGCCGCCCGCGCCATCCCCGGCGTGGAGCGCGTAGAAGCCTACCGCTACGCCCGAACTCTCGCCATCGACGGCGCCCGCGGCGTGGTGATCGTCACCCCAGGGAAGGGCGACGCGCTCAGCGCCGAGATCCATTTCCCGAAGCTGGCGGCCCTGCCAGCGGTGATCGCGCGCATTCGGCGCGTATTCGATCTGACCGCCGACCCAGGCCTGATCGGCGACCATCTGAGCCAGGACCCGGCCCTGGCGTCCCGGGTCGCGGCCCGGCCCGGCCTGCGCGCGC
Organism: Phenylobacterium sp.; assembly: GCF_046590535.1. Classification (GTDB taxonomy): domain Bacteria; phylum Pseudomonadota; class Alphaproteobacteria; order Caulobacterales; family Caulobacteraceae; genus Phenylobacterium. Next base: position 8,112 of record NZ_JBKJTG010000215.1, on the reverse strand, counting down.
CGGGCGCCTGGGATGGCTTCGAGCTCGCCATCCGCGCGATCCTCGGCCAGCAGATCACTGTGGTCGCCGCCCGGGGCCTGGCCGTCAAGCTGACTGCCGCCTATGGCGAGGCGATCGACGATCCCGCCGCGGCCAGGCTCGGCCTGACCCAGGTGTTCCCGACGCCGGACCGGCTGGTGGGCCAGGACATCGCGGCCCTCGGCATGCCCCGGACCCGCGGCGCCGCGCTGGAAGCCCTGGCCCGCACGGTGGCGGCCGACCCCACGATCTTCACCCCGCGCGCCGACCTGGAGAGTGCGATCAAGGCGTTATCGGCCCTGCCAGGGGTCGGCGAGTGGACGGCCCAGTACATCGCGCTGCGCGAGCTGCGCGAGCCCGACGCCTTCCCGCACGCCGACATCGCGCTGCTGCGCGCCATGGCCGACCCTGACGGGGTGCGACCGACGCCCGCCCAGCTGCTCGCCCGCGCCGAGGCCTGGCGCCCCTGGCGGGCCTATGCCGCACAACACCTGTGGGCCGGCGACGCCGCCCCAGCCCGACTTGAAGAGGACCAAGACCAATGACCGCCGTGCTGCCTGACACCCTGACCTTCGACCGCCTGGAGACGCCGATCGGCACGGCCCTGCTGGTCACCGACGAAGCCGGCGCCTTGCGCGCCTTCAACTGGACAGACTATGAGCCGCAGATGCGCGCCTGGATCGCCCGCCACTATCCCAAGGCCGCGGTCCGTAACGGCGTCAGCCCGCTGCGCGCCGCCTTCCAGGCTTATTTCGCCGGGGACGCCCAGGCCCTGGCGACCGTGCCCTGGGTGGCCTCCGGTACGGCCTTCCAGCGCCAGGTCTGGGACACGCTCTGCAGCATTCCGGCCGGCGAGACGCTGAGCTACGCGGGCCTCGCACAACGCATCGGGCGGCCCACCGCCATGCGGGCCGTGGGAACGGCGAACGGGGCTAATCCGGTGGCCGTGGTGGTGCCCTGCCATCGGGTGATCGGCGCCAATGGCTCACTCACCGGCTACGGCGGAGGCCTGCACCGCAAGCGCTGGTTGCTGAGCCACGAAGGGGCGAGCTTTCGCGAGGTGCTGGCCGCCTGACGTGCGGGCCGGGCCATTCCGCCGCCGGATGGACCAACATGACAAAAATTTCACGCGTGACATGTCGCAGCCCGGCCAAGCCCGACGTAGAAACGGGTTCGACGTAATCGTCGCGGAGCCGGGTCCCTTCCGATGGCGACTTTCACAGAACTGGTGGCCGCGGTCGTGGTGCAGTCCTCCGCTGTGGCCTTCTCCCATTTTGGCATGGTGATGGAGCCGCCGGCGCAGGTCGAGCGCAGCCAGCCCGTCGTTGAAAGCGTCATCGCCCGCACGAAGCGCAAGGCAGACAAGGCGGCCGACTGGCCCCAGTTGCCATGCGCCCGGCTGATCCAGGTCTGAAGACTCGCGCGCCTGAGCGCCTGCTGAACCGCGACAATCCGCCTCCCGGCCGCCTGACCGCACAGGTCGGGTGTTTGCGTCCGCTGCTATCATAGGTATTCCTTCCCCTGCGGAGGCGAGGTCGGGGCGACCTTGGCGGCCCAACGGCGCCCGCCCTCCGCGGGTTCGAGAAGGAACGGCCGCGTATGAAGTTCTCCAGACGTCGCCACCCGACGGATTTCGGAGCCTCGCCGGATCGCGGCCTGACCCCGGCTGCGCCAGCCGCGGAGCCTGAAACCCTCGCCGCCGAGCCCGTGGCCGCCCAGGCCCAGGCCATGCCGCCGCTGCAGCCGCCGCCGGTTCAGCAGGAGGTCGCGACGCGGCCGTCCCGCACGCCGGCGCCGCGCCCAGAGTTCCAGCCGGAACCCAGCGTGGCCCCGGAGTCCGCCAACTTCGAGGCTCCTTCGGCCTGGCCGATCTACCTGACCGCGCTCGGCGTCTCGGTGCTCTGGGCCCTGGCGCCCATCGCCTTCGCCGTCGGCTACCGCAACAACGTCGCCCCCCTGCAGACCGACGTCTTCGCCATCGCCGTTTTCGCCCTCCTAGCCATCGGGCCCGCCGCCTTCGTCTGGGGCGCCGCCTACATGATCCGCCAGGGTCAGAAGCTAGCCGCGGAGGCCCGCCGCGCCAAGGCCATGGCCGACGACATGCTGTCGCCGGCGCTCACCGCCGCCGCCCGCGCCGGCGACGTGGTCCAGGGTGTCCGCGAGGAGATCATCCGCGCCGCCGCCGCCGCGGAGGAGGCCCGCGAGAGCCTGCTGGCCCTGCGCGACGCCCTGGCGCTGGAAACCGAACAACTGACCGGCGCCACCGCCCAGTCGGTGCGCACCGCCGAGGACCTGGCCGGGACCCTGGGCCGCGAGCGCACACAAATGGGCGAACTCGCCCTGACCCTCGACGCCCAGGCGATCCGGGTGGCCGACACCATCACCCAACAGGCCCGCATGGTAGCCGAGGCCTCCGACCTGGCCGAGACCCAGTTACGCGAAGCTGAAGCCGCGCTCGCCGCCCGCGCCGCCGACCTGGCCGCGGCGGCCGGAGAGGCCGGAGACGCCGCGCGCACCGCGGGCGAGGATCTGGTCCGCCATATCGCCCGCCTGGAGACCGCCGGCGTTGGGGTTTCTGAACAGGTCCGCGCGGTGGAGGGCGGCCTCTCTGAGCAGCGGGCCGCCTTGATCACCCTGGCCCACGCCCTGAAGGCCGACCACGAAACCTTCTCCGGCGAGGCCGAGGCCCACGCCGCCCAGCTCGGCGAGTTCATTAGCCAGGCGCGGCTCTCCGCCGTGGAAATGAACGACCGGGCCACCAAAGGCGGAGAGGCCCTGCGCCTCTTGATGGCCGACGCCGCCGAACAGTTCCGCGACCTGGCTGAGACCGCCCGGGCCGAGCGCGAGGAGTTCGGCCAGTCGACCCTGCAGTCGCTGGACGCGGTCTCCGAGGCCGCCGCCGACCAGCGCGCCAAGCTTGAGGCCCAGACCCGCGCCGCGGTGGATGCCCTCGCCGCCGCCGCCGAGGAGACCCGCGCCGCCGCCGCCAGTCATGCGGAGACCGCCCGCGCACAGGTGGACCAGCTCTCCGAGGCCGCTTTCACGGCCGGCCAGAAGGCCAACCAGGTGTTTGAAGCCCGCCTGGCCGAGGCCCGCGCCCTGGTCGAGCAGTCCTCCCTGATGGTTGAGGAAGCCGGCGCCGCCACGGCGCGCAAGCTGGAGGAGGGCGCGGCGTCGGCCCGCGCCACCCTGGATGAGCTGGCCGCCATGATGGCGGAGATTGAGCAGCGCGCCTCGCGCATGCCGGCCGCGGCCCGTGGCCAAGCCGACGCCGTGCGCGCTACCGTCTCCGAGGGCATGGACGCGCTGATGGCCCAGGCCCGCCGGACGGCGCAGGAGGCCCAGGCCATCGACGCGGCGTTCCAGGACAGGGTGCGCCGTAATTTCGAGATGCTGAGCGAAGCCGTGCGGCTGATGGGCTCAGTGGCCGCCGCGGCGCCTATGCCCCTGGCGCCGCCCGCGCCGACGCCCGCTCCAGCCCGCCGCGCCGCCCGCGCGGCGCCGCCCGCCCCTGAGGCAATTCTCGCGGAGGAGCCCGAACCCCTCAACCTCGACCAACTGGCCGCCGACGCGCCGGCCGCCGATGCGCAAAGCTCAGGCGCAGCGCTGGCCGACGAGCTGGGCTTGCGCCCGCGCCTGCGGCTAACGCCTACAGCCACCGACGAGGAATTTTCCGCCATCTTCGAGGCTGCCGGCGGGCCGCCCGCCGCCGAGGACGACGACGAGGACGACGCACCCGCCGACGGTGACAGCTGGACCTGGAAGGACCTGCTGGCCTCCCTGGACGGTGCCGATGGAGAGGGCCAGCGCCTGGAGGACACCCTGGCGGCGGAACTTGGGCGCATGGGCGTCGATCCAGCCAAGCTGTTGCCAAAGGCCCGCATCGACGAGATCGCCGCGGCAGTGCAGACCGGCGACCTGGAGGGTGCGCGCCAGGTGGTCAAGCGACTGGCCCCGGCCGCCACGCGGCGCATTGCGCGTCGGCTGTTCACCGACGAAGACGTCAAGCGCCAGACGGAAATCTACGTGCGCCGCTACCAGACCCTGGTGGAAGATGCGGTGGTGCGTGATCCCGAGGGCTTCCTGATGGCCAACCTCCTGGCCAGCGAAGCGGGCCGGCTCTATCTTCTGCTGGACGCCGCCGCCGGGGACATGGTCTGAGCCGGACGCTCACGGTCCGCGCCGAACGCTGGCAGATCGCCGGGGCCTTCGTCATCTCCCGGGGCGTGAAGACCGCGGCCGAGGTCGTGGTGGCTGAGATCAGCGACGGCGATCATCCGGGCCGCGGCGAGGCCGTGCCCTATGCCCGCTATGGCGAGGATATGGTCGGGGTGCTGGCGGGGGTGGAGACGGCGCGCGGCGCGGTCGAGGCCGGCTGCAGCCGGGCTGAACTACAGGACATCCTTCCACCCGGCGCGGCGCGCAACGCCCTGGACTGCGCGCTTTGGGACCTGGCGGCCAAACAGGCGGGCGTGCGGGCCTGGACCCTGGCCGGCCGCGCGCGGCTGGACCCGGTGAAGACCTGCTTCACCCTGAGCCTGGACACACCCCGGGCGATGGGGGAGGCGGCGAGAGCTCAAGGGCGGCGGCCCATGCTGAAGCTGAAGATCGGCGGCGCGGACGGGATCGACCAGGTGGCGGCGGTGCGCGCCGCGGCGCCGCGCACCCGGCTGATCGTCGACGCCAACGAGGCGCTGACCTTCGACGAGCTGGTACACTTGGCGCCGGAGCTGGCGCGCCTTGAGGTCCTGCTGATCGAGCAGCCGCTGCCAGCGGCGCTGGACGAGGCCCTGGAGGGCTATGCCAGTCCGGTGCCGCTGTGCGCCGACGAGAGCCTGCACACCCGCGCCGAACTGGCGGCCTGCGCGCGCCGCTATGCCTGCGTGAACATCAAGCTGGACAAGTCAGGCGGCCTTACCGAGGCGCTGGCCTTGGCCGCCGAGGCGCGGGCGCTCGGCCTGGAGATCATGGCGGGCTGCATGGTCGCCACCTCGCTCGCCATTGCGCCGGCCGTGATGCTGGCCCAGGGCGCGGCGTTCGTGGACCTGGACGGCCCGCTGCTGCTGGCTCGCGACCGCGAACCGGGGCTGGCGATTACCGGCTCGACGATCTTCCCGCCGCCGCCGGAACTCTGGGGCTAGGGAGCCCGCGCGCGGCTTGGGCGTTTCGCTGCGCATGGATGTCACACGCGAGCGCGCACATCTGGCCTGGCGGCGGGCAGAACGGATCAAGAAGCTGTCCGACCGGCTGGTTGGGGTCGGCCCCTTCGGCCTGGGGATCGACGGCGTGCTGGCCTGGGTGCCCGTGGCGGGCCCGGTCTATTCGGTCGGGGCCGGCGGCCTGCTGCTGTACGAGGCCGTCCAGGCGGGCGCGGCGGGCGCCACCGTCGCGCGAATGGCCGCCTATCTGGCCGTCGACAGCGCCAGTTCCAGCGTGCCGATCCTGGGCTGGGCTGTGGACACCCTGTTCCCCGGTCACGCCATGGCCGCTCGCGCCCTGCAGAAGGATATCGAGAAACGCCACGGCAAGGCCGACGCGTTCACCGACGAAGATGTCCGGGCCGCCAACGCCCGGCCGGTAGGACCTACCTCGGCGCCGCCTACCGCCTGACGCTGGACGCAGGTCTGCCGCCTCGTGCTAGGCTCGCCGGCAAAGCTGCGGGAGCGAGACGGCCATGGCGCGGATACCCTATTTCGACCCGGCGGACGCCAAGGGCGCGCGGGCCCAGGCCGCCTACGCCAAGCTGCCACCGCTCAACATCTTCCGCATGATGGGCCACGCCGGCGAGATGATCGACGGGTTCACCAAGCTCGGCACCCAGATCCTCAACTTCTCCAAGCTCGACAAGGTGCTGCGCGAGATCGCCATCATCCGCGTGGGCGTGCTGTCGAACGCCGACTACGAAGTCTATCAGCACGAGCGGATCGGCCGGCAGGCGGGGATGAGCGAAGCGCTGATCAGGGCGGTGCACGAGGGCCCGGAAGCAGCCGCCTTCGACGACCTGCAGCGTAAGGTGATGCGCTTCACCGACGATGTGGTGATGAACGTCCGCGCGTCGGACGCCACCTTCCGCCCGCTGGCGGACGCGCTGAGCTTCCAGGAGCTTCAGGAGCTGACCATCACGGTGGGCTACTACATGATGGTCAGCCGCTTCCTGGAGACCTTCGACGTGGACATCGAGGGCTCGGAAAAGGCGACCGCCTGATGTCGGAGGCCGAGGGCTACGTCCGCCCGCTCAGCGCCGAGTCGGAGGGCCTCGCTCCGGGGCGCGGGCGCCTGGCAGGCCGCCGCATCCTGGTAGTGGGAGGCGGCCAGCGCATCGTCGACGCCGACACTGATCCCGTGGGCAACGGCCGCGCCATGAGCCTGCTGTTCGCGAGGGAAGGGGCCGCCGTAGCCGTTGCGGACCGGAGCCGCCCCGCCGCCCAGGCCACCGCCGACCTGATCGCCGGCGAGGGCGGGATGGCCCACGCCATCGAGGCCGACATCACCCGCGAAGACGACATCCGCCGGATGGTGGCTGAAGCCGTCCAGGCCCTGGGCGGTCTCGACGGCCTGGTGCTGAACGTGGGCGTGGGCGTCGGCGGCCTGGGTCTGGCGCGCGCCACGGCCGACGACTGGGACGCCACGCTCGCCGCCAATCTGCGCGGCCCGATGCTGTGCTGCCGCGAGGCCCTGCCAGTCCTGGCGGAGGGCAGCGGTATCGTGTTCATCTCCTCCATCGCTGGCCTCAAGCCAGGCTCGCGTCTGCCGGCCTATGACGCCTCCAAGGCGGCGCTGGGCGGCCTGATGCGCCACGTGGCCTTCGAGGGCAAACGCAGGGGCGTCCGCGCCAACATCGTCGCCCCCGGCCTGGTTGACACCCCGCTCGGCCGCGTCGCCACCCAGGGCCGGCCCAGCCGCGGCCGCACCCCCACCCCGTTCGGCCGCCAGGCCACCGGCTGGGAGGTGGCCTATGCGGCCCTGTTCTTCATGAGCGACGAGAGCGTCTATGTGACCGGCCAGACGATGGCGGTGGATGCTGGGATAACCTCCATCGGGTGAGGGTCGCCTCGCTGGCGCGCGCCAAGACACCCCAGAGCGAGGAAGGTTGTTTACGAACCCATGCCCTGGCGCTCGCTGTTGCATCGCCCAATGGTCTTCCTGCAGCTATAGGCAATACAACCTGTCTCACGCCCAGTGGCAGAACATCCTCGAACAGGCCCCTTTTAGATTACCTGAGGTTGTGTCCATGCTGGCGAGTGTTGTGCTTGCGCGTGACAAGTAGGCGCGGCGGCTAGCGGAGTTTCTGCGCCGTTATGACGCGGGAACCATCAATTGAAGCAATCGCTTACTTGCTGTTGGCGAGCGCGGTAAACGATTCTCAATGAATCCGCGATAACTCTGTTCCTCGAGTCGCCATCGGTTCGCGTCGGAGGCCCGCACATGGCCGACTTTTTCTTTGAGGACATCACGGCCGCCCAAGCGCTCGCGTACGCCCCGGCCACGGATCGGCTGCTGTTCAGGACCACCGGCGCGACCGCCTCGGTCATCTCCATCGGGTTCGTCCCGTTCACCTCGACCACACCAGACTATGTCACCCTGACCGGTCTGGGGCGCACCGTGACCTTCAACGACCCAGGCGGCTTCCGCGGGGAGACCGACGCTGTCCTGCCCGACAGCTCGATCCTGTTCGCGGGCACCACGGGCAATGACAGCCAAGCCGGCTCCGCTGGCGCCGATGGCCTCTACGGCGGGGCCGGCAACGACAGCCTCGACGGCCTGGGCGGCGGGGATCTGCTCCAGGGAAACCAGGGCAACGACACCCTGGTCGGCGGGGCCGGCAACGACACCATCTATGGCGGTCGTGACAACGACACCATCGACGTGGGTTCGGGCGTGAATTTCGCCAACGGCAACATCGGCAACGACACCATCACCGGCAACACAGGCAGCGATACCCTGCTGGGCGGCCAGAACAACGACATCATCACCGGCGGCGGCGGCACGGACTTCCTTAACGGCAACCTCGGCAACGACACGCTGACCGGGGGCACGTCGGGCGACACCTTGGTGGGCGAAGCCGGCACGGACAGCCTGACCGGCGGCGGCGGA
>NZ_JBKJTG010000089.1:0-5465 GCF_046590535.1 Phenylobacterium sp. | reverse complement strand
GCTGGTCGACCTTGCCGAGGTCCGACCCAGACGTCTCGATGAACGCCGTCACGGCCGCCTCCAGCGCGCCCTGCACCGAGGCCAGCCCGACCTGCGCCTGGTAGCCGTGGTAGCGCCGGCCGTCGTATTCGATGGTGAGCCGGTAGCGGGGCATCAGGAAAGCCGGGTCCCCGCCGGGACCGCCGCGCCGCGCAGGAAGGCGCCCGCGTCCTGCGGCCCGCGGCCCTCGCGCTGCACCCGCAGCAGGCGCACGGCGCCTGCGCCACACGCCACCAGCAGGGCGTCATCCAGAACCTCGCCAGCCGCACCATCAGCCTCTTCGAACGCGGACAGCAACGCCTTGACCCGCACCGGGCCCCTGTCGCCGGGCAGGGTGAACCAGGCGCCGGGGAACGGCGACAGGCCGCGGATCTTGCGGTCCACCTCGGCGGCGGGCTTCCTCCAGTCGATACGGGCTTCCTTGGGCCGGATCTTCTTGGCGTAGGTGACCCCCGCCTCCGCCTGGGGCGTCTCGGTGGCTGTCCCCGCCGCGATCAGAGGCAGGGTGCGCGACAAAAGCTCAGCCCCGGCCTGCGCCATGCGATCGTGCAGGGCGCCGGCGGTGTCCAGGGGCCCGATGCGCAGGGTCTCCGAGGCCAGCACCGGGCCCTCGTCCAGGCCCTCGCTCATCCGCATCACCTGCACGCCGGTCACCGGGTCGCCGGCCATGATCGCCCGCTGGATGGGCGCGGCGCCTCGCCAGCGGGGCAAGAGCGAGCCGTGCAGGTTGAAGGCCCCCAGCCTGGGCGCGTCCAGCACCTCCGCCGGCAGGATCTGGCCGAACGCCACCACCACCGCGGCGTCGAGGCCCAGCGCCTGGAACGCCGCGATCTCATCCGGCCCGCGCATCGACACGGGTGTGCGCACTGTCAGCCCGTGCTCCAGCGCCAGGGCGTGAGCCGCCGAGGGCTGCAGGGCCTGGCCCCGGCCCCTGGGCGCGGGAGGCTGGGAATAGACGCAGGCGATCTCGCAGCCGTCGGCGATCAGCCGGGCCAGGGCGATGCGTGCGAAATCGGGGGTTCCCAGGAAGGCCAGGCGCATGGGCGGGGTTTACCGGGGTGCGCCGCTCATGGGAACGTCGGCGACGCCTCGCCGTTCGGATCGGCGACTCAGGGAGCCTTCGCCATGCGCCAGATCATCATCGCCACCTTCGCCGCCCTCGCGCTCGCCGGCTGCAGCCAGGCCGAACGCCAGAACGCCGGCGCCGACGTGGAAGCCGCCGCCGACACCATCGGCGACAAGACCCGCCAAGTGGTCACCAGCCCGCAGATGAAGGAGGTGGGCGCGGAGATCAAGGAAGCCGCCGGCGACGTGGCCAAGGTGGCCAAGGGCGCGGCCAGCGGCGCCAAGGACGCGGCCGGCAAGGTCGCCGCCGAGAACGAGGCCGAGGCGGCCCACGACGGCGAAACCACTACCGAGACCACCACCACCACCACGGTGACGAAGAAAAACTAAGCCGCCTTGGCCTGTTTGCGGACCTTCTTCACCGCCTGCTCGCGCTTCAGGCGCGACAGGTGGTCGATGAACAGCACGCCTTCCAGGTGGTCCATCTCGTGCTGGATGCAGACGGCGAACAGCCCCTCGGCGTCCTCCTCCACCTGTTCGCCCTGGTAGTTGAGGTAGCGCAGCTTCACCCGCGACGGACGCTCCACCTCGTCGTAGATTTCCGGCACCGAGAGGCAGCCCTCCTCGTAGGGGGCAGTCTCGTCCGAGGCCCAGAGAATCTCCGGGTTGATGTAGAATCGCGGCGCCTTGGGCTCTTCCGGCCGGGCCAGGTCCATGACGATCACCCGCTTGGCAACCCCAACCTGCACCGCGGCCAGGCCGATGCCGGGCGCGGCGTACATGGTCTCCAGCATGTCGTCCATCAGCGCGCGCAGGTCGTCGTCCACCGCCGCCACCGGCGCGGAGATGGTCTTCAGGACGGGATGCGGGACGACGAGGATTTCACGAAGGGCCATGGGGCGCAGGTAAGGGCGTCAATCCCGAGCGTCAAGGTGGGAGACCGCCGCGCTCACCCCTCGTCGCCGGCCACCAGGCGTACCGGCGGGGCGTCGGAGGCCACCAGCTTGGCGAGCGGGCGCACCGCGGTGTCCAGGGGCTCCAGGGTCGGCACCTCGCGCACCTGGTGCTCCACCTTCAGCTCCTCGAACCGGCGGGCCTGGGTCAGCACCTGGGTTTCCAGGGAACCCACGAACTGGTTGTAGCGGCCCACCGCGGCCTCCAGCGCCTTGCCGACCCCGGCGGCATGCGCGCCCATCACGGCGATGCGCTTGTAGAGCTCGCGGCCCAGGTCGGCGATTTTCTGGGCGTTGGCGGCCTGCTCCTCCACCCGCCAGCCGTAGACCACCGCCTTGCAGAGCGCGAAGAGCGTCGTCGGCGTGACGATCACCACCCGCTTGTCCATGGCCTCGGTCATCAGGTCCGGCGCCCGGTCCAGCGCCGCGGCCAGGATCGAATCCCCCGGCACGAACATGGCCACGAAGTCCGGCGAGGCGTCGAACTGGTCCCAGTAGGCCTTGGCCGACAGCCCGCTGATGTGGCTGCGCACGCTCTGCACGTGGCGCAGGCCACAGGCGTCGCGGCCGGCGTCGTCCACCGCGTCCTGCATATCCAGGAAAGCGTTCAGCGAGCACTTGGCGTCGATCACGAACACCCCGCCACCGGGCAGGCGCACGGTCACGTCCGGCCTGCGCCGGCCCTCCTCGGTGTCGGTGGAGACCTGTTCGTCGAAGTCGTAGCGGGCGGAGAGCCCGGCGGCGTCCAGCACGTTGCGCAGCGTCTGCTCCCCCCAGCGCCCCTGCACTCCGGCCCCGCGCCGCAGCGCCGCCGACAGCTTGCGGGCCTCGTCCTGGGTTGCGGTGGAGGCGATCAGGAGCTGGGCGATCTGTTCCTTCAGGCCGCCGGTCTCCTCGGCGCGGACCTTCTCCACCGCGGCCACATGCTCCTGGAACTTCTGCAGGGTCTCGGCCACGGGCTTGAGCTGCGCCTCGATGCGCGCCTGGGCGATCAGCTCGCGGTTGCGGAAGGTCTCCTCGGTCTGCTTCACCAGGGCCTCGGCCACCGCGCCCGCCGACTGCGCCGCCTGGGCGCGGGCCAGCTCGGCGTTGGTCCCCGCCTGGGCCTCGATCATGGCCAGCCGCATCAGCGCCTCGGACGCCCGCAGCCGCTCCCGCAGAGCCCAGACGATGGCGGCGATGGCGATGAGGCCGCACAGCACCGCCGCGATCAGATACCCGTTCATGCTGTGTTCTTAGCGCGACAGTTGAGTCGGAGCTAGGCCGGCCGGCGCGCGCGCATGGCCTGGGCGATGGTGCCGTCGTCCAGCCAGTCCAGCTCGCCGCCCACCGGCACGCCGCGGGCCAGCATGGTCACCAAAACGTCGGCCTGGGCCAGCCGGTCGGCCAGGTAGTGGGCGGTGGTCTGGCCGTCGACGGTGGCCGGCAGGGCCAGGATCACCTCGCGCACGCCCTGGGCGCTCGCCCGCGCCACCAGCGGCCCGATCTTGAGGGCGTCGGGGCCGACCCCGTCCAGGGCCGAGAGCAGCCCCCCCAGCACGTGATAGCGGCCGCGAAAGGCGCTGGCCCGCTCCATGGCCCACAGCGCGCCCACCTCCTCCACCACGCAGATCAGCGTCCCGTCGCGGGTCTGGTCGGCGCAGATGGCGCAGGGGTCCTGGGTATCCAGCGACCCGCACGCCTGGCAGGTCCGCACCCGCGCCGCGGCCTGGCTGAGCGCGTCGGCCAGGGGGTTGAGCAGCTGCTCCCGCCGCTTCAGCAGCGCCAGGGCCGCGCGCCGGGCCGAGCGGGGGCCCAGCCCCGGCAGCTTGGCGAGCAGGCCGATCAGCCGCTCGATCTCAGGGCCGGCGGAAGCGGCCAATTTAGAACTTCGGCAGGCCGGGCAGGCCCATGCCGGCCAGGGGACCCGCCGCCTCGCGCATCATCTCGGCCTGGGCTGCGTCCAGCTTGCGCTTGGCGTCGGCGTGGGCGGCGATCATCAGGTCGGCCACCACCTCGCCTTCGCCCGGCGCCATCAGGCTCTCGTCCAGGTCCACCCGGGCGAGCTCGCCTGAGCCCTTCAGCACCAGCCGCACCATGCCGCCGCCGGAGCTGCCCTCCACTTCCAGCGCGGCCAGCCGGTCCTGCGCCTCGGCCAGCTTCTGCTGCATGGCCTGGGCCTGTTTCATCAGGGAGCCGAAGTCTTTCACTCAACCGTCCTCGTCGTTGTCGTTGTCGCCGTCGTCGGGGGCCGGGTTCACCGAGGCGTCCGGCTGGGCCAGGTTGCGCACGCCGACGATCTCGGCGCCCGGAAACACGCTCATCACGGAGCGCACGAAGGGGTCCTGCTCGATCTCGGCGCGGACGTCGCGCGCCTCGCGCTTCTGCTTTTCCCACAGGCTCTCGGCGCCGCCGCCGCCCTGGGCGACGATCAGCCAGCGCTCGCCGGTCCATTCCTTCAGCCGCCCCACCAGCCGCTGCGCCAGGTTGGCCGGGGCGCCGGGCGCGGGCTCATACTCGATGGCGCCGGGGCGGAAGCTGATCGGGCGCACATAGCGCTCCACGTCCAGCTTCAGGGAGATGTCGCGGCGCTTCTCGATCAGCGCCAGCACGTCGTCGAAGCTGGCCAGGGTCGGCGCGGGCTCACTGGCCTGGGCCTGGGCCTGGGGCTGGGCCTGGGCCTGGGGCGCCGGCGCCCGGGCGACCGCACTTACCCCGCCCCCGCCGCCGCCCGATCCGCCGCCGACGCCGGAGGGCCCAGTCCCGCCGCCGCCCGCGGGCTCTCCCGACTGCAGGCGCTTCAGCGCCTCCTCCGGTCCCGGCAGGTCGGCGGCGTAGGCCATGCGGATCAGCGCCATGTCCACCGCAGCCGCCGCGTCCGGCGCGCGCCGCACATCGTCATAGGCCTTGAGCAGAAGCTGCCACAGCCGCGACAGGGTGCCGGCCGACACCGCCGTCCCCACCGCCGCCAGCCGCCCGGCCTGTTCCTTGGGCATGATCAGGGCATGGGCTCCCACCGCCTTAGCCACCGAGGCGCCGTGGCAGTGATCCAGCAGGTCCAGCATCACCTGGTCAGGATTGGCCCCGAAGCCATAGAGGGTGCGGAAGGTCTCGATGGCGGCGCCCGCCTCGCCCCGCATCAGCTGTTCGAACAGGCCGATGGTCTGCGCCCGGTCGGCCAGGCCCAGCATGTCGCGGATGGCCGCGGCGCCCACCGTCTGGCCCGCATCGGCCTGGACGATGGCCTGGTCCAGCATCGACTGGCCGTCGCGCACGGAGCCCTCGGCGGCCCGGGCGATCAGCATCAGCCCCTCTGACTCGACCCGCACGCCCTCGGCCTCGGAGATCATCTCCAGGTTCTTGACGATCACGTCGGGCTCGACCCGGCGCAGGTCGAAGCGCTGGCAGCGGCTCAGAATGGTCACCGGC
>NZ_JBKJTG010000241.1:0-4038 GCF_046590535.1 Phenylobacterium sp. | reverse complement strand
AAGGTGATGACGGCCCTGGTCGACGCAGTGAAGCAGCTGCGCGACCTGAAAATCCCCATGGATGCGCCGCTGGCCGCCGTGCAGACCAGGGCCGTCATCACCTTAGGGTCGTCCACGTCGAGGGTGTTGGGCGTGCGCATGGGATCGCCGGGATCGAACGGGACCTTGAACTTCAGCCCGCCCTTGTCGGCGAACAGGCGGAAGACGTGGGCGCCGCGGCTGTCCAGGTTGACCCGCAGGTCCCAGGCGTCCAGCGCCCGGCAGGCCTCGGCCAGCTCAGGATGCGGCCCCGCCGCGCCCCGCCGGCAGAGCGCCACCAGGGCGTCGCGGGTCAGCTCCGCGCCCAGGTTGCGGTTGCCGTAGAGCACGCCCTGCACGCTGGCCAGGTCGAACTTGGCTGGTCCCAGCCCATCTGTCCCGGCCACCCGGTCGTCGATCTGCATCAGGCTGAGCCGGGTGCGTAGCGAGCGCGTGGTGCGCTCGTCGCCGAAGATCCGGCCGAAGCCCTCCAGCGGCTGGTTGGGGTTGGTCAGCCAGTAGCTGTCGTTGGAGTTGCTGGTGTAGTCGGAGCGGAAGATCTGCGGCAGGGCCTGGGGCGGATAGATGCCCGCCGTGGCCGCGCGGCGGTCCGAGCCCCATTCGCAGGCGGCGCGCGAGCCGTCCAGGACCGGGACGCGGTTGTCCTTCCACATGCTGCGCCCCAGGTCGGAGACCGCGCATTCGGCGGCCTGGGCGTCGGTGACATAGGGCAAGGGGCCGATGTCGCCGTAGAAGGCCTCGCCCCCGGCGTCCACCGCCGTGGTGTTGAAGCCCGCCGCCTGGAAACGGGAGAGCGCTGCGGCTAGCTGGCGCACATTGCGCGCCTGCCACATGGCCAGGTACTGGTCGATGCCGCGCAGGTTCACCGGCGCGTCGCGCACCGCGAACGCCTGGGTGGCGGTCCACGGATTGGCGGGCGTCTCCACCACGGGCCCGAAGCGGGTGGCGTAGGCCGTGCGGGTCACCGCCGCCAGGCCCTGCGGGGTCTTCACCTGCACGGTCACCGGCGTCTTGGTCATCGGGACCGAGCGGCCCTCGTAGAGGTAGGCGGTGGGATCGCTGGGATCGAGCTTCAGCTCATAAAGCCCAAACCGCCTGGCGGTGGAGACCGTGTGCGTCCAGGCGACCCACTGGTTGTGGCCGATGCCGATGGTCGGGCTGTTCTGCAGGCCGGCGCCGACGATGTTCAGCTTGCCCGGGATGATCAGGTGCATCCGCGTGAAGCGGTTGATGCCGTCCCAGGGATAGTGCGGATTGCCCAGCAGCACGCCGCGGCCCGACTTGGTCACCTCCCGGCCCAGGGCATAGGCATTGCTGCCCTGGCCTTCCGGCGCCGGCGATCGCTCGGGGCGCTGGGGGGCTGTCAGGTCGGGCACGCCGGGGGGCGCCGCGCCGGCCACCCCGGCCATCAGGGTGGGCTGCTGGCCCGCCACCTGGCTGCGCCAGTAGTCGGCCTCGTCATAGACCCGCACCCAGGCCGCGCCGCGGCAACGGGGGTCCGGCAGGTTGGCCACGCCGGTGTCGCGCACATAGCGGTTGATCCCCGCCACATAGCCGCGCACCAGGGCCCGGGCGTCCGCCGAGGGCCGGTGGCCGCCCCGCCGGGCGCTGTCTCCCGCCAGCAGGGCCTCCAGCCGGCCCGACTGCACAACCGCGCGGTGATAGAGGTCGCTGACGATATTGGCGTCCTTGTCGCCGGCGCCCAGGAACATGGCCCGCTGGCCGTTCACCGTCAGCGTCCGCTCGGCGAAGTCGCAGAAGTTGTCCTGCGCCGCCGCATAGCCCGCGCCATAGCCCAGCCCGCCGTAGTTGGCCGCGGTGACGTGCGGCGCGCCATAGGCGGTGCGGGTGACCTCCGCGCGATAGGGCTGCGCCTGGGCGCCCACCGCCAGCGCCGCCAGCGCCGCACCCAGCCATATAGCTCTACGCATGTCGCTTCCCGCCCTGCCCTTAAGGCCCGCCGTCGTGAAATGCGGCGGGCTCGTCCGGCGAAGGCTAAGTCACCCGGCCGCCTCGCGCCACCGCCCGTTTGGCGCGTCCCCGTCGCGGTTGTCGCCGGGCCCCCGCGCCTGTAGGTCGGGGCGGGGCGCCTTGCCTGCCCCGCCTGCCCTGAGGTTCGCCGATGTCGTCCGGCCTGGTCGCCTTGCTGGATGATGTCGCCGGCATCGCCAAGATCGCCGCCGCCTCCCTCGACGACATGGCCAGCGCCGCCGGCAAGGCCGGGACCAAGGCCGTGGGCGTGGTGGTGGACGACACCGCCGTCACCCCCGGCTACGCCATGGGCTTCACGCCCGACCGCGAGCTGCCCATCGTCGCCAAGATCGCGATGGGCTCCCTGCGCAACAAGTTCTTCTTGCTGCTGCCCGGCGCCCTGCTGCTCTCCGCCTTCGCCCCCTGGGCGGTGACGCCGATCCTGATGCTGGGCGGCGCCTACCTGTGCTTCGAGGCCACCGAAAAGATCATCGAGGCGGTCACCCCGCACGACGACACCCCCCAAGTGGACGAGCTGGCGCTGAGCTCCGCGGACCTGGAGAAACAGAAGGTGGCCGGGGCCATCCGCACCGACCTGATCCTGTCCGGCGAGATCATGGCCATCGCCCTGGCCGACGTGGCCGACCGGCCCCTGGCCGTCCAGGCCGGCGCCCTGGCCATCGTCGGCCTGCTGATCACCATTGGCGTCTATGGCGTCGTCGCCCTGATCGTGAAGATGGACGACATCGGCCTGCACCTCTCCCGGCGCAGCACCCCCTGGAAGCAGAGCCTGGGCCGCGGCCTGGTGAAGATGATGCCGGTAAGCCTGGACCTGCTCACCAAGGTGGGCACCGCGGCCATGCTGTGGGTCGGCGGCGGCATCCTGGTCCACGGCCTGGAACGCTTCAACGTCGGGCCCACCCACGCCTGGGTGGAGGCCCTCGAACACTGGGCCGGCGCCGTCCCCGGCATCGGCGCCTTCACCGCCTGGGCCGCCTTCGCCCTGGCCTCAGCCCTGCTGGGCCTGGTGGTGGGCGGGGTGGTCGCGGGCGTGATGCACTTCGTGCCGAAGAAGGGTGGGCATTAGCGTTGGATGTCCTTGGGGGCCTTTCTAGCCAGCTGGCCGATCGTGATTGTGTCGAACTGGCCCTGATTTGCTGGGCGGAGGCCCACCCTGGCACAGCGGCGTGGGTTCAAGCGGTTATCACCCCTCTTTCCCTCGCCCTTGCACTGCTCGCCGTCCTTGCGCCGGAGTGGTTTCGGCATCGCGCAGCCAGCCGCCAGAAACTCGAGTTGCTCCAGGCCGTGGCTGGGGCGGGTGCCATTGCTGCTGGTGCGGTTCGGACGCTGCATCGAGCTGCCGAAATAGAACGTGACTCCCCCAATCCGGCTTTCTCCATCCCCCGTTTCCTAGTGCAGACCGGCGTGCGCGCGGTGCGGGACTTCCCCGTCCACCGACTTGGCGACGCAGCGGCTCTGGGCGCTCTACACAATCTTCAGTTGCTTGCGGAGGGAGCCCTTCACGAGTGCGAAAGGTTGGAGTTTCTCGCGAGATCTCAGGGCCTCTCGGAGAGTTATGTGGCTCATCTGGGCGATCAGGCGGACCAAGCCGATGCGGCATGGCAGCAACTAGCAAAGCTTGGCGGCGCCACACCGGACCAGATCAACCTCATTGGAGAGAACTAGGGACTGCCATCATCCTACCCCGGCCGAAACCGCTTCGTCGCCGGGAAGCCCTTGGGCGCCACCTTGCCCGCCGCGGCCCGCCGCCCCAACCACTCCCGCCACTCCGCCCACACCCGCGTGCGGCCGTCCGAGGTGGTCCAGGTCGCGCCGTCGTCGGCGTTGAACAGGGTGGCGTCGCGCAGGCCGCCTTCGCGGTAGGCCTGCAGCTTGACGCCCTTGCCCCGGGGCATCTCCGGCAGTTCGGCTGTCGGGAAGATCAGGATCTTGCCGTTGTCGCCGATGACGCCGAGGTGGTCGCCCGTCGCCGGCATGGCGAAGGCCGCGCCCTTGGCGCCGACATTG
>NZ_JBKJTG010000062.1:0-4748 GCF_046590535.1 Phenylobacterium sp. | reverse complement strand
AACTGCCAGATCCCGTAGTAGCCGTCCTGTACGGCGAAGCTTCCTGGGGGGATCCCGACGGCGCCCCACTGTGGAGGGCGGGCGCCCACGACCACCCTTGTCGGCACGCCTAGCTGGCGAGGCCTGACATCATGCGGCCATGGCCGAGACCGCCGAAACTGCTTGCCGCGCCGGCGAGCTGATCCGCAGCCGACCGGCGAACTCGACACGATCCTCTTCGAGGACGGCGCCCGGTCTTTCGCCCGCCGCGAAAACCGGGATGACCCAGGGTTCTTAAAGCCTGGCCATCACCAGGCTGCCGTTGGTGCCGCCGAAGCCGAAGGAGTTGGACATCACCGTCTGTAGCGGTCGGTCCACCCGCTGGCGCACGATGGGCATGTCGGCGAACGCCGGGTCGAGGTTCTCGATGTGGGCGCTCTCGGCCACGAAGCCGTTGTTGAGCATCAGGAGGCTGTAAATCGCCTCCTGGGCGCCCGCGGCCCCCAGGCTGTGGCCGGTCAGCGACTTGGTGGACGAGATCAGGGGCGCCTTGTCGCCGAACACCGCGCGGACCGCCTCCATCTCCTTGATGTCGCCCACCGGCGTCGAGGTGCCATGCGGGTTCAGGTAGTCGATGGGCGCGTTGACCCCCGCCATGGCCAGCCTCATGCACCGCGCCGCGCCCTCGCCGGAGGGGGCCACCATGTCGAAGCCGTCGGAGTTGGCGGCGTAGCCGACGATCTCGCCGTAGATTTTCGCGCCACGGGCCTTGGCGTGTTCCAGCTCTTCCAGCACCAGGATGCCGGCGCCGCCGGCGATCACGAAACCGTCGCGGTCCCGGTCATAGGCGCGGCTGGCGGTGGACGGCCGGTCGTTGAAGTTGGAGCTCATCGCGCCCATGGCGTCGAACAGCACGCTGAGCGTCCAGTCCAGCTCCTCAGTACCGCCCGCGAACACCACGTCCTGCTTGCCCATCTGGATCTGCTCATAGGCCGAGCCGATGCAGTGGGTGGAGGTGGCGCAGGCCGACGAGATCGAGAAGTTCAGGCCCTTGATCTTGAACCAGGTGGACAGCACCGCCGAGGGGCCTGAGCTCATCGCCTTGGGCACCGCGAACGGGCCGACCCGCTTGGGTCCCCGGGTGCGGGCAGTCTCGGCCGCCTCGACGATCACCTTGGTGGAGGGTCCGCCGGAGCCGACGATCAGGCCGGTGCGCTCGTGGGAGACCTCAGACTCCTCAAGACCGGAGTCCGCGATCGCCTGCTCCATGGCGATATGGGCGAAGGCCGTGCCCTGGGCCAGGAAGCGGGCCGCCCGGCGGTCCACCCTGGGCTCCCAGTCGATCTGCGGCGGGGCGTGGACCTGGGAGCGGAAGCCGAGCTCGGCGTACTCCGGCGCCGCGACGACGCCCGAGCGGGCCTCCCTAAGGGAAGCCAGGACTTCGTTGGCGGTGTTCCCGATGGAGGAGACCACGCCCATTCCGGTGACGACGACGCGCCGCATGTTGCCTTCCCGAACCCCCGACGACTACGGCCGCTGATAGAGACCGACGCGGAGGTCTTCCGCCGTGTAGATAGGTTTTCCGTCAGCTTCCAACACCCCGTCGCCGATTCCCATGACCAGCCGCCGGTTGATGACCCGCTTCATTTCGATCTTGTAGGTGACCTTCTTGATATCCGGCGTCACCTCGCCGGCGAACTTCACCTCGCCGCAGCCCAGCGCCCGGCCGCGGCCCTTGCCACCGATCCAGCCCAGGTAGAAGCCGACCAGTTGCCAAAGGGCGTCCAGGCCCAGGCTGCCGGGCATCACCGGGTCGCCGATGAAGTGGCAGCCGAAGAACCAGAGGTCCGGATTAATGTCGAACTCGGCTTCGATGTAGCCCTTGCCGTGCTGGCCGCCATGGTCGTCGATGTGGGTGATGCGGTCGAACAGCAGCATCGGCGGGGCCGGTAGCTGGGCGTTGCCCGGCCCGAACATCTCGCCCCGCGCACAGGCCATCAGCTCCTCGAAGCTGTAGTGGTCCTTGGCCTTCACGTTCGTCATCTAGGCAACCCGTCCTCGTGAGGGGCCACGCCCTACCATGAGCGGGAGGCGGGGCTCAACGGCATTGCGGCGCGACGGCCGTACCCCAAAGCTCGCCTTCCCGCACCCAGCCGGAGACGCCATCGACGCGGACCCGGCACCAGCCCTTCTCGCAGCGGACCAGCGCGGCCATGGCCTTGGGGTTCAAAATGGCCCCCACCTGCGCCTTGCCGCGGGGGTGCTTGTAGAGGGCCACCGGACGGGTCTTGAGGTTCATCACGCTGCGCCGGCCGTCGGTCACCCGCTTGTGCACCCAGGCCAGGCCGCCCTCCGGATCGCAGATGCGGCGCCACTCGCTGGTTTCGGCCACCACCTGGACCGGCAGGCTGCGCACCCGGTAGACCCACAGCAGGCGATGGTCGTCGCCGGGGCCGGCGCGGGCGTTCACCTTGGCGAACTTCAGGGTCACGTAGCGCGGCACCGGCAGGCCCGAGGGGGTCGGCCGGTCGGCGGCCCAGGCGATCTGCGCCCCGGCCAGCCAGACGAGCCCGGCCAGCGCTATGCTCTTCAGCATCCGCGCCCTGGCCGACCGCAATCGTACTGCCTCGCCTTGGCCGCTCATGGCGCCTTTGCTACAGGTCGGATAACCGAAACGCGCCGCCGCGGCGCAAGGTATCCCCTTTTCAGTTCGCCCATGCCCGCTCGCAAGCCGAAAGTCATCGTCACGCGCAAACTCCCGGATCCGGTCGAGACCCGGATGCGGGAGCTGTTCGACACTGAGCTGAACGTCGGCGACGCCCCGATGAGCCGCAAGGCGCTGGTGGACGCCGTCGGCCGCGCCGACGTGCTGGCCCCCACCATCACCGACAGGATCGACGCCAAGCTGCTGGAAGGCGCCGGCGAGCGCCTGAAGCTGATCGCCAACTTCGGCGCCGGCGTGGACCATATCGACGTGGCCGCCGCCAATGCGCGGGGCATCACCGTCACCAACACCCCCGGCGTGCTCACCGAGGACACCGCCGACCTGACCATGGCGCTGCTGATGGCCGTGGCCCGGAGGATCGTGGAGGGCGCCAACGTGGCCAAGGCGGGCGACTTCCAGGGCTGGGCGCCCACCTGGATGCTGGGTCGGCGGATTACCGGCAAGCGGCTGGGGATCATCGGAATGGGCCGCATCGGCCAGGCGGTGGCCCGCCGGGCCCGGGCCTTCGGCCTGCAGATTCACTACCACAACCGAAAACCGGTCAGCCCGCGCATCGCCGAGGAGCTGGAGGCCACCTACTGGGAGAGCCTGGACCAGATGCTGGCGCGGATGGACATCATCACCGTCCACAGCCCGCACACCCCGGCCACCTATCACCTGCTCTCGGCGCGCCGCCTGAAGCTCCTGCAGCCGCACGCCTTCGTCATCAACACCGCCCGCGGCGAGATCATCGACGAGAACGCCCTGGCCGATCTGCTGGCGGCCGGCGGTATCGCCGGGGTGGGGCTGGATGTCTTCGAGTTCGAGCCGCAGATCAATCCCAAGCTCCTGAAGCTGCCCAACGCGGTGCTGCTGCCCCACCTGGGCTCGGCCACCTTCGAGGCCCGGGTCGACATGGGCGAAAAGGTGATCATCAACATCAAGACCTGGATGGACGGCCACCGCCCCCCCGACCGGGTGATCCCGCAGATGCTCTAGGTGACGCTTTGATCGGCGCCAGCCCGACCCTCAAGTGCGTTGAGCCTGTCCAGCACCGCCAGGAAGCTCATCAGGTAGAACACCCCGGCGACAATGAGGCCTAAGATCGGGACCAAGCTGGCGATGGTCCAGCCCCACGGATTTATCCTGCGTTTCCTGGCGATCACGAAAACAGTCCAGGCATAGATCACGCCAAGGATGAGCGTTGGGATCATCTGGATCAGGAAATCCTGTGGTCCGCCGCTTTCCATTATTTCCTCCCGCGTGGGGCGCGACGGTATCCCAGAATGTCAGACGGTCAACCCGACGTAGAGGCTCGGTTCCCGTCGCCGTATCAGTGATCTTGTCGAACTCCATGGCCCGGCTCGTCCAGCTCCGGGACCAGGGCCGCGGTCACCCGGCGGCGGTCCCGCACACCGGGCACTCCGGATCGGCGCCGATCCTCACCGTGCGGGTCTCGCCGGCCAGGGCGTCGTAGATCATCAGCCGTCCGGTGAGCGTCTCGCCTGCGCCGGTGACCAGCTTGATCGCCTCCAGGGCCATCATCGAGCCCACCACGCCCGCTAGCGCCCCCACCACGCCCACGGCGACGCAGGTCTCCGCGTCCGGGGGGATCTCCGGCACCAGGCAGCGGTAGCAGGGCTTGCCCGCGAACACGCCGACCTGTCCGGTCCAGCGGCCGATGGCCCCGGAGATCAGCGGCTTGGCGTGGCGCACGCAGGCGTCGTTCACCAGGTAGCGGACCGCGAAGTCGTCGGTGCCGTCCAGCACCATGTCGACGCCCTCCACCAGCTCGTCGGCGTTGCCGGCTTCGAAGGCGCCGTCGTAGCCGGCCACGAAGATGTGCGGATTCAGCCCCGCCAGCCGGTCGGAGGCGGCCTCCGCCTTGGGCCGGCCCACGTCGTCGTCGGCGTAGATGATCTGGCGCTGCAGGTTGGAGCGGTCGACCTCGTCCGGGTCCACCAGGATCAGGGTGCCCACCCCGGCGGCGGCCAGGTAGAGCGCGGCGGGGTAAACTGGAGACCAATCGATGCTCGACTTCCAATTCAATCAACGCAGCCATCGT
>NZ_JBKJTG010000010.1:0-13355 GCF_046590535.1 Phenylobacterium sp. | reverse complement strand
TGGACGGTGGCTTACCACGGCCCTGTGGACGCGAGCTTCGCCGTCCAACCCCAACAGGGCGCGACCCTGGCGCAGGCGCTGGCGGCGGTGATCGCCGGCCGGCCCGCACCTGTGGCTGAGGCGGCCGTCCGCGGCGCCAGGATCGACTTCCCGGACCGCGCGAAGGCCGCCCAGTTCGCCAGGATTTCCTACGCCCGGGAGGTCGCGCCGATCCTCGAAGCCAAGTGCGTCTCCTGCCACGTGGAAGGCGGCATGGGGCCGTTCGCCATGAACAGCTACGAGACGGTGAAGGGCTTCTCGCCGATGATCCGCGAGGTGCTGCGCACCAAGCGTATGCCGCCGTTCCACTCCGATCCGCACTACGGCGCCTGGAAGAACGACATGAGCCTGTCGTCCGACCAGATCAAAACCGTGGTCAACTGGGTTGAGGCGGGCGCGCCGCGCGGCGCGGGCCCCGACCCCCTGGCCCGGGTGCGGGCCCCGACCGTCGATTGGCCCATGGGCAAGCCCGACCTTATCGTGAAGGTCCCGGCCTTCGACGTGCCGGCGGGCGGCCTGGTGGACTACCAGGACTGGTCGGTCCCCTCTAGCCTCACCGAGGGCAGGTGGCTGAAGGCCACCGCCTGGAAGGCCGGCGCGACGCCGACGGTGCACCACGCCTTGGCCGGCTGGATTCCCGAGGTCCGCGCCGACGGCCGCGGCTTCTCCTGGAACACCTCCATGGGCGGCTACGGCCCCGGCGGCGAGGCGAACCTCTCGCCCGCATCCACCGGCACCTATGTCCCGCCCGGCGGCTCCTTCGCCTTCCAGATGCACTACACCCCGGTGGGCAAGGCCATGCGCGACGAGACCCAGGTCGGCCTCTATTTCCATGAGACCCCGCCGAAATACATCCTGCGCCAGGCCAGCGTCACCGACTTCTCCATCGAGATCCCGGCCGGCGCCGGGCGCCACCACGAGCGCGCCTATCTGGAGTTCCCGCACGACGCCCTGCTCTACGGCACCCAGCCGCACTGCCACTCGCGCTGCTATTCCACCAAGCTGACCATCCAGTACCCGGACGGCCGCAAGAAGGTGCTCCTGAACCAGCCGCGCTACGACTTCGGCTGGCAGCGGGAGTTCATCTTCGAAAAGTTGTTCGAGGTCCCCGCCGGCTCGCGGCTGATCGCGGAATATGTGTTCGACAACTCCACCGCCAACGCCGCCAATCCGGACCCCAAGCACAACGTCACCTTCGGCGAGCAGACGTCGCAGGAGATGCTGTTCACCTTCGTGCGCTTCCGCTGGAAGGACGAGACCTCCACCAACCGCCGCGACGACTACCAGAAGGCGCTGCAGGGCAACGTGATGTTCGGCGCCCTGGACGACAACATGGACGACCGGCTGCAGGCCGTGGAGTTCCGCAACTCGCCGCGGTTCGCGCCCTTCAAGGCGTTCCTGCCGATGGTCGACGCCAACAAGGACGGTGGTCTCGACAAGACCGAACTCGCTGCCGCCATGGCGATGATGCAGAAGATGCGGCAAGGCGGTCTCGGCGCCCCGGCCGCCAAGGCGGCGCCGGGCAGCTAGCGGTTCACACGGGAGGATCGGCGATGCGGTTCGGCGTCTTCTATGAGCATCAGTTGCCCAAGCCCTGGAACGAGGGTGACGAGGCCCGCATGTTCCACCAGGCCCTGGAGCAGGTCGTCCTCGCCGACAAGCTGGGCTACGACTACGCCTGGGAGGTGGAGCACCACTTCCTCGAGGAATACTCTCACTCCTCCGCGCCGGAGGTGTTCCTGGCCGCGGCCGCCGCCCTGACCAAGACCATCCGCGTCGGCCACGGCATCCGCCAGGTGATCCCCAACTACAACCACCCCGCCCGCACCGCCGAGGGGTTGGCGACGCTGGACATCATCTCCCGCGGCCGGCTGGACTTCGGCATCGGCGAGGGCGCCACGCGCCTGGAGTTGGGCGGCTTCGGGATTCCCGCCAAGGAAAAGCGGGCTATGTGCCTGGAGGCGGCCGAGCAGATCGCCAACATGATGGTGATGGACCCTTACCCCGGATTCGACGGCCAGAGCTTCTCATTCCCCTGCCGCAACGTGGTGCCCAAGCCGGTGCAGAAGCCGCACCCACCCATGTGGATGGCCTGCACCAACCGCGACACCATCAAGGTCGCCGCCTCGATCGGCGTCGGTGCGCTGGCCTTCTCCTTCGTCAACCCGGAGGAGGCGCAGAACTGGGCGGACATCTACTACGGCATCATCAAGTCGCCGGACTGCGTGCCCATCGGCCACGCCGTCAACGCCAACATCGCCATGGTCTCCAACTTCTCGGTCCACCACGACCGGTCCGAAGCGATCCGGCGTGGGCAGGAGGGCTTCGAGTTCTTCGGCTATGCGGTGAACGCCCTGGTGGCGCACGACGCCACCCCCGGCCGCTCCACCCTGTTCGCCGACTTCCAGCGGGCCCGGGGGAACCGCGACGAGGAGATCATCGCCGCGGCCAAGATGGCCGAGCGAAACGCCAACGGCATCGGCACCCCCGACGACATCCGCGAGCACGTCCGCGCCTTCCAGGCCGCCGGCGTCGACCAGGTGATCTTCCTGCAGCAGGCCGGCCGCAACCAGCACGCCCACATCTGCGAGTCCCTGGAGCTGTTCGCCGCCGAGGTGATGGGCGAGTTCAAGGCCGAGGTCGCCGAGCGCGAGGCGAGGAAGTCCGCCGAACTGGCCCCCTTTATCGAAGCGGCCATGGCCCGCAAGCGGTGGATGAGGCCGCTGGCCGACCACGAGATTCCGGTGGTGAAGGCTTCCGCCGCCCGGGCGCAGATCAACGCCGGAGCCCGATAGGCCATGCCTCCGCTGGCTGAGATCATCACGATCCTGGCGTTGAATTTCGCGCTCTGCCTCGCGGCGTTTTTCGTCCTCTGGATGATCGGTTCGGCGATCCGCGACGTGAGCTTCATCGATGCGGTCTGGGCGCTGGGCATGGGCGGCCTGGCGGTCTCCACCTGGCTCCAGGCCGAGGAAGGCTTCGGGCCTCGCAAGCTGCTGCTCCTGGGGCTGTGCGCCGCCTGGTCGCTCCGGCTGGGCCTGCACCTGCTGCTGCGCTGGCGGGCGCACGGGCCGGACCGGCGCTATGTGCGGATGATGGAGAAAGCCAAGGCCGAGCGCGGCTGGAGCTATCCCCATGCCACCCTGCGCCTGGTCTTCGCCCTGCAGGCGCCGCTGATGTGGACCGTGGCCCTGCCGGTGCAGCTCGGCCAGCTTTCCGCGGAGCCGGCGCGGATCGGGTTTCTGGGCTGGGCGGGCGCAGCCCTTGCGGCGATCGGCATTGCGCTGGAGACCCTCGCCGACGCCCAGATCACCCGCTTCAAGGCCGACCCGGCCAACCAGGGCAAGGTGCTGGCCTCCGGGCTCTGGCGCTACACCCGCCACCCCAACTACTTCGGCGACATCTGTGTCTGGGTCGGCCTCTATCTGATCGCCGCGGAGACCGCGCTGGGGGTCTGGGCGTTGCCGGGGCCTCTCCTGCTGATATTCCTGCTCGCCCGCTGGAGCGGTGGCGTCACCTATGAGCGCCGGCTGACCAAGTCGCGGCCGGGCTATGCCGAATACCAGCGGCGCACCAGCCCGCTGATCCCCTGGCCGCCGAAACCGGCGCAACCCGACGCGGTCTGATAAGCTCGCCCGAAAAGCGGAGAGGAACGATGCCCGCCACGCTCGTCAATCGGGTCAGTTCGACCCTGGACACCGACGCCCATCCCTATACCAGCGGCGCCTGGACGCCGAATTTCGACGAGTACGACGCCACCGACCTGCAGGTGATCGGCGAGATTCCCACCGACATCGACGGCGTCTATGTGCGCAACACCGAAAACCCGGTCCACGCCCCCATCGGCGTCTATCACCCGTTCGACGGCGACGGGATGATCCACATCATGTCTTTCCGCGACGGCCAGGCGGCCTATCGCAACCGCTTCGTCCGCACCAAGGGCTTCGAGGCCGAGCGGGAAGCTGGCGAGGCTCTCTGGGCCGGGGTGGCCGAGCATCCCAGCCTGTCCAAACGCCCCGGCTGGGGCGCGCACGGCGGCATCAAGGACTCGTCCTCAACGGATGTGGTGGTGCACGCTGGCAAGATTCTCTCGACCTTCTACCAGTGCGGCGAGGGCTACCGCCTGGACCCCTACACCCTGGAGCAGCATGGGACGGAAAGCTGGACGCCGATCGACGGCATCTCCGCCCACCCGAAGGTGGATGAGGCCACCGGCGAACTGCTGTTCTTCAACTACTCCAAGCACGCGCCCTACATGCACTATGGCGTGGTGGGGCCGGACAACCGGCTGAAGCACTACATCCCCATCCCGCTGCCGGGGCCGCGTCTGCCGCACGACATGGCGTTCACCACCAACTATTCGATCTTCCCGGACCTGCCGCTGTTCTGGGATCCCAATTTGCTGCCCAAGGGCTACCACGCGGCCCGGTTCTACAAGGACTTGCCGACCCGCTTCGCCATCGTGCCCCGCTATGGTCAGCCGGAGGACATCCGCTGGTTCGAGGCCAAGCCCTGCTACGTCCTGCACTGGATGAACGCCTACGAGGAGGGCGACGAGGTCGTCCTCGACGGCTACTTCCAGGAGGACCCGCAGCCGCCACCGCTGGAGGGCTTCGGGCCCAGGCTCGGCCAGATGATGGCCTACCTCGACGAGCACTCCATGAAGCCCAAGCTCTATCGCTGGCGCTTCAACCTGAAGACCGGGGCTGTGAAGGAAGGCCTTCTCGACGACCGCATCCTGGAGTTCGGCAGCTTCAACCAGAAGATCGCCGGCAAGCCGGGGCGCTACCTCTATTCTACGACGGCCAAGCCGGGCTGGTTCCTGTTCACTGGTCTGGTGAAGCACGACCTGGAGACAGGCCGTTCCTGGAACCTGGACTTTGGCCCCAACCGCTATGGGTCGGAGGCGCCGTTCGCGCCCCGGGTCGGCGCAATCGACGAGGACGACGGCTACTTGGTCAGCTTCATCACCGACATGGACGCCGACCGGTCCGAGTGCGTCCTCGTGGACGCCAAGGACATCGAGGCCGGTCCCGTCTGCCGGATCATCCTGCCGCAGCGGATCTCCTCCGGCACCCACGCGGCCTGGGCGAACGGTGCGGACCTGCGCGGATGCTGACAGTCCGTTTCGTGGCAGATTAGCGGTAGCGGGGGAGCACGTTTGACTGACTGGATTCGAATTGGCCTGCTGGCGGGCGCGGCCTTGGCGGCCTGTCCGTCGGCGCGCGCCCAGCCCGCCGACGTTGCTGGCTTTGACAAAGACTCGGACGGCCGCACGTCCCGCGCCGAGTACCGGACGGGTCTGGTTGCGGAGTCGATGAAGTTCGACAGGAACGGCGATGGTCGTGTCACGGTGAAGGAACTCCCGGCCTTCGCCCGGATTCCGGGCGTGCGCGGGCCGGTGGAAAGGATCTTCAGGTCCAATGATCTGTCGGGTGACGGTGCGCTGTCGCGCGACGAACTGACGGCCCGTGCGGAGGCGCGGTTCAGCGAATTGGATGTCGACCGAAATGGCTTCCTCGACGCCGGCGAGATCAAGGCCGGACGGCGTGGCGGCGGTCGGTGATGCACGCCCTGGCTATTCGTCTGAGGCCATTGCGCGGATCGACGGCCTACCAAGTTCATCGATTTCCGCGCTCGCCTGGGGCGTCGTTGTTGCGCCTGCGGGAGCCCCGGACGATGATGCCACGCGGTGAAATCGGGGCAGGGTCTTGAGCGAGGACAGATCGGAACTTCTCAAGTCGCTGAGTATCAATCGATCTCAGGACCAACAGGCTTCCCGGGGTGGCGCGGGACCGGCTGTCCTGATCGCCGTAGCTGTGGCTGCGGTCGCAGCAGGAGGCGCTGTCGGTTGGTTCGCAAGACCAGCGCCGAAGCCTGCGCCAGCAGCCAGTGTCGCGCCGAGTGCGATGGCGTCAGCCCGCGGACCGATGATGCCCTCGTCTGGGCTGACTGCGTCCGGATATGTCGTGGCGCGGGTGCGTGCGACGGTAGCGGCCGAGGTGACGGGGCGGGTGATCGAGGTGCGAATCGAGGAGGGCCAGACGGTTCGGGCCGGCCAGGTTTTGGCGCTGCTGGACGGATCCCTGGCCCGGGTCGAAGCGGCCTCGGCCGTGGCGCGGGCTAATTCAGCGCAGGCCGGCGTCCACGCGGCCCAGGCACAGTTGGAGGAGACGGAGCGGGACCTGGTGCGGGCCCGATCTCTGGCCAGGGCCGGTTATGTCAGCCCGGCCAGCCTGCAGTCGACGACCTCGCGGGTCAGCGTGGCCGCGGCCCAGCTGGACCTGACGAGGGCCCAGCACATTGCCGCAAGATCCGACGTCAATCGGGCGACGACGCAGCTGGCGCGCTACGAGATCCGCGCACCGTTTTCAGGCGTGGTGATCGACAAGGCGGCGCAGCCGGGGGAGATCATCTCACCGTTGTCGGCCGGTGGCGGCTTCACCCGAACCGGCATCTGCACCATCGTCGACATGGACAGTCTTGAGATCGAAGTCGACGTGAATGAGGCCTATGTCGGCCGGGTGAGCGCCGGACAGAAGGTTGAGGCGGTGCTGGACGCCTACCCTGGCGCCACCTTCCCCGCCCGTGTGATCGCCAAGATCCCCACGGCCAGTCGCGACAAGGCCACTGTGCGGGTCCGCATCGCCTTCGACAGCAAGGATGCGCGCATACTTCCGGACATGGCCGTCAAGGTCACGTTCCTCGAAACCCGAACCTAGCCAGACCGTACACCGGAACCGAAATGTCCGATCTGATCAAGCTGACCAACGTCACGAAGAACTATCGGCGGGGCAAGGAAGAGATCAACATTTTCACAGGCCTGAACCTGACGATCCCGAAAGGCGACTTCGTCGCGATCATGGGCCCATCGGGATCAGGCAAGACGACCCTGCTGAACCTGCTGGGCGGCACCGACCGCTGCGACCGGGGCGAGATCGTGTTCGACGGCGAGCACATCGAGGCTTACTCGGAGGGCCAGTTGGCCGCTTGGCGAGCGCGCAATGTCGGTTTCGTTTTTCAGTTCTACAACCTGATGCCCGTGCTGAATGCGGCGCAGAATGTCGAACTGCCGCTGATGCTCACCTCGCTGCCCGTCAAGAAGCGCCGGGAAAACGTGGCGACCGCGCTCAAGATCGTGGACCTCTCCGATCGCGCGAAGCACCGGCCCAAGGAGTTGTCGGGCGGCCAGCAGCAGAGAGTGGCGATCGCCAGGGCCATTGTCTCCGATCCGAAGCTGATGCTGTGCGACGAACCGACCGGCGACCTGGACCGCGCCAGCGCCAACGAGATCCTGTCGACCCTTCAACTGCTCAACCGCGAATTGGGCAAGACCATCATCATGGTGACGCACGACCCCGAGGCCGCCCGCTTCGCCACCCGCACCCTGCATCTGGACAAGGGTCATTTCGTCGAGGCGATCTCATGACGGATTTCGACCTCGTCCGGAAAAATCTCTTCCGCAAGCCGCTCAGGACCGTGCTTCTGATCGTGTCGATCTTCATGGCGTTCCTGATCTTCGGCCTGCTGGCCAGCTTCAACGTCACCCTCGAGAATGCCTCAGCCGCGGGCAGCGCTGGCAACCGGCTGGTTGTCGCCAACAAGATCAATTTCACCCAGCCCCTGCCGATCGCCTACGTGAGCCGGGTCGCCACGGTCGATGGCGTCACCGCGATCAGCCACTACAGCTGGTTTGGCGCCTACTTCCAGGACCAGCGGAATAGCCGCTTCATCGGGTTCGCGGTCGATCCAGACACCTACACCCGAGTCTTTTCCGACACGATCAAACTGCCGGAATCCGAGCGGCTGGCTTTTGTCGCCGAACGCACGGGCATGCTCGTCGGCAAGTCTGTGGCCGACCAGTACGGCTGGAAGGTCGGCCAGACCGTGCCGATCAGCTCGAACATCTGGGTCAAGACCGACGGCGGAAGGACCTGGGACATGAAGATCTCGGGCATCTTCACGGGCGCGAAGCCCACCGATCCCACCAACGCCGTCTACCTGCACTACGACTACATCAACGAGACCCGGAGCTTTGGACGCGACCAGATCGGCACCATCGCCATCGTCACCGCCTCCCCGGATATCAACGACCGGGTGGCCAAGACGATCGACGCGGTCTTCGCCAATTCCCCCTACGAGACCTCGACGGTCGACGAGAAGACCTTCTCACAGGCCTTCATCAAGCAGGCGGGCGATATCAATGTGATCATCACCCTGGTGGTCGCGGCCGCCTTCGCCGCCATCCTGATGATCGTCGGCACTACCCTGGTTTCCGCGGTGCGAGAGCGCACCAAGGAGATCGGCGTGATGAAGACCCTCGGGTTCTCCGGGCCGAGGGTGCTGCGGATGGTGCTGGGCGAATCGCTGATGTTGTCCGTGCTGGGGGCGGGGCTCGGGCTGGGTGTGGCGGCCCTGGCGCTGGCGGCGCTTTCGAAGTCGCCGCTGGCGTCGAACTTCGGAGACCTCTCGATGGCGCCCTTGGTGGCCGTCGCCGGCATCAGCCTCGCCCTGGCGTTTGGGCTGATCACGGGCGCCATCCCGGCGATAGCGGTGCTCAGGATGAGCATCGTCGAGGCTCTGGGCCGAAAATAGGGAACCACGCGATGAGCCTGCTCACCCAGACCGGTTCGGTGATTGTCATCAATGTTCGGTCGATACCCCAGCGGCTCTGGATGTCGCTGGCGACCGTGGTCTCTATCGCCCTGGTGGTGGCGGTGCTGTTGGGCTTCCTGTCCTTGGCCAACGGGTTCAGGCAGACCGTGGGCGGCTCGGGCGCGCCGGACGTGGCCATCGTGCTGCGCGACGGTTCCACGGCCGAACTGAACAGCACCCTCTCAAGGGATCAGATCGACCTGCTGGGCCAGGCCCCGGGCGTCCGCTTGCGCGCTGACGGTCGGCCGCTGATCTCGCCGGAGCTGATGCTGGTGGTGGACGGCATCAAGAAGTCCTCGGGCACCAAAGCCAACATGCCGTTGCGCGGCATCGGGCCAAACGGTCTTCAGGTGCGCAAGCAGGTCCGGCTGCGCGAGGGGCGCATGTTCGCGCCCGGCACGAGCGAAATCGTCGTCGGTTCGGGCCTGCTGCGGGAGTTCAACGGCTTCGAACTGGGCCGCAGCATCCGCTTCGGCGCCCAGACCTGGAAGGTGGTTGGCGTCTTCGAGGCGCCGGGTACGGTTTTCGAGTCCGAACTTTGGGCGGATGTCGCGGTGGTGCAGAGCCTGTTCAATCGCGGCGCCTCGTTCCAGTCGGCCCGCGTCGCCCTGACCAGCCCTGCGGCCGTGGCGGCCTTTGCCGCCTACGTGAAGAACGAGCCTCGGCTGCAACTTGAGGCCAAGAGCGAGCAGGCTTACTTCGCAAGCCAGGCCGAGCGGTCCGGCGCTCTGATCACCTACTTCGGTTGGCCGTTGGGGATCATCATGGCGATCGGCGCGACGGCAGGCGCGCTCAACACCATGTATTCGTCTGTGTCCGCCCGCGCGGCCGAGATCGCCACCTTGAGGGTCATCGGATTCTCGGGGTTCTCCGCCTTTGCCGGCACCATGGCGGAGGCGATGGTCCTATCGCTGCTGGGCGCGATCCTGGGGACGGCCATCTGCGCCCTGGGGTTCAACGGGCTGTCGGCCTCGACCCTCGGCGCCGGATTCACCCAGGTCGCGTTCCGTCTGCAGATGGGACCGGCGCTCGTCAGCCAGGCGATCATCCTGGCGTTGGTGATCGGCCTCGTCGGCGGCATTTTCCCGGGGCTGCGCGCCGCGCGTCAGCGACCACTCCTGGCGCTGTCGGCCGCTTGACGGACGCGACAGGCTGGCGGTTCGGTGGAGACAGTCAAACGGCTACTTGTCTCCAGCTAGGCAAATGAGCGGTGCCGGCAGTCGGAGGTCGACCGGTCCCCCCCCCACCTGGACTTACTGCGTCTGAATGCCCGTGATCTCGCCGGCGCCGCCTTGCAGCTTCAGGTCGAAGGCCACCTTGTCGCCGGCCTTCACCGACTTGGCGAGGTCCGGTGAGGCCTTGAACGCCATCGTCATGGCCGGCCAGCCGGCTTCCGGGATCGGGGCATGATCGACGGTGATGCTGTCAGCGGAGACGGCGGTCACCGTGCCCGTGCCCTTGGCCTGGGCGGGCGTGGCGACCCCTCCCACGTCGGATGTGGCCGCGGGCGCGACGGCCGGAGCGGCGGAGGTCTCCTCCGCCTTGCTGCACGCGGCGAGGCCGCCGGCCAGGGTGAGGGCGGCGGTGGTTAGGATCAGGCGCCTCATGGGGTTTCTCCTTGGGTTGATGCGGTGGTTGATGACTTGGCTAAGCCCCTGCGACGGAGCAGCAGGTAGCCGGCGGGTATCACCAACATCGAGAGCAGCGGCGCGGTCAGCATGCCGCCGATCATCGGCGCGGCGATGCGGCTCATCACTTCGGAGCCGGCGCCGTGGCCGACGAGGATGGGCGCGAGGCCGGCCAGGATCACGGCCACGGTCATGGCCTTGGGCCTGACCCGCAGCAGGGCGCCTTCGCGCACGGCCGCGGCTACTTCGTCGGCGCTGGGGTTGGGACCTCGGTCCGCCAGGGCGTGCTTGAGGTAGATCAGCATCACCACCCCGAACTCCGCCGAGACCCCTGCCAGCGCGATGAACCCGACGCCGGTCGCCACCGACTGGTGATAGCCCAACAGATAGAGGGCCCAGATGCCGCCCGTCAGCGCGAAGGGCAGGGTCCCCATGATCAGGGCGGCCTCATCCCATCGCCGGAAGGTGACGTAGAGCAGCAGGAAGATGATCGCCAAGGTGGCGGGGACCACCAGCTTCAGCCGCTCGGCGGCGCGCTGCAGGTATTCGAACTGTCCCGAGTAGGCGATGGAGACGCCGGCCGGGAGCCGGACGTCCTGGGCGACGGCCTTACGCAGGTCGGTGACAACCGAGTTCAGGTCGCGGCCTCGGACGTCGACATAGACCCAGGTCGAGGGCCGGGCGTTCTCGGTCTTCAGCATCGGCGGGCCATCGACGATGCGGATCTGGGCGACGGTCCCCAGCGTGATCTGCTGACCGCCCGGCGTCAGGATGGGGAGCGACCGCAGGCCCTCGAGGCTGTCCCTGAGCTCGCGGGGGTAGCGGACATTGATCGGGTAGCGGGCGACCCCTTCTACGGTCTCGCCGACGTTCTCGCCGCCCACCGCGCCAGAGACGATCTCTTGCACGTCCATGATGTTCAGGCCGAAACGGGCGGCGGCGGCGCGGTCGATGTCCACGTCCACGTAGCGTCCGCCGGTCAGGCGTTCGGCCAGGGCGGAGCTGACGCCCGGTGTTGTCTTCGCGATCGCCTCAACTTGGGCGGCGACCCGGTCGAGTTGCGCGAGATCGGTTCCTGAGACTTTCACCCCGATCGGGCTCTTGATCCCGGTCGCCAGCATGTCGATCCGGTTGCGGATCGGGGGCACCCAGACGTTGGCGAGGCCCGGGACCTTCACCACCCGATCCAGTTCCTCGGTCAATTTCTCGGGCGTCATGCCAGGGCGCCATTCGCTGCGCGGCTTGAGCTGGATGGTCGTCTCGAACATTTCCAGCGGCGCGGGGTCGGTGGCGGTTTCGGCACGTCCCGCCTTGCCGAATACGCTTTTCACCTCCGGCACGGTCTTGATCAGCCGGTCGGTCTGCTGGAGCAACTCCGCGGCCTTGGCCGCCGAAATCCCCGGCAGGGCGGACGGCATGTAGAGCAGGTCGCCCTCGTCCATCGGTGGAATGAACTCACCTCCCAGTTGGCTCAACGGCCAGGCCGTGGTGGCGAACACCAGGAGCGCCACGACGAGCACGGTGCGGGGCGCCCGCAATACCCAGTCGATGGCCGGACGGTAGATGTGGGTAAGCCAGCGGTTCACCGGATTGGCGTCCTCGGCGGGAATTCGCCCGCGGATCAGGAAGCCCATCAGCACCGGCACCAGCGTCACCGAGAGGATCGCGGCGCCGGCCATGGCGTAGCTCTTGGTGAAGGCCAGGGGCGCGAAGAGGCGGCCTTCCTGCGCCTGCAGGGAGAACACCGGCACGAACGACAGGGTGATGATCACCAGACTGAGGAACAGCGCCGGACCGACCTCCGCCGCGGCGTCGGTGACCACCTTCCAGCGCGTGTCGTTGGTCATCTGTTCGTCGGGGTGCTCGTGCCCCCATTGCTCCAGCCGCTTGTGGGCGTTCTCGATCATCACCACGGCCGCATCCACCATGGCGCCAATGGCGATGGCGATGCCGCCAAGCGACATGATGTTGGCGTTGACGCCCTGCACTCGCATCACGAGCAAGGCGAAGAGCACGCCCAGTGGCAGGGTCAGGATCGCCACCAGGGCGGAACGGGCGTGCCAGAGGAACAGGCCGCAAACGATCGCCACCACGACGAACTCCTCCAGCAGCTTCTGGCTGAGGTTGGCGATGGCCCGGTCGATCAGCTGCGAGCGATCATAGGTGGTGACGATCTCCACGCCGGCCGGGAGGCTGCGCTTCAGGTCTTCAATCTTTTGCTTCACGTCGGTCAGGGTGGCGCGGGCGTTCTTGCCCGACCGCAGGATCACGACTCCGCCAGCCACTTCGCCCTCGCCGTTCAGCTCGGCGATGCCGCGGCGCATTTCCGGACCAAGTTGGATCGTCGCCACCTCGCCCAGCCGAACCGGAACTCCGCCCGCCGCGGTCCGAAGGGGGATCGCTCGGAAATCATCGAGGGTCTTCAGGTAGCCGGTCGTGCGGACCATGTACTCCGCTTCGCCCATCTCCAGCACCGAGCCACCGGCTTCCTGGTTGGCGCGCCGGATCGCCTCGACCACCTGCTGGTGGGTGACGCCGTATCCAGCCAGTTTCGTCGGATCGAGGACCACCTGGTACTGGCGCACCATGCCGCCGATGCTGGCGACTTCGGCCACGCCTGGGACCGTCTTCAGCTCGTAGCGCAGGAACCAGTCCTGTAGGCCGCGAAGCTGCGCGAGGTCATGCTTCCCGGTCCGGTCAACGAGCGCGTACTCATAGATCCAGCCAACGCCAGTGGCGTCGGGACCTAGCGACGGCTTGGCGGCGGCCGGCAGCCGCGATTGCACTTGGCTCAGGTATTCCAGAACCCGTGAACGGGCCCAGTAGAGGTCGGTCCCGTCCTCGAACAGCACATAGACGAAGCTGTCGCCGAAGAAGGAATAGCCGCGCACCGTCTTGGCGCCCGGCACCGAGAGCATGGTGGTGGTCAGCGGATAGGTGACCTGGTTCTCGACGATCTGCGGCGCCTGCCCGGGGTAGCTGGTGCGGATGATTACCTGCACGTCAGACAGGTCGGGCAGGGCGTCGATCGAC
>NZ_JBKJTG010000202.1:0-5527 GCF_046590535.1 Phenylobacterium sp. | reverse complement strand
TGCTCATGCTGGCCCGAGGCCTCATGCGCGGCGCGGATGGTCATCAGGCCGCACAGTTCACCGTGAGCGCCGGCCTTGGGCGACAGGGCCACCGCCGGCATGCCGGTGAGGGTCTTTAGCCAGTGAGCGAGCCGGTCCATCAGTTCCAGCGCACCCTGCGTCGTTGACTGCGGCTGCAAGGGATGCAGATCGGCGAAGCCGGCCAGGCGGGCCATCTTCTCGTTCAGGCGCGGGTTGTGCTTCATGGTGCACGAGCCCAGCGGATAGAGCGCCAGGTCGATGGCGTGGTTCTTCTGACTCAACCTCACGTAGTGGCGCATGGCCTCCGGCTCCGAGACGCCGGGCAGGCCGATCGGTGCGGCGCGGACCAGGTCGCCCAGGTCGGAGGCGTCGTGCTCCGGGTCGGCCAGGTCGACGCCGGTCTTGGTCCAGCCTTCCAGTTCGAACAGCAGGGGTTCGTCCTGCAGCAGGCCGCGGCCGCCGGTGAGGGAGGCGTGCTCGCCACCGCCTGCCGCAGCTTTGGGACGGGTGGGGCGGCCGACGTTTTGCAGGGTCATCGGCCGATCCTCATGGCGAGGGCGCCAGCGAGCGCCCTGATGTCGTCGCTGGTGGTGGTCTCGGTGGCGGCCAGCAGCAGGATGTCGTCCAGCCCCGCGTGCGGGTCGAGCCGCGAGTAGGGGACCCCGGCCACCACGCCGTCGGCCAGCATGGCCTCCACCAACGCCGCGGCGTCGCCGGGGACGCGCACGGCGATCTCGTTGAAGAACCGGGGCGTGAGAATCTCCACCCCCGCCACCCCGGCCAGGGCGTCCCGCATCTCCCGCGCCCGGCTGTGGTTGAGGGCGGCCAGCTGGCGCAGACCCGTCTCCCCCAGCAGCGACAGGTGGATGGTGAAGGCCAGGGCGCAGAGACCGGAGTTGGTGCAGATGTTCGAGGTCGCCTTCTCGCGGCGGATGTGCTGCTCGCGGGTGGAGAGCGTCAGGACAAAACCGCGGCGGCCCTCGGCGTCCACCGTCTCGCCGCACAGGCGGCCCGGCATCTGCCGCACCAGCTTCTCGCGGCAGGTGAACAGGCCCACATAGGGCCCGCCATAGTTCAGGGCGTTGCCGATTGACTGGCCCTCGGCGACGGCGATGTCCGCGCCCATTTCGCCGGGCGACTTCAGCAGGCCGAACGACACCGCCTCGGTGGTCACCACCACCAGCAGGGCGCCGGCCGCGTGGGCGGCCTCGGCGATCCGGGTCACGTCGGTGACCACGCCGAATACATTGGGGGTCTGGACCACCACGCAGGCGGTCTCCGCGTCGATGGCGTCGATGACCGCCGCCTCGGCGTCGATGGCGGCGCTCTGACGAAGGATCTCCATGCCCTCGGCGTGGGCGATGGTCTGAGTGGTGGCGGCGTAGTGGGGGTGCAGGCCGCCGGACAGGATCGCCTTCTCCCGGCGGGTGACCCGCTGGGCCATCATCACCGCCTCGGCGCAGGCCGTGGAGCCGTCGTACATGGAGGCGTTGGCCACATCGAGCCCGGTGAGCGCGGCCACCTGAGTCTGGAACTCGAACAGCACCTGCAGGGTGCCCTGGGCGATCTCGGGCTGGTAGGGCGTGTAGCTGGTGAGGAACTCCGAGCGCTGGATCACGTGGTCCACCGTGGCCGGCACGTGGTGGCGATAGGCGCCGGCGCCACAGAAGAACGGGCCCGCCCCGGCCGGCCGGTTCATCCCCGCGAGCTGGCCCAGCTCACGCTC
Organism: Phenylobacterium sp.; assembly: GCF_046590535.1. Lineage (GTDB taxonomy): Bacteria > Pseudomonadota > Alphaproteobacteria > Caulobacterales > Caulobacteraceae > Phenylobacterium. Next base: position 3,780 of record NZ_JBKJTG010000202.1, on the reverse strand, counting down.
CACCTCCAGTTCGCCGGCGTGCAGCGGCAGGTCGAACAGGTCGTTCGCCCGCGCCGCGGCGGGCACGTCGCGGAACAGGTCGTCGATGGAGGGCGCGCCGATCACGCCCAGCATCTGGGCGCGGTCGTGGGGGGTCAGTGGCAGGTATCGCATGGGGCTCTACAGGGTCTGGAGGAAGGCGTCGTAGGCGGCGCGGTCCATGAGCGCCTCGTACTCGGCGGGATCGGCGACCTTCACCCTGGCGAACCAGCCACCGGCCTCCGGCTCGGCGTTGACCGTCTCGGGCGCGTCGGCCAGGGCGCCGTTGGCCTCCACCACCTCGCCGGAGATCGGGGCGTAGACGTCGGACGCCGCCTTGACGCTCTCCACCACCGCCAGGCCGTCGCCGGACTTCACCGCCTTGCCGACGTCGGGGGTCTCCACGAACACCACGTCGCCGAGCTGTTCGGCGGCGTAGGCGGTGATGCCGATGGTGGCGACGTCGCCCTCCAGTTCGACCCACTCGTGATCCTTGGTGAAGCGCATGGGCGGATCCTTCCTGGCTAGAGCTTGCGGACGTAGCGGTGGGGGACGAATGGGGCCTTGGTGACCACGGCCGCCTGCGGCTTGCCGCGGACGATGACCTGCAGGGGCGTCCCCGGTTCGGCGTGGGCGGGGGGCACGAAGCCCAGCGCGATCCCCTGGCGAAGGGTGGGCGAGAAGCCGCCGGAGGTGACTACGCCGATCACGGTCCCGGCCGCGTCGGCGATCTCGGCGCCCTCGCGGGCCGGGGCGCCCTCCAGCACGGTCAGGCCGACGCGGACCCGGGCCGGGCCCTGCGTGAGCTCGCGGGCGATCCGCGAAGCCCCCGGAAAATCACGGGCGTCGCGGCGCTTCCTGGAAACGGAGAACGCCAGGTCGCCCTCGATGGGGGAAACGGTCTCGTCGAGGTCGTGGCCGTAGAGCGGCAGGCCCGCCTCCAGGCGCAGGCTGTCGCGGGCGCCCAGGCCGATGGGCCTTACCCGGTCGTCGGCCAGCAGGGTGTTCCAGACATCCACGGCGGCGGACGCCGGGACCGAGATCTCATAGCCATCCTCGCCGGTGTAGCCGGAGCGCGAGACGATGGCGTCGACGCCGAAGGCGCTCATGGCGCGGGTGTCCATGAAGACCAGCGCGGCGGCGTCGGGGGCGTGGGCCTTGAGGACGGCGGCGGCCTCGGGACCCTGCAGGGCCAGCAGGGCGCGGTCCTCCAGGCGCTCGATGGCCACCTGGCCGGCCAGCTCGTCGTCGATGACCTTGAAGTCGTGGTCCTTGCCGGCGCCGTTGACCACCACGAACAGGCCGTCGTCGTCGGGGCGCCCGGCCATCAGGTCGTCGATGATGCCGCCCGTCTTGTTCAAGAGGACCGAGTAGCGTTGCTTGCCGGCCTTCAGGCCGATGAAATCGCCGGGGGTCACCTCCTCGAAGGCCGACAGGGGCGAGACCCCGCGCAGGCGCGCCTGGCCCATGTGGGAGACGTCGAACAGCCCGGCGTGCTCGCGGCACCACAGGTGCTCCTTCAGCACGCCCTGGGGGTACTGGACCGGCATCTCGTAGCCGGCGAAGGCGACCATGCGCGCGCCCAGGGCCACCTGCGCGTCATGCAGGGGAGTGGTTCTCAGCGCCTTGTTGGCGGATGGATCGGACACGTGGCGGACTCCGGCTGACGACCAGCGGCGACGGAGGATGGCCTCCGCCTCGCGCGCCCCCGCTGTCCTTGGGCCTGAGAGATTTCGGGCTGCCTTGCGGCGACCCTTTGCTCCTTCGGCGAGCGTCCCTGAAAGGGTCGCTACTTTCCAGCGTGCATCAGCCCTTCGCGGTCCTTTTGCCTGAGCGTTTCCGGGGCGGTTGCGCCTTCGGCTCCGGGCTTTTTTCGTCCCGGTATCTCCCGCGAGAGTCGGGCGGACCCTGTTCGATCGGTGGTTGCGAGTCAACGGGCGATGGGGGAGGGAGTCCCGGCCCACGCCGCCGCCGGGCTGACGGTGGCGGGGCCGCCTGCGCCCCGAGGCGATTCATTGCGGGAAAGCGACCGGACTGGGGAACGCTCGGCGGGTCAGTCCGGTTGGGGTTTGGCACATCCCTCAGAGGTAGTTCCATGTCCATTCTCGACCGTCTGTTCGGCGGCGCCGACGCCAGGCGCGACCCGAACAATCCCAACGCTCACTCCGATAGCGACATGCGCAAGGTCATCGAGACCTTCCTGGAGATGAATCCGCAGCCCATCGAGATGCTGACGCCGGAGGAGGCGCGCAAGCAGCCGACGCCGGGCGATGCGGCGATGAAGATCCTGCGGGCGCGGGGCATGGACCGCATGGCCGACCTAGGAGTGCTCACCGAGGACATCACCTATCCCGGCGCGGCGGGGGAGCTGCCGGCCCGGATCTACCGGATGCACGAGAGCGAAAAGCTGCATCCCGTGGTGGTCTATTTCCACGGCGGCGGCTGGGTGATCGCCGACATCAACGTCTATGACGCCGGCCCCCGCGCCATCGCCAAGTTCGGCGACGTGATCGTGGTCTCGGTGGAATACCGCCGCGCGCCGGAGGACAAGTTCCCCGCCGCCCACGACGACGCGCTGGCCGCCTACAAGTGGGTGCTGGAGAACGCCCAGTCGTTCGGCGGCGACCCGCAGCGGGTAGCGGTGATGGGCGAGAGCGCCGGCGGCAACCTGGCCGCTGGCGTGGCGATGATGGCCCGGGACCAGGGCCTGCAGGCCCCGGCGCACATGGCGCTGATCTATCCGGTGGCCGGCATCGACATGAACACCCCGTCCTACCGCGAAAACGCCGACGCCAAGCCGCTGAGCAAGCCGATGATGGAATGGTTCGTGAAGCACGTGTTCGCCGACATGGCGGACCTGCAGGACCCGCGGATCAACCTGGTGGAAGCCGACCTGCGCGGCCTGCCCAGCGCCACCATCATCACCGCCGAGATCGACCCCCTGTGCTCCGAGGGCGAGACCCTGGCCGAGCGGCTGGAGGCCCAGGGCGTGGAGGTGCGCCACAAGACCTTCCACGGGGTGACCCATGAGTTCTTCGGCATGGGCCTGGTGGTGAAGGACGCGGCCCTGGCCGAGACCTTCGTCGCCCACGAACTGAAGCGCGCCTTCGGTACGGCGATCCTGCCGATCTAACTTCGAGCGCGGCGGGTCCCTCGGGACGTTCCCGGGAGGCCCGCCCGCTTGCGCCTCTACATCCGCTGCGGAACCGCGATGCCCAGGAGGTCGAGGGCCAGTTCGAGCTGGCGCAACGCCGCCTGGGCCAGCGTCAGGCGCGAGCTGCGCACAGCCGGCTCGGCCGAGAGCATCGGGCAGGCGGCGTAGAAGCGGGAGAAGCTCTGGGCCAGGCGGTAGGCGTGCTCGGCCACGGCGTTGGGCGCCTTCTTGTCATAGGCATCGGTGAGCGCCGCATCGAAGGCGTCCAGGGTGAGCACCAGTTCGCGTTCGGCCGGCTCGGCGACGGTGACCGGCCCCGCCGTGGCCCCCGCTTCGGCGGCCCGGCGCAGCACCGACTTCACCCGCACCGCTTGGTAGAGCAGGTAGGGGCCGGTCTTGCCCTCGAAGCTGGTGAAGCGGTCGAGGTCGAACACGTAGGAGGTGCCGCGGAAGTTCTGCAGGTCGGCGAACTTCAGCGCCGCGACGGCCACCTTGCCGGCGATCTCCTCGAAGTCTTCTGGCGACAGGTTCTCGCCGAGGCCGGCTTCGTGCAGCCGTTCGCGCGCCTTGCCGCGGGTCATCTCGATCATGTCATAGAGCTTCAGGAC
>NZ_JBKJTG010000204.1:0-27698 GCF_046590535.1 Phenylobacterium sp. | reverse complement strand
GTCGGCGGCCGGGGCGGCGGCCGGATCGGCCGGAGCAGCAGCGGCGTCGGCGGCGGCCATGGCGGCGGCGTCGGCGGCCGGGGCGGCTTCCGTGGTCGTGGTGGTGGTTTCGGTGGTGACCGCTTCGGTCTTTTCTTCCGGCTTGTTGCAGGCGGCGACGGACAGCGCGGCGACGGCGGCGCCGGCGACGAGCAGCTTGCGGATCAGTTGCGAGGTCATGTTCGTAGTCCCCTAGATCGGTGTGGCAAAACGCCAGCGAGGCGTGGCCCGCCGATGAATCAGCGAGAACTCGCCCCCCGGCGCAAACCCAGGAATATGCCGCGTCGCGCCGCGCAAGCAAGCGCAAACATCACGGAGTTGTGATCTCAGCCTTCCCCGGCCGACCAGGCGTGGAGGCGCGCGATCAGGCCTCGGCGGGGATCGCCGCCAGAGCCTCTTCCAGCTCCAGGAAGCTGGGCTGGGCGCCGGACGGTACGCTGCCGCGGCCGATCTCCACCGAGATCTGGGCGGCGTTGCCGTGCAGGTGGGCCACCAGCACCGACTGGATGATCCGGTAGAACGAACCTTCTTCCTCGGTGACTTCCTTCATCCGCGTGGCCATCGGGCCCACCAGGCCATAGGCCAGGAACACGCCCAGGAAGGTGCCCACGAGCGCTCCACCGATCATGCCGCCCAGCACTTCGGGCGGCTCGGTGATCGAGCCCATGGTCTTGATGACCCCCAGCACGGCGGCCACGATGCCCAGGGCGGGCAGGGCGTCGGCCAGGCTCTGCAGGGCGTGGCTGGGCGCCAGCGCCTCGTGGTGATGCTTCTCAAGCTGCTTCTCCATGGCGTCCTCGACCTGGTGGGGGTCCTCCAGGTTCATGGTCATCATGCGAAGCGTGTCGCAGATGAAGTCCACGGCGAAGTGGTCCTTCATGATCTTCGGGAAGCGCCCGAAGATGGTGCTCTCCTGGGGATTCTCAATGTGGCTTTCCAGGGCGATGACGCCTTTGGACTTCATGGTTTTGGTCAGAAGGAACAGCAGAGCCAGCAGGTCGCGGTAGTCGCTGGCCTTCCACTTCGGTCCGCCGAACACCTTGCCGAAGCCCCCGAACGTGGCCTTGATCACCGTCACCGAGTTGGCGATCAGGAAGGCCGCGACGCCGGCCCCACCGATCGCCATCATCTCGTGCGGCAGGGCGTGAAGGATCACATCCATCTTGCCACCGGAGATCAGGTAGCTGCCGAACACGAGCGCGAAGAGCAGCACGATGCCGATGATCTGGAACATGGGAACCCCGTCGGAAGCCCCACCATCAGCGTTAATGCTTAATACCCGGTGGATGCGTTTCCGATTTGCGCCAAGGCTCGCCCCGCCTTAAGCCCCGATCGATGCCCACACCTGTCGCCCCGCAAGGCGTGCCCCGGAAATCGTTTGCGATCATCTTCGGCGTCTCGCTGGCCACGGCGCTGGGCAATACCGGCCTGATCTCCGTTCTGCCGGCGATCGGCCGGTCCATCGGCATCGCCGACTACATGGCCGCAGCGATCTTCTCGCTGTCGGCGCTCCTGTGGGCGTTTTCCTCGCCCTGGTGGGCCAGGGCGTCCGACCGTTATGGGCGCAAGCCGCTGATGATGGTCGGCCTGGCCGGTTTCCTGGTCTCCATGGTGGCCTGCGGCATTGTCGTCAGCGCAGGCCTGCGCCAGATGGCGACGCCCCTGGTGATCTTCGTAGCCTTCCTGTTCGCTCGAGCCCTGTTCGGCCTGTTCGGGGCGGCGTCGAACCCGGCGACCCAGGCCTTTGTCGCCGAACGCACGCCACCGGCCCAGCGCACCCAGGCGATGGCCAGCCTGGCCGGCGCCTTCGGCCTGGGGACGGTGATCGGGCCGTTCCTGGCGCCGCTATTCATCCTGCCGGTGGTGGGGCTCGCGGGCCCGCTGTTCTGTTTCGCCCTGATCGCGGCCGCGATGCTGTTCGTGGTCTGGCGCTACCTGCCTGCGACGCCGGTGGACCCCGAGGCCGCCCGCCCGCGCCGCCCGGTGGTCGCCGGCGCAGCCAGGGAAAAGCCCATGTGGCGCGATCCCCGGGTCACGCCGTTCCTGATCTACGGCTTCGTGGTGGCCACCTGCCAGACCGCCCAGGCCCAGACCCTGGGCTTCCTGATCATCGACAAGCTCGGCCTCTCGCCGGCCGCCGCCCAGGGCTTCATCGCCATCGCCATGATGTTCGGCGCGGTGGCGGGCCTGCTCGCCCAGTGGGGCATCATCCGGATGTTCCAGATGACCCCGCGCCAGCTGCTGCGCTGGGGCGTGGCGGTGGCCGCGGTCGGCAACCTCATGGTGGCCCTCTCGCCCGACTACTGGACGGTGGTGGCGGGCTACGCCGTCTCCAGCCTGGGATTCGGTCTGGCGCGGCCGGGCTTCACGGCCGGCTCGTCCCTGGCGGTGGGCATCGACGAACAGGCCCGGGTGGCCGGCGCCATCGCCGCGGTCAACGGCCTCAACGTGGTCCTGGCTCCGGCCTTCGTGGCGCTCTACGCCCTGGTCAATCCCGCACCCTTCTACCTGAACCTGGTGCTCATGCTGGCCATGCTGGTCTATGCCCTGCGCAATCCCCAGCTCCGCAACGCCGACCCGACGCCGGCCACCGTCGAGGCCACCACCATGTCCACCCTCGAGAAGGAGGACGAAGGCGGCGGCAGTCCCTAGATCGCGCCAGCGTCGGTCTTCAGCCTGCGCACCATGTCGGGCGACAGGTAGCCGTCGGCGGTCAGGCCGCGGGCCTTCTGCCAGGATCTGAGCGCCGTGCGCGTGCCCGCGCCCACCACCCCGTCCGGCGCCCCCGGATCGAAGCCCAGGGCCGCCAGCGCCCGCTGCGCGGTCATCCGGTCGACCAGCGCCAGAGGCGTTTCCGCCGGCCACGCCCGCACCAGCTGCGCCTCGCCGGAGATGCGGTCAGCCAGCAGGCCCACGCCTAGGGCATAGGCCAGGGAGTTGTTGTAGCGGCGGATGGTGAAGTGGTTGGGAAACAGCAGGAACACCGGTCCGCCCGCCCCGGCCGGCGCGGCGAGCTGCGCCTTGGCGTCCATGTCGGCGCCGGCCCAGGGCCGGCCGTCGGCCCGCCGCACGCCGCGCTCGGCCCACCAGGCCGGCGTCTCGCGCGGGCCTTCGGTGAGGCTGTAGTCGAAGCCCTGGGGCAGGGTGACCTCGTGGGCCCAGCTCTGGCCCTTCGACCAGTCGGCCTTGTCCAGCAGGTTGGCGGCGGAGGCGAGCGCATCGGCCTGCGATCCCCAGATGTCACGCCGCCCGTCGCCGTCGCCGTCCACGGCGGTGGCCAGGTAGCTGGTGGGGATGAACTGGGTCTGGCCCATGGCCCCGGCCCAGGAGCCGCGCAGCCGCGAGCGCGGGTGCTCGCCCGACTCGATGATCTTCAGGACGGCGATCATCTCGCCCTCGGCCCAGGCGCGCCGGCGGCCCTGGGCGGCCAGGGTGGCCAGGGCGCGGAAGGTGTCGTTGTCGCCCTGGATGGCTCCGAAGCCGCTCTCCATCGCCCAAATGGCGATGAGGATGTCGCGCGGCACCCCATAGCGCTGCTCGATGGCGCCGAACGCCGTCACGTCGGCGCGGCGGCGTTGGCCGATGGCCAGGCGGTCGGCGGTGACCACCCCGCGGATATAGTCGCCCACCGGCTTGGAGAATTCCGGCTGCCGGCTGTCCAGGGCGCCGACCCGGGGATCGGGGGTCAGGCCGGCCATCTCGCGGGCCAGCAGGGCCGGCGCGACGCCCGCGGCCAGGGCGCGGCCCTGGAACTCCGCGGCCCAGGTGTCGAAGATCATGTCGCCCGACGCCGTCGGCGGGGTGACCGAGACCACGGGCGTCGGCTTGGCCGCGGGCGCTTCAGCCACGGGTGGTGCGGGTGTGGCGGTCGGACCCAGCGGGGGTTCCCGGGCCGGGCTTGCGCATCCGGCCAGGACATAGAGGAGGAGAAGGTGTCTGCGACGCATGTGACGGAGTCTAACGGCCCGGGCTGGTCGTCTCAATCACAAGGCCGTCAGAGTGCTTCGGCGTTGACTTGAAAACACCCGACCCGTATATGCGCGCGCTCTGTTGCAACCCGGCCGGGCCCTTCGGCCCACTATCGAAGATGCGGTCATGAAGGTCAGAAGCTCGCTCAAGTCGCTCAAGACGCGCCACCGCGACTGCAAGCTCGTGCGCCGCAAGGGCCGAGTTTACATCATCAACAAGACCGACCCGCGCTATAAGGCCCGCCAGGGCTGAGCGCCGTCTGCCGCCCCGGCGGCTAGTCTCCACTTCTGACCAAGTCAAAGAACTCCTGCCGCGTGCGGGGGTCGTCGCGCACCTCGCCCAACAGGTGACTGGTGGTCAGTCGGCTGCCCGGCGTGTTGACGCCTCGCATGGTCATGCAGCTGTGCTCGGAGATCACTACGACTCCCACGCCTTTGGGCTTGAGGATGTCCTGGATCGCCCCGGCGATCTGGGCGGTGAGCTTTTCCTGGATCTGCAGGCGCCTCGCGAAGCCGTGCACCACCCGCGCCAGCTTCGAGATGCCGACCACGCGGTTGGACGGCAGGTAGCCCACATGCGCCTTGCCCAGGAACGGCAGCATGTGGTGCTCGCAGAAGCTGACCACCCGAATATCCTTCAAAATCACCAGCTCGTCATAACCGCCCACCTCGTCGAAGGTCCGCTCAAGGTAGTCTCGCGGGTCGGTCTCATACCCGGCGAACAGCTCGCGGTAGGCCTTGGCCACCCGCTTGGGGGTCTCCAGCAGGCCCTCGCGGTCGGGATCGTCGCCGGCCCACTCGATCAGGGTCCGAACCGCGGCCTCCGCGTCGTCCTGGGTCGGCCGGGTCTTAGGAGATTGGGACATGACGGCCCTCCGCGTCGATCCGTCTCAACGGATGGGCTGCGGTGAAGGTTCAAGGCGCGATTGATCGGACCTGCGCGCGTGGTTAGGGTCCGCGGCTTTCCGCCCCTTCAGACTCGTGAGACTGCTTCCCCATGGCCGACGACGCATCCGCCCATCCCGACGTCCTGAACGCCTCGGCGCAGGGGCAGCTGAAGAGCATCGTCGAGCGCATCGAGCGGCTCGAGCAGGAGAAAGCCGAGGTCGCCGAGCAGATCAAGGAGGTCTTCTCCGAGGCCAAGGGCAACGGCTTCGACGTGAAGATCCTGCGCAAGGTGGTCCGCATCCGTAAGCAGGATCGCGCCAAGCGCCTGGAAGAAGAGGCCATCCTCGACCTCTATCTCTCGGCGATGGGAGAGATTTGAAGCGGACGGTCCCCGATCGGAAGGCGCAGGCCAAACGCTCTGCGCTGAATGCGCTGAAACGCGCCCAGCGGATGGCCGAGCGCGCGGGCGTCAAGCTCTCCGACTGGGAGGGTGAATTCCTGGGCTCGGTGGCCGACCGCGTAAAGACCTACGGCCGCGCCTTCGGCGACCCCGAGAAGGGGGCCGCGGGCGAGGCGCTCTCGGCGCTCCAGCACGTCAAGCTCAAGGAAATCGTCGCCAAGGCCAAGGGCGAGCCGAAGGCGCTGAAGCGCAGGCCCTTCCGGCGCAAGCCGAAGGCCTAGGCCGCCGCTTCCGCGACCATCTCCTCCAGCCCCTGTTCGCGGACCTTGCGGTAGAGGGTCGAGCGGCCGATGCCGAGCCGGCGGGCCACCTCGCTCATGTGTCCGGCATAGATGCCGATGGCCAGCTGGATCAGGTCGCGCTCGATCTCCTCCAGGGTGCGCAGGTGGCCGCGGCCGTCCAGGATCTTCACCGGCGCCTCGGCGGTCATCTGCGCCATCAGTTCCTCTGGGGTCGGCAGCGGCTCGGGCATGCCGGCCGGCACGGAGCCCTCCGGCGGCGGCGCCGCGACGCCCGAGATGGCTGGGAAGTCGTAGGGCTGCAGATAGGGGGCGTCGGAGAGCACGATGGCCCGATAGACGGCGTTCTCAAGCTGGCGAACGTTGCCCGGCCAGTCGAAGGCTGCGAGGAAGGCCATGGTCTCCGGCGAAGCGGCCACCACGGACTTGCCCTCTTCCACATTGTAGCGGCGCACGAAGCAGTCGACCAGGGCCGGCACGTCCTCCTTGCGCTCCCGCAGCGCCGGGGCCTCGATGGGGAAGACGTTCAGCCGATAGAAGAGGTCCTCGCGGAAGCGGCCCTCAGCCACCGCCTGGGACAGGTCGCGGTTGGTGGCCGAGACGATGCGCACGTCCACCCGGATCGAGCGCTTGGAGCCCACCGGGTCGATCTCGCTTTCCTGCAGAGCCCGCAGGAGCTTGACCTGGATATCCAGCGGCAGTTCGCCGACCTCGTCGAGGAACAGGGTGCCGCCGTTGGCCTCCTGGAACTTGCCCAGGTGCTTGTCGTGGGCCCCAGTGAAGCTGCCCTTCTCGTGGCCGAACAGGATGGATTCCACGAGGTTCTCCGGGATCGCCCCGCAGTTCACCGCGACGAACGGCTTACCTGCCCGATCGGACGATCCGTGCACGGCGCGCGCGATCACTTCCTTGCCGACCCCGCTCTCGCCGGTGATCAGCACGGGAATGGAGGACTTGGCCGCCCGCTCGCCCATCCGCTTGACCAAGGTCATGGCGGGCGAGGATCCGATCAGGTCGGCGAAGGTGGTGCGGCCCGACTGGTGCTTCTTCAGCCGGTCCACCTCGCCCTTCAAGGCGCCCATGGATAGCGCGTTGCGGATCGACACGATGATCCGCTCCGGCGCGGCTGGCTTGACGAAGAAGTCGACGGCGCCGGCCTGCATGGCCTGGACCACCGTATCGATTCCGCCGGTGGCGGTGACTACGATCACGGGCTGGCTGAAGCCGCGGGCGCGCATCTCCACCAGGGTGTCCTGGCCGGAGATGCCGGGCATCACCAGGTCCAGCAGGACCACGTCGCAGGCCCCGCCCGCGCCCAGGCGCTTGATGGCCTCGTCGCCATTCTCGGCGTGGACCACGGCGAAGCCCTCGCGCTCGAGCACGGCCTGGATCAGCCGGCGTTGAGTCGGATCGTCGTCGACGACCAGGACCGTCTTGGTCATTTGAACACACCCACCTGAATTGGACGCTCGTCTCATGGGACGAGGCCTCGTTATGTCCAGGATTGATACAGGGGCGGGGTAAAGGCGGGGTTTCGGAGACCTGAGTCAGGGGTTAACGGCGGCGGGTTCCCGCGCGGTGTCGGCCTTCACGGTGAACAGCGGCAGAAAGACATGCACCAGCCGTCCGACAGTGACCGCATAGAGCACGGTCCCCAGGCCCACCGTCCCACCCAATAGCCAGCCCGCGGCAAGCGCGGCCACCTCGATGCCGGTCCGCACGCGGGGCGCCGCGCCGTGCTGCGGCAGCGCCGGGCCCACTTGGCTGGGGTGTTGGCTCAGCGCCTGCCCGACTGGCGCATCGACCTTCCGCCCGGCGGGCTGTCGGTCTGGGCGGAGCTGCCGCAGCCTGTCTCCACGGCCCTGGCCGCCGCCTCGCGGCGCTATGGCGTGCACATCGCCGCCGGCCCGCGGTTCGGCGTCGATGGCGCCTTCGAGCGCTTCCTGCGCCTTCCCTACACCCTGCCGCCCGGCCGGATGGACGAGGCCATCCATCGTCTGTGCGCCGCTTACGACGACGTGCGGCGCGTCCCCTCCCGGCGCAGCTCCGCGGTTGACGAAGCCGCCCAGTCCACGTCTGTTTCCGACCTCGTCTGAGGGGAGGGGGACGGCCATGTTCGTGGGGCACTATTCGGCGGCGCTGGCGGCCAAGGCGATCGAACCTCGGGCGCCCTTGTGGACCTATGTCATCGCCGCCCAGTTCGTGGACATCGGCTGGTCGGCCTTTGTGATGGGGGGCCTGGAAAAGGTCCGCATTGATGAAAGCCTGCCGGGCTCAACCCTGGTGCTGGACTCCATGCCCTGGACCCACAGCCTGCCGGCCGCGGCGGCCTGGTCGATCATCGGTGGGCTGCTGACACTGGCCCTGCTGAAGTCGTGGCGCTGCTCGCTGATCGTGGGCGCGGTGGTGTTCTCCCACTGGCTGCTTGACCTGGCGGTGCACCGCCAGGACCTGGAGCTCTGGTTCGGCGGGACCAAGGTGGGCTTCGGACTGTGGAATCTTCCCGTGCCGGAACAGGCCCTGGAGATCGGCCTGCTGGGGTTGGCGGGCATGTACTGGGCGGCCCAGCGGGTGCAGGCCGGACGCACGGTCTGGCCCGCGGTGGTGTTCGTGGGCCTGCTGGTAGTGGTGCAGGTGGCCGCCATGTTCAGCCCGCCCACCGGTGATCCCATGCAGATCGGCATGTCCGCCCTGGCCGTCTATCTGGTGGTGGGCGCCGCTGCCTGGCTGGTGGAGCGGGGCCAGGGCGCCGCTGGGGAACGCTTGCGGGCCCGGCCAGAGCGCGCATAACCTCCCGCAAGGCCGCGCTTCAGACCGGCTGGGGAGGGCGCGATGACGATCTTCAAGCTTGGGCTGGCCTTGTCGCTCGCCGCCTCAATGGCCGCCTGCCAGAGGCCCGCCGGCTCCGGCGGGGTGGACGAGAAGCGCCTCTTGGCCGCCGAGGGCAACGCCGAGTGGCTGTCCTACGGCAAGAGCTACTCCGAGCAGCGCCACAGCCCTCTGGACAAGGTCAACGCCGGCAACGTCGCCCAGCTCGGCCTTGCCTGGTACGCCCAGTTCGACACCGACCGCGGCCAGGAAGCCACGCCGCTGATGGTGGACGGCGTCCTCTACACAACCACCGCCTGGTCCAAGGTCTACGCCTACGACGCCAAGACCGGCCAGCAGAAGTGGGCCTTCGATCCCAAGGTCGCCGGCGCCAAGGGCTTCGACGCCTGCTGCGACACGGTCAATCGCGGCGTGGCGATTTGGAAGGGCAAGGTGTTCGTGGGCACCCTGGACGGCCGGTTGATCGCGCTGGACGCCGGCTCCGGTAAGCCGGTCTGGTCCACCCAGACCACCGACAATTCGAAACCCTACACGATCACCGGCGCGCCCCGGGTCATCAAGGGCAAGGTGCTGATCGGCAACGGCGGCGCGGAGTACGGCGTACGCGGCTACATCTCGGCCTATGACGCGGCCACCGGAAAGATGGCCTGGCGCTTCTACACCGCCCCCAACCCCACGGGGGCTGCGGACGGCGCGGCATCCGACAAGGTGATGGCCGAGAAAGCCAACGCCACCTGGTCCGACGGCGCCTGGAAGCAAACCGGCGGCGGGGCCACGGTGTGGGACGCCATGGCCTACGACCCGGCGCTGGACATCGTCTACCTGGGGGTTGGCAACGGCACGCCCTGGAACCACATGAAGCGCTCGGGCGGCAAGGGCGACAACCTGTTCGTCTCCTCGATCCTGGCGCTGAAGCCCGACACCGGGGCCTACGTCTGGCACTATCAGACGACGCCCGGCGAGAGCTGGGACTACACCGCCACCCAGCACATCATGCTGGCCGACCTGACCATTGAGGGCCAGGCCCGCAAGGTGCTGATGCAGGCGCCGAAGAACGGCTTCTTCTACGTGTTGGACCGCGCCACCGGCCAGCTGATCTCGGCGAAGAACTATGTGCCAACCAGCTGGGCCAGCGGCGTGGACCTGAAGACCGGTCGCCCCATCGAGACCCCTGGCGCGCGCTACGAGACGGCGCCGGCCCTGGGCCTGCCCGGCCCGCTGGGCGGCCACAACTGGCAGCCCATGGCGTTCAGCCCCAAGACCGGCCTCGTCTACATCCCCACCCAGGCCACCCCGTTCGCCTATGTGGACGACAAGGCCTTCGCTTACCGGCCCGGCGCGTGGAATGTCGGCACCGACTTCCTGGCCAATGCGCTACCCACCGACCAGGCCCAGCTCGCCGCCCTGATGGCGATGATCAAGGGAACCCTGATCGCCTATGACCCGGTGGCCCAGAAGGAGGTCTGGCGCGTCCAGCACCCGCACTTCTGGAACGCAGGCGTGCTCTCCACCGGCGGCGGCCTGGTGTTCCAGGGCGCCGCCCAGGGCGAGTTCATGGCCTATGACGCGGCCAAGGGGACCAGGCTCTGGAGCTACAAGACTGGCAACGGGGTGATCGCGGCCCCGATGACCTATGAACTCGGCGGCGAACAGTATGTGGCGCTCATGGTCGGCGCCGGCGGCGGCGGCCAGATCTCGGCCCCCGGTCTGATGCCACAGCGGCCACGCCTGCCCGGGCGTCTGCTGGTCTTCAAGCTGGGCGGCAAAGCTGTGGCGCCGGCCTTCCCCGTGTCGGAGCAACCGACCCTTGACGTGGCCACGCTCACCTCCACCGGCGACGTGAAGCACGGCTTCGCGGTCTACCACCAGAACTGCCAGGTTTGTCACGGGCCCAACGCCACCGGCGCCTGGCTGCCGAACCTTCGGGCCTCGCCCATACTGGCCTCGGCGGAAGCCTGGAAGGGCGTGGTGATCGACGGGACCAGCGCTTCGCGCGGCATGGCCAGCTTTGCCCGCTTCGTGACGCCCAAGGAGGCCGAGGACCTGCGCGCCTACGTGATCTCCGAAGCCAAGGGCGCCGCCCTCCCGGCGGTGGCCCCCGCCAAGGGAGGCCCGGCTGCGGCGACCTAGGAGAGCACCGCGGCGAACTGGTCGGCGATCCAGTCGGCCTGGGCCTCTGTTAGGATCAGCGGCGGGGCGATGCGGATGGTGTGGTCGTGGGTCTCCTTGGCCAGCAGACCCCGGTCCTGCAGCGCTTCACACACCGGCCGCGCGCCGCCCGCGTCGGGATGGAGCTCCACGGCGATCATCAGCCCGCGGCCGCGCACGTCCTTGACCCCGCTGGCCTTGATCCCGGCCAGGTGACCCTGCAGCCGGGCGCCGACCGTGGCGGCGTTCTCGATCATGCCTTCTTCCACCAGCACCCTCAGGGCCGCGCGGGCTACGGCGCAGGCCAGCGGGTTGCCGCCGAAGGTCGAGCCATGCTCGCCCGGATGCAGCACGCCCATGACCTCGGAATTGGAGAGCACGGCGGACACCGGATAGAAGCCGCCCGACAGGGCCTTGCCGATCAGGGTCAGGTCCGCCTCGATCCCCTCGTGCGCCTCGGCCAGCAGCTTGCCGGTGCGGCCCAGGCCCGTCTGGATCTCGTCCAGGATCAGGATCACGTTCTCCCGCGTGCAGAGGTCGCGGGCCGCCTTCAGGTAGCCGGCGGGAGGGATGATAACCCCGGCCTCGCCCTGGATGGGCTCCACCAGGAAGGCCACGGTGTCTGGCGTGATGGCGGCTTCCAGGGCCGCGGCGTCGCCATAGGGGACCACCTTGAAGCCCGGCGCGAAGGGCCCGAAGCCGTCGCGCGACTGAGGGTCGGTGGAGAAGCCCACGATGGCCACGGTGCGGCCGTGGAAGTTGTCGGCGGCGACGATGATCTCGGCCCGGCCGGCCGGCACGCCCTTCACCTGATATCCCCACTTGCGGGCCACCTTTAGCGCGGTCTCCACGGCCTCGGCGCCGGAGTTCATCGGCAGGGCCTTGGTGGAGTTGGTCAGCGCACAGAGTTCTTCGTAGAAGGGCGCGAGCTGGTCGTTGCGGAAAGCCCGGGAGGTGAGCGTCAGCCGCTGCGCCTGGGCGACCATGGCCTCTAGGATCTTCGGATGGCAGTGGCCCTGGTTCACCGCGGAATAGGCCGACAGGCAGTCCAGGTAGCGGCGGCCCTCGACGTCCCAGACGTGGACCCCCTCGCCGCGGGTCAGCACCACGTCCAGGGGCTTGTAATTCTTCGCGCCGTAGCGGGCCTCGAGCGCGATCAGGTCGGCGGTGAGCGAGCGTTGCAGGGCGATATCGTTCATCGGGGCGTCCCCTATTCGGCGGCCAGAAGGTTGGCGGTGGGCGTGGAGGTCCGGTCGAGGCGCAAGGTCATGCAGTAGGCCGCGCCGCCGGAGAGGATGAAGGGATCGAGGTCGACCTCGATCACATGATAGCCGCGCGCGCTGAGCCGGGCCTTCAGGGCGTCCGGGGCGCGGGCCATGACGATCCGCGCCCCGATGTTTACCGCATTGACGCAGAAGGCTGCGGCGTCGGCGTCGCTGGCCTCGATGCGCTGGGCCTGCGGCACGCGGGCGCGGATGTCGGCCTGGGCCGCGGGCGTGAACGCCGGCGGATAGTAGAGCAGCTTGCCCCCGGCCAACGGGCAGAAGCAGGTGTCCAGGTGGTAGAAGCGGTCGGACGCAAGCTCCAGGCCCACCACCTCGCGGCCAAACACCTGGGCGATCACCGGCAGGGCCTGGCGGCTGGAGCGCGGCCCGAAGCCCGCCCAGAACACCTTGCGGTCGGCGTCCCAGATGGCGTCGCCGGCCCCCTCGTGGAACATACCCGGCGGCAGGTCGACGATCTTGTCCACCAGCCCGCGGCGGCGCAGGTCCTTGAAGGCGGCGCGGAACACCGCCTCCTCGCCCTGCCGCTCCGGATAGCGGAAGCGGGCCAGCAGGACCCGGCCGTCCAGCACCACCGCGGCGTTGGCGGGAAACACCAGGTCGGGCAGGCCGGCGGCGGCCTCGACCATCTCGACGGCGGCGCCGGCGTCCTCCAGGGCGGCCTTCAGCGCGCCGGCTGACGCCTTGGCCTGGGCCAGGCGCTGTGGGGTCCAGTCCTGCGGCTTCATCCAGGGATTGATCTGGTAGCTGACGTCGTAATGACCCGGGTCGGTCATCAGGAAGTGGGGCCGGCCATCCATCGGGAAACCTCGTCGAACACGTCGACCGAGGGTGGCCCGCCCTGGTGCTAGCGAAAAGCAGGCAGGCTGCTACATTGTGCGTCTTTATCTGGCGATTTGCTCACAACTGGCGACAATTTGATGGATGACCTCGACCGTCGGCTGATCGCCCTGCTGCGGGCCGATTCGCGCCAGCCGGCCTCGGCCTTGGCCGCACGGCTGAAGATTTCCCGCGGCACCGTGCAGAACCGCATCGGCCGCCTGCTGGCCGGCGGCGTGCTGCAGGGGTTCACGGTCCGCACGCGCCCGGAGATGGAGGCGAGCCGGGTCCGCGCCCTGATGACCATCGCCATCGAGGGCGAGCGGTCGGCCGCGGTGGTCGCCGCCCTGCGCGGGTTTCCGGAGGTGGCCGCCATCTCCACCACCAACGGCCGCTGGGACCTGGTGGCCGAGCTCAACACCGCCAGCCTCGCCGAGTTCAGCCGCACCCTGGACGACATCCGCAAGCTCGAAGGCATCGCCGCCACCGAAACTTCGATCCTGCTGGCGACGCACAAGATGTGAAAGGTGGCCTCCCGGTCGGGGCCTGGGCGCGCTACATGTCCGCCATGAACGCCCCCCTGAAGAGCCAAGACCTGCCCGAGTGGCGCCTGGACGATCTTTATGTCGGGCGCAGCGATCCCCGGATCGAGACCGACCTCACCGCCGCCAGGCAGGCGAACGACGCTTTGGTCGCTCTGAAGGGCCGCCTCGTCGCAACGCGGGCCGAGCCGGCGCGGCTGGGCGCCCTGCTGGACGAGGGAATTCGGTTCTACGAAGACGCCGCCAACCACCTCTACGGCGTGGGCGCCTTTGCCTCCCTGTCGTCGTCGATCGCCAGGGACGATCCGGCTTGGGCCAAGTTCGAGGCCGACCTTCGCGCCAGGTCGTCCCAGATCGCCGCCGAGAGCCTGTTCTTCACCCTGGAGATCAACGTGCTGGAGGAGGCGGAGATCGAGGCCGCGCTCACCGCCCATCCGCCCGCGGCCCGCTGGCGGCCGTGGCTGCGGCGCGTGCGGCTGTCGCGGCCCCACGAGCTGACCCCCGACCTGGAGCGAATGCTGGTCGACCGCGGTCCTGCAGTGGCCAACTGGAGCCGGCTGTCGGACGAGACCCTGGCCACGCTCACCGCCCGGGTGGGCAAGGAAAGCCTGACGCTTTCGGAGACCCTGAACCGCCTCTCCGATCCCGACGCGGCGCGCCGCAGGCAGGCGGCCAATGGCCTCGCCAAGGCCCTGGAGCAGCGCACGTCAACCCTGGCGCTATGCCTCAACACCCTGGCCTTCGAGAAGGAGGTCGAGGACCGCTGGCGGGCCTATGCCGATCCCGCCGCCTCCCGCCACATCGCCAACGAGGTGGACGCCGACGCGGTGGCCGCCCTGGAGGCCGCGGTGGTGGAGTCCTACGAAAGCGTCAGCCACCGCTACTATCGGCTGAAGGCCCGGGCCATGGGCAGGGACGTGCTCGACCACTGGGACCGCAACGCCCCTCTGGACGCCGCCGCGCCGCGCACCTACGCCTGGGACGAGGCCCGCGCCATGGTGCTGGAGAGCTTTGCGGGCCTCGCGCCCAAGTTCGCCGACACCGCCCAGGTGTTCTTCAACCACCCGTGGATCGACGCGCGCCCCCGGGCCGGCAAGCAGTCGGGGGCCTACGCTCATCCGGTGGCTGCCAACCGCCACCCCTATGTGCTGATGAACTTCATGGGCGAACGCCGCGACGTCCTGACGCTGGCTCACGAGCTCGGCCACGCGGTGCACCAGACGCTCTGCGCGCCCCTGGGCACACTCCTCTCCGACACACCGCTGACGCTGGCAGAGACCGCCTCGATCTTCGGAGAGGGGTTGGTGTTCGAACGCCTGCTGGCCAACGCTTCGCCGGCCGAGCGGCGCGGGCTTCTCGCCGGCAAGATTGAGGATGGGATCAACTCCGTGGTCCGCCAGACCGCCTTCCATCGCTTCGAAAGCCGCTTCCACGCCGCCCGGCGCGAGGGTGAGCTATCGCCGGACCAGATCGGCGGCCTGTGGCTGGAGGTGATGGGCGAAAGCCTGGGCCCGGCTATCCGGCTGAACCGCGGCTACGAGCACTACTGGGCCTACATCAGCCACTTCGTGCACGCACCCTTCTATGTCTACGCCTACGCCTTCGGGGACCTCCTGGTGCGCGGGCTGATGGAAAAGCGCCGCGAGGACCCCCTGGGTTTCGCGCCCCTCTACGAGAACCTGCTGGCAGCGGGCGGGACGCGGACCTACGTGGAGGCTCTGGCGCCCTTCGGCCTGAATCCGCGGGAAAAGGCCTTCTGGGCGGCCGGGATGAAGCAGCTCGAACGGCTTGTGGATGAATTCGAGGCGCTGGTCTGATCGGCGCCACGAAACGGCGCCCCCGCGCGTTGTAACCCTTAGGGCGAAGCTTAGGTGTTCAAGCATATGTCGGTTGGTGAGAAGCGTTCCGGACCGGGTCTGATCCGGCTGGCGGCGATGGCGGTCGCGCTGCCCATGGTAATGGCCGGCGGCGGCCACGCCCAGGAGCCCGCCGCGGCGTCGGCGGCCATGACGGCGCAGGCGCCCGTGACCCTGCCGCCGCTCAGCGCCGCCCAGGCCGCCCTGGTCTTCAAGGTGCTGGGCGACGCCCCGCTGCATGGCCTCTCCGCCACCGCCTATGCCCCGGCGGACGTCGCCGGAGAGCCTACCCCTGAACAGCACAAGGCCCTGGCGGACGGGCTGGTGCGCTACGCCCACGACCTACGGGTGGGCCGCCTGCTGCCCGGCGACTTCCCCGCCATGTGGGGGCTTCGGCCCGCGCCCTTCGACCCGACGCCGGAACTGGCCCAGGCCATCGCCACCGATCGGCTGGGCCCGTTCCTGGACAGCCTCGCGCCTGCCTATTCGGGCTACAGCGCGCTCCGCCGCGGCCTCGCCAGATACCGCGCCATCGCCGACGACGGTGGGTGGAAGCCAGTCCCCGAGGGCGCCGCATTCGGATTGGGCGCCACGGGCCCCAGGGTCGCGGCGCTTCGGGCTCGCCTGGCCGCCGAAGACAAGGATGTGCCGGCGGACGGCGCGACCTTTGACACGGCCCTCCAGCAGGGTGTCATCCGCGCCCAGCGGCGCTTCGGCCTTAAGCCCGACGGGGTCGTGGCCGGAGAGACGCTGGCCGCCCTCAACCAGCCGGTGGGCCAAAGGGTGCTGCAGGTGATCGCCAACATGGAGCGCTGGCGCTGGATGCCCCGGACCATGCCGGCCACCCGGGTGCAGGTGAACTCCGGCGCCGCCATCGTCACCCTGTTCCGCAACGACAAGCCGGTGCTCTCCATGAAGGCAGTGTCGGGCCGGGCCGGCGGCGACGAGACGCCGATGCTGGCCTCCGAGATCCACAGCGTGGTGCTGAACCCGCCCTGGAACGTCCCCACCTCCATCGCCAACGAGGAGCTCTGGCCCAAGGAGCGCAAGAACCCCGGTTACCTCACCCGCTCCGGCTATGTGGTCATTCCCACCGAGGGCGGCGGCAAGCGGCTGCAACAGAAGGCCGGGCCCACCAGCGCGCTGGGCCGCTACAAGTTCGACTTCGAGAACCCCTATTCGGTCTATCTGCACGACACGCCCTCGAAGGGCGGCTTCGATCGCTACGCCCGCCAGGCCAGCCACGGCTGCGTGCGCCTGGAGAAGCCACAGGCGCTGGCCGAGGCGCTGCTGGCCGCCGACCCCGCCTGGAGCAAGGAGGCCATCGCCGGCAAGGTGGCCGCAGGGACCACGGTGCGCGCCCAGTTGCCAGATCGCATTCCGGTCTACATCCTCTACTGGACCACGTTCGCCGGCGCCGATGGGCAGATGCATTTCCGCTCCGATCCGTACGGCTGGGACCGCGGGCTCTTACAACGGGTGGGTGTGCTCGCCGGCTCTAAGTCCAAGGGGAGCGAGGCCTGATCCATGCTGAGGTTCGTGCTGCTGCTGGCGGCGGGTTGCGTTGCCCTGCTGGTGATCCTGGCCCTTCTGCGCGACCGCGGCGAGCCCGTGGACCGGCCCCGGCCGGTGGACGCGGCGGTGGTCGCCGACGAACCTGCCCGGCCCCAGGTGGTCGCGGCGCCCGAGCCTGAGGCGCCGGCCGCCGTCGCCGACGTCCCAGCCGAGCCCGACGATCAGGTGGCTGAGGACGCCGCCGCCGTGGGCATGACCACGGTGGAGCCGCCCGCCGAAGAGCCGCCCACGAAGCCGACGGGCTAGAGCCCTAAGACCCGGCCCATTGGCGGACGCGGCCGGTGTCCACGTGCACGAAGTTGGACTGCGGATAGAAGCCGACGCCGCCGGCGGCCACGTCGAGGGCCGCCTTGCGCAGGTTGCGCAGGTCAACGCCTTGCAGGCGCACGTCCACGGCCTTGCCCAGGGTATGCTGGCTGTTGGAGGCCACCCCTGAGCTCTTGGCGTGCAGCATGGAATTGGTCGTGGGTGAGCGGTAGCCGGAGATGATCTGGAACGGCCGGTCGGTCTCCAGCCGCAGGTTTATGGCGTGCAGGGCGTCGAACAGCTGGGGCTCGATCATCTTCTCTTCGCCGGTGCGCCAGTCACGCAGCACCTTCATGCCTTGCGCCATGGCCTGGGCCACATAGCGGCCGCCCTCGTAATAGACCTCGTCGAAGGTTTCCCCGGTGTGCAGGTTGTGCAGGATCGCGCGCCGCGGCGCGTCGACGCCCAGCGCCCGGGCGAAGGATGGCTGAGCGAAGCCTCCAAGCAAGGCGGCTACGCCCAGCCGCAGCGCCTGTCGGCGTCCGATGATCGATGGCATGCCGGCTCCACCCCGCAACGAGCGGTCAAGATGCCCGCACTAGCCCTAATATCAACCTAAGCAAGCGCCGCCTGCGACCACGCGCCGCGATCGGTCATTTCCGCCGGCGCTCAGTTGTCGCGGGCTGCTTGGCCTGGCGCGACCTACCTCATAGCCCAGTGGCATGTGGCGTAGGGCTGGACCGAGGCAGGAGACGGGTTAACTAGGCATTGAGATGGGGCGGGGGTGTCGGTGCGAGCGCGTGCTTGGAGTCTGCTGAAACAACCGCTGGTCCAGTTCGTGCTGATCGGCGTTTTGATCTACGGCGGCTGGAAATTGAAGAACCCTCACGCGGAGGCCGTGCCCACTGAGATCCGGGTGGGGGCCGCCGAGCTGCGCTGGCTGCACGACACCTGGATCGGCCAGTTCGGCCACGCCCCGGACGCCACCGAGATGCGCTCGGCGATTCGAGGCTACATCGACGAGGAAGTGCGTTACCGCGAGGGCCTGGCCCTGGGGCTGGACCGCGACGACACCATCGTCCGGCGTCGGCTGGCCCAGAAGTACGACTTCATGCTGGGCGCCCAGGCTGCGGACATGATCGCCACCGATCGGCAACTCACCGACCAGCTCGCCCGCCACCCCGAGCGATACCGGGAACCGACGCAGACGGCCTTCTGCCAGGTCTATCTCGGCGACCAGGCGGCCGGGCTCGTGGCGGCGCAGTCGGCGCTGGCCAAGCTGTCGCCCGGTGAGCTGGCCGATCCCAACGCCCGCATCCAGACGCGCCAGGAACTGCCGTTCGAACGTTGCTACAAGGCCTCCAAGCCGGCCGACCTCGCGCGGGACTTCGGCCCGAACTTCGCCACGGTGGTGGATGGGCGCCTGCCCGTCGGCCGTTGGCAGGGGCCGGTGGAGTCCGGCTACGGCTATCACCTTGTTCTCGTGACCGCCCGCACGCCGGGGGCGCCGGCGACGCTCGCCTCCGCACGGCCAAGGATCGACGCCGACTGGCGGGCGGAGGCCATGACCGGCGCCCGCAAGCGGCAGGATGAAGACCTGCGCCGCCGCTACAGCGTCACGGTCGACGACGCCGCCATGAAGCGGCTGCTGCAGGGCACGGCCAAGTGAGGGCTTGGCTGGGCGCGCTCGTCGGGTTTCTCCTGCTCTGCGCAGGGGGCGCAACCGCCCACGAGATTCGGCCGGTCTTCCTGGACCTGCGCGAGACCCTGCCGGGCCACTATGACGTCACCTGGAAGCGGCCGGTGTTCAACAGCCGGCCGCTGGCCATCAGGCCGCGCTTCGAGCCGCGGTGTGCGCTGGCGCCTGCCGGAGCTTCCCAGGTCACCGGCTCATTTGCGATTGAGCGCACGAGCCTCGCCTGTCCCGGCGGCCTCGCCGGAACCCGCGTCGATTTCGACGGCCTGCCGGGGGCGATGGTCGATGGCCTGGTGCGGGTGCAGTTCGCGTCGGGCGAGGTGATCACCGGTCGGGTGCTGCCAAGCCGCCCGGCGTTCGACATCCCCCGACAAGGCAGCCCCGCCCAGGTGCTGGCCACCTACGTGGGACTTGGGCTTGAGCACATTCTGCTGGGCTACGACCACCTGCTGTTCGTCCTGGCCCTGGTGCTGTTCGTGGGAAGCTGGCGGCGATTGCTGGTCACCGCCACCGCGTTCACGGCGGCGCACAGCATCACCCTGTCGCTGGCGGCCCTGGGCGTCATTCACGTTCCCGTGCCGCCGGTGGAAGCGCTGATCGCCTTGTCGATCCTGTTGCTGGCGGTCGAGGTGCTGCGGGCGCGCGACGATCCCAGCCGCGCGGCCGGCTTGCGGCCCGCAACCCTGGCCTTCGGCTTTGGCCTGTTGCACGGCCTGGGCTTCGCCAGCGCCCTGGCCGACATCGGCCTGCCGCAGCACGAGATTCCCCTGGCCCTCTTCGCCTTCAACGTCGGAGTGGAACTTGGCCAGATAGCCTTCATCGCTGCGCTGCTGGGCCTTGGCTGGCTGGCGCGCGGCTTGGGGCCGACGCCCCGGCGTTGGGCCTACACCACAGCCAGCTACGCCATCGGCGGCCTTGCCGCCTTCTGGACGCTCGAGCGTGTGGCCGGATTCTGAGGGCGCATGGACGGGGTAGGTCTCCGGTTGATCCCGACGGGTGACAGGCCGAAGGGCTGTCGCAATTGAGAGGAGTCCCATGTCCGTCAGCCGGGTGAAAACCACTAGCCTGCAGCGCCGCAAGCTGGCGGGTATGCGGCTGATCCGCGGCGGCGAGTTCCTCATGGGCTCCGACGCCCACTATCCGGAGGAGGCGCCGGTGCGCCGCGCGGTGGTGGGGGATTTCTGGATCGACGAGCATCCGGTGACCAACCGGGCGTTCACGCGCTTCGTCGAAGACACGGGCTACGTCACCTTCGCCGAGATCGCGCCGGACCCCCTGGACTATCCCGGCATGTTGCCGGACATGGCGAGGCCGGGATCTGCCGTGTTCAACAAGCCCGACGGACCCGTCGACCTGGGGGACTCGGGCGCCTGGTGGCGCTTCACGTTCGGCGCGGACTGGCGCCATCCCACCGGTCCTGACGGCGACGTGGCTGCGCTCCTTGATCACCCTGTGGTGCAGATCGCTTTCGCGGACGCCTCGGCCTACGCCTTCTGGGCCGGCAAGGCCCTGCCGACCGAGGCCGAATGGGAGTTCGCCGGGCGCGGCGGCGTCTCCGGCGCGCCCTTCATGTGGGGCGACGAACTGGCTCCCGAAGGCCGCATGATGGCCAACTACTGGCAGGGCGAGTTTCCCTGGGACAACCGCGCGGACGACGGCTTCGAGCGGACCTCGCCGGTGGGCGCCTTCCCGGCCAACGGCTTCGGCCTGTACGACATGGTCGGCAATGTCTGGGAGTGGACCAACGACTGGTACGCTGCGGACGGCGCCGAGCCGGGGCGAACCTGCTGCGGTCCGCCGCGCGCCCGCACGGCGCGGGAACATGAAAGCTATGACCCCGCCTCGCCGCTTCTGCGGATCGGCCGCAAGGTGCTCAAGGGCGGTTCCCACCTCTGCGCTGCCAACTACTGCCAGAGGTATCGTCCGTCGGCGCGCTACGCTCAGCCTATCGACAGTCCCACCTCGCACGTGGGCTTCCGCTGTATCGCCCGGCGATGACCGGGGCGTGAGGGCCTTGCGGGGTATGCCTGCCGGCTATGAAGAGTTGCCAAGCGGCGGCGCGGCGCGAACCGCCTGGCGAGATAGGCTGCACAACGGCCGGTGAAACGGAACCCGACATGACCTCAAACCCCAGGTTCCCGCGAGCGCGACCGACGCGACGTTCAGCGCTCATCGCGTTGGCGGGCGCGGCCTTGCCGACCTCACTGATCTCAGGAGAGGCGATGTCGGCGACACTCCGCTATCGAGTGCGGCGTCTGGTCGACCGCCCAATCGTCGCACCGGGCATGGACGCCCGCATGGGAACGAACATCGAGGGGCCGTCGCTGATCCGTACGCCGGGCTGGCTGCCCAACCGGCTTGGCCGGTACTACCTCTATTTCGCCGACCACAAGGGCGACTACATCCGCCTGGCCTATGCCGACCGCTTGGCCGGGCCCTGGAAGGTCCATGCCCCCGGCTCGCTGCAACTGGCCCAGTCGGGCTTCCCCATCGAGCGGCAAACCGGCCCTGCGGCGGAGGAGGCGAAGCTGGCTGTGGCTGGCGGTCCCGGCCGGGCGCCCTTCGGCACGCCCGGCGTGCCCAGCGCCCTTGATGACGCGACCCTGCCGCACATCGCCTCGCCTGACGCCCACGTGGACGAGGCCGGCCGTCGGATCGTAATGTACTATCATGGGCTGCAGGCGTTCGGTGTCCAGCGCACGCGGGTCGCCGTCTCTTGGGACGGCGTCAACTTCCAGACGCAGGGCGAGGTGCTAGGCGGGCCCTACATGCGGACATTCCGCCATGGCGGCTACATTTACGCCATGTCGATGCCAGGCATCTTTTCCCGGTCGGGGGACGGCTTCGCCGGCTTCGAGGCGGGACCGAGGCTCTTTGGTCCCGATCAGCGCCACAGCGCCGTGCTCAAGCGCGGCGACACCCTGCACGTCTTCTGGACGCGGGTCGGGGATGCGCCGGAGCGGATCTACGCCTCCACCATCGACCTCTCCAGCGACTGGGTGTCGTGGAAGGAGAGTCCGCCCGTCGAGGTGCTGCGGCCCGAGCGGCCCTGGGAAGGCGCGGGACTGCCGCTGGCGCCCTCCTACCGCAGCGCCGTCAACATGCCGGTCAACCAGCTGCGCGACCCGGCCATCTACGAGGAAGGCGGTCGGACCTTCCTCGTCTACGCCGTGAGAGGCGAGGGCGGACTCGGGATCGCTGAGCTGCAGCTCGCCTAGAAGCGGGCCTTGAGCTCCAGCGCCACGTTGCGGGGCTCGTTGAGGGTGCAGCGCAGGACCGTGCCCCCGGTGGCCGCATTGTTCAGGCCGAACGGCCCATTGCTGGGCTGGTTGAAGATGCCCAGGCAAAAGGTCTCGTCCGTGAGGTTCTGGGCGGCGATCGCCACTTCCCACTTCTGATCCGGACCGCGGATGGCGAACCGCAACGCGAACACGCTGTAGCCCTCCTGGGCGGCTTGCGGGTTGTTGTCGCCCGAGGCGCTGAGGTTGGTCTCGGTGGTGAAGCTCATGTCCCCGCGCGCCACCCAGCTCAGTCCGCCGGAGAGGTCACCCACGTACTGCGCCGACGCCGCGCCCTGCCATTGCGGGGAATAGGGCAGGCGCTGGCCCGTGAGGTCCTGGGGGGTCGTGAAAGCCGGCAGCGGCGGCGCGCCTCGAAAGTCCGTGTACTGGGAGTCCAGATAAGCGGTCGAGAAGGTGAGGGTCAGCGGCGGGATCGGCCGGGCGATCATGTCCACTTCGAAGCCCTGCTGGCGCACCTCGCCGTTGTTGCGGACCCGGAACTGCGCGCCGTCATAGGTGCGGAACTGGTACTCCGTGATCTCGGTGCGATAGAAGGTGAGATTGGCGATCAGCCGACGGTCGAACAGTGCCGACTTGGCGCCCAGCTCGATGTTGGTGGTGGATTCCGGCTTGAAGGTCCGCCCCGCCGCGCCCACGGCGCCGGTGGTGCCGGCCCCGGTGTCGAACCCGCCGGACTTGAAGCCTGTGGAATAGCTGGTGAACAGCATGATCCCGTCGGCCGGCCGATAGGTGGCGTTCAGGCGATAGGTGATCTTGTCTTCCTCGAGCGCCAGCGCGGTGTTCTCAGGCGATTGGGCGGCTGCGCTGTTGTTGGTGATCGCCCGGAACCGGCCGCTCTTGTCGTCCTTGGAGTAGCGGATGCCCGCGGTCAGTCCGAGCTGCTCGGTGACATTGAAGGTTCCTTGCGCATAGGCCGCGTAGGATTCCGTGGTCTGGTCGAAGTAGATCAACGAGGCGTTTGTCAGCGGCGCGGCGCGGCAGGCCGCCAGGCGTGCGGCGGTGCTGGTGTTGCGGATGAACACTTCACAAAAGGAGGGGTACAGATTGACGACCTGCCCGATGTCGTACTCCTCCTCGAAGTAGTAGAGGCCCGAGACGAAGCTCGCCCGCCCATTCATCAGCGTCTCAGGCGACAGCAGCTGCAGCTCCTGGGAGTGGCTCTGGCTGTCGAAGGTGCCCAACCGGCTGGAAAGGGCCAGGGGGGTACTGCCCGTGGAGACCTGGTACTGATCGTTGTGCCAGTCCCGGTAGCCGCTGATCAGCTTCAGCTGGTAATCCCCGGGCAGGTCCCAGGTGAGATCGCTGGCGACCCCGGTCTGGTAGTCCGCCAGGTCGCCTTCGGATTCCTGGCGAACGTTGCGGCGATAGGTGTCGTCGAGATAGGGCAGGTCGCCGGTGAGCGGGCCCGCGCCATCCGGGTCGAGGCGGGTCTGCCAGTTGATCCGCGCCTGCGGGCTCACCGTGGCGGCGACGACGGTGACGGTGTTGTTGCCGTCGCCGGTCAGGTGCTGGCTGTCGCCGCGCAGCACCCACGTTACTTCGGGCGTGATCTCCCAGCGGACCGCCCCACGGACGGAGAAGCCGTCGTTGCGCCCGAGGCTGCGGCCCGTCAGGTCGTTCACGCCGTACCCTTCAGCGCGGTAGCCCAGCACCGACACGCGGCCGGCCAGGCTCTCGTTGATCGGCACATTGACGGTCGCCGACAGGCGCCGGCGCCCATAGTCGCCGACCGAGGCGAACAACTCGCCGCCCAGGGTGTCCTGCGGCTCGGTCGTGCGCAACAGGATCGCGCCCATCGAGGCGTTGCGGCCGAACAGCGTACCCTGCGGCCCGCGCAGCACTTCCACCGATGAGATGTCGTTGAGCCCGGCCAACAGGGACCCCACCCGCGGGATGTAGATGCCGTCGACGAAGGACGCCACGCTGGGCTCGATGGCGGTGTTTCCGGCGGTGCCGATGCCGCGGATCATCACCCGCGTGTTGGTCTGCTGAGACGAGGTGGTCAGGTTGAGGTTCGGCGTGATCCGGCGCAGGTCGCGCACGTCGTTCACCCCGGCTGCTTTGAGGGTCTCGCTGTTGAAGGCGGTGACGGAAATCGGCACGTCCTGGACGTTCTCGACCCGCTTCTGGGCGGTGACCACGACTTCCGCCAGGCCGACGGGCTCGCCCGCCTGCTGAGCGGCGGCCGTGCCGAAGGCGAGCAGCGCGAACGCCGCAGCTGAGGAGAGCAGTGCTGTCCGGTTCATGTTTTCCCCCTTGTCCGTCCCTGAGAGGCCGGATCACGTTTGTTGGACCACTGATGGAAACGCCTTGGTTGGCCGTCAATGCGCCACGTTGGCGGCGGCCCCAGGCAAGCTCGACGCCGGAGGGCCGGCCCGCCGCCGCCGCAGGGCGCCCGGCTGCGGCGCGAATTCGCCCTAAGTCGCCGTATTCACAGGCAAGCCGCGGTCGGAACCACCGCCCTCGATGCGGCTTGAAGCGGCGAAAGGTTGGTTCCAGGCCATAGCCTTCGGCTATCTGAGGATGGCGTTGACGCCGGAGACGACGGTGCGCCGCACGCTCCACTCTGCGCCTGGGAGGGCCGGCCCGATGGAAAGTCTGAACCGCCGGGTGTTCTGCGGCTCGGTCGCCGCCACCAGCCTCACCGCCAGCGACACGGCGGCGGCGGCGGCGTGGAACGCCGGCCCGGTGCGTCACATCCTGCCGGCGGCCTCCCACGACGCGATCCGGCTGAAGACGTCGTTCTCGGAGCCGCTCCGGGTCCCTCCGGTTCTGGAACTGAACGGCAGGCGCATCGCCGGTCAGGCCACTGCGCCGGGTGGCCGGCATTGGCGTTTCGAAGGGGGCGGCTTGCGTCCGAACTGGTCCCACTCGCTGAGGATTACGGCGGGCGGCCAGGGCGCCACGGACCGTTGGTCACTACGCACCACGCCCGCGCCAGACGCCCGGCCCGGTGCGTTTCGGCTTCTCGCCTTCACCTGCGCCGGCGGGGACGAGGAGCCGGCGACGAACGGGCGCCGCGCTCACATTCCGCTGACGACCCGGCAGGCGCTGCTTCAGCGCGGCCTGAGCTTCGCACCGGACGCCGTCCTGGCCATCGGCGACCACGTCTACTGGGACCAGGAGAGCGGGCTGCGGCGCAACAACGGCCAGCCGAGCGCGATCAACCGGCGGATCGGGATGCTCTCGCAACCCGCCGACAGCGCGGCGAACCTGCAGATGTTGGCCACCGTCGGCGACCGCCAGATCGCCTCCCTCTATGGCGCGGCGTTGCGCTCCACCCCGGTCTGGTTCGTCCGCGACGACCATGACTACTTCGAGAATGACGAGTTCTACGGCGAGCGCGGGACCTTTCCCGCGTCACCGTTAAACCGCGGGGCCACCCAGCAGCTGCAGGCGATGTTCTGGCCGGAATTCCTCCCCGACGTGAACCGACCGGGGACCCTGCCGGGCGTCGACTGCAGCTTCGGGACGATGCGCTGGGGCCGCCTGTTCGAGGGGCTCCTGTACGACTGCCGCGGCTATCTGACGGTCGACGCCGACAGCGCCGCGTTTGTGCCGCCGGCCGCGGAGGCCTGGCTGGCCGGGCGCACTGGCGACGCCGACATCCGGCACGTCATGCAGGTCCCTTCGACCCCCTGGGGTTGGAGCGCTGGAAAGTGGGGCGAATGGTATCCCGACGCGCTGGGCGCCGACGGCAAGCCCGCGGCGCGACCGGACAAGCCCGGCTGGCGCGCCGGATGGTTCGAACAGCATCAGCGGCTGCTCGCCCTGGCCGGATCGCGCGGGCGCGACAGCCTGGTGGCCTCAGGCGATCTCCACGCCGTGGGCGCGGCGCGGATCCGCCGCAGCGGCGGCCTCACGCCGCAGAGCGGCGTCCACAGCATCCTCACCGGCCCGCTGGGTGTCGACGATCTGGCGTTCCCGTCGTCGTTCCGAGGGACGGCGGCCTTCATTCCCGCGGATGTGGACCTGGAGACCCACCAGGCCCCGCTGGAGAAGACCGGGTTCACGATCCTGGACTTCGCACCCCAGGGCATCCGCATCCGGCAGTTCGCCTGGCGCAGCCCGAGCCCGCTGACGGAGATCGCCGGCCTCCAGCCAATTCTGGACAAGGTCATCGAGACCCGGGCCTGACAACGTCAAGCCCCCCCACAGGTCAGGCGGCGGCGTTGAGCGGCTTGCGGCTGGCGGCGACCTTGGCGAGTTCGGCCAGCGACTTGATGATCGGCGAGCGCCAGCGCTCGGCGGTGGTCAACATCCAGCACGAGTAGGTGAGGTCGAGCGTGCAGGAGACCCGCGCCAGCCGACCCGCCGTCACCTCGTCCTCGAACAGGAAGGACGCGCCCATGGCGATGGCGTCGGTGTACAGGGCGCGCTGGGTGATCAGGCCGTAGTCGTCGCTGACGAAAGCGGTCAGGTTGTCGGTCTGCTCGCGGTTTATCGTGCCGACCCAGTGTTCCAGGCCCGGCAGTACGCTGGGCAAGGCGATCGGGTGCCGCAACAGCGCCTCGGGAGTGACATCGCGCAGGTCCAGCACGGGGTGTCCCCGCCGGGCCACGAAAATTATCGTGTCCTCGAACAGCTTCTTTCGGATCAGGTCGCCGTATCGCGCCGCGTGTTCGGAATAGCCCAGGGCAATGTCCACGCTTCCCTCGTTCAGGGCGCGGATGACGCCCTGGCCGCTTTCCAGCGTGGTCTCCAGGTGCAGGCGCGGGAACCGCTCGGCGACCAGGCGCAGCAGTTCCGGCAGAGGCTTCAGCCGTGTCGCCGGGCCAACGGCGATGCGCACGCGCCCCTCTTCCCCCCGCGCCATCTGTTCCAGGTCGCGGGTGAGCGCCGCCACCCCCTGCAGAAGGGCCTCTGCCCGTTGGGCCACGAAGGCGCCATAGGCGGTGGGACGGGCTGCTCCGTTGCTGCGCTCGAAGAGCTTCAGGGAGAGCTGCGCTTCCAAGCGGGCGATGCTCTTGCTGAGCGTCGGCTGCGATATGCGCAGCTTGCGGGCCGCACCGCTGAAACCGCCGGCGCGGCAGACTTCGAAGATCTGTTCGAGATGCCTCAGCTCCATGCCGTGGAGCTATAGCAGCCTGCGTCGGAGATGTGCAGACCGGCCCGGCCGGTCGCGGCACTATGAGCCGGCGCAGGACGCGCGACGATGGCCGCCGCGGGGAGATGCAGATGAAGCCGGTGAAAAGTGTGGCCCTGGCGGCCCTGGCCGCGGCGGCGGTCGCAAGCCTGCCGGCCGCCGTGCAAGCCGCGCCCGAGCCAGCGCGCCGGCCCAACATCATCGTCATCCTGGCCGACGACCTGGGCTATGGCGACACCAGCGTCTACGGCAGCAAGGTGATCCGCACGCCGAATATCGACGCCCTGGCGGCCGCCGGCGTACGATTCACCTCGGGCTACGTTACCCATCCGGTCTGCGCGCCCTCGCGCGCCGCCCTGCTCACCGGTCGCTACCAGCAGCGGTTCGGCTACGAGTTCAATCCGGTTGGCCGCGACCGTGCCGGGGGCCTTGCGCTGTCCGAGACCCTGGTGGGCCAGGTGATGAAGTCGGCGGGCTACCGCACCGGGATGATCGGCAAGTGGCACCTGGGCCAGGCGGCGGGCTACCACCCGGTGGACCGCGGCTTCGACGAGTTCTTTGGCATGACCGCGGGCGCGTCGAGCTTCATGATCGATCCGCAACCCGGCGACGAGGCGCACACGCCGCCGGGCTCCGAGGGCTCGGAACGGGCGACAGCCACCGATCCCGTGCCGCCCAGCGCCACCCTCGCGGAGCGGGCCCAGTACACGCGCCGCATGTCG